>NZ_JACVAN010000069.1:0-498 GCF_014851895.1 Ensifer sp. ENS11 | reverse complement strand
CGCGCCAACTCGGTCGTCACCGTTCCACCATCTATCGCGAGATCAGGCGCAATACATTCCACGATCGCGAACTGCCCGAATACAGCGGCTACTTCCCAACGGTTGCCGACGACATCCGCAAAGAGCGGCGGCGGCGTTTGAGGAAGCTGATGCGGCACCCGCAATTGCGCGCACTGGTCATCGAGCAGCTGGAGGCGTTGTGGTCACCGGAACAGATCGCCGGTCGCCTGTTCGCCGATGGCGTGAGCGCCGTGCGTGTCTGCACCGAGACGATCTATCGCTTCATCTATGGCAAGGAAGATCAGGCGCTGGAGCTCTATCAGCATCTGCCAGAAGGCCGTCGCAAGCGCCGCCCGCGCCGCTCCCGCAAACCCCGCGACGGCTCGATCCCGTTGGACTGCAGGATCAGCCAACGCCCTGATTTCATTGCCGATCGGTCTCAGTTCGGCCACTGGGAGGGTGATCTGCTGATCTTCCGGCGCGACCTCGGTGAAGCCA
>NZ_JACVAN010000068.1:0-499 GCF_014851895.1 Ensifer sp. ENS11 | reverse complement strand
CGCTTCCGCGTCCTGGCCGTTGTCGACGACTTCACCCGTGAGTGCTTGGCGCTAGTCGCCGACACGTCACTCTCAGGGCTGCGGCTTGCTCGGGAGTTGGATACGATCATCGCACGGCGCGGAAAGCCAAGGACCATTGTCTCTGACAATGGCACGGAAATGACCAGCATGGCCGTTCTCAAGTGGTGCCAGGGCACACACGTCGAATGGCATTACATCGCACCTGGCAAGCCGATGCAGAACGGTTTCGTTGAAAGCTTCAATGGCAGCTTCCGCGACGAATGCCTCAACGAAACCCTCTTCTCATCGCTGACACAGGCGCGGACGGACATCACAGCGTGGAAGGAGGACTACAACCGAAACAGACCACACTCATCGCTCGGAAATATCACACCCAGCGAATTCGCAATGAAAATGGCTATGGAAAAACAGGCCGCTTGAAGTCAGATTGAAACCAACGACTCTCCTGAAAAATGGAGGGAAGATGGGTCTCAGGTCA
>NZ_JACVAN010000067.1:0-522 GCF_014851895.1 Ensifer sp. ENS11 | reverse complement strand
GCGTCAGCGTCTGGCCGGCCTGCAGGCTGTCGAGCACGCCATCGGCGACCTCGAAGCTCCAGCCGACCGAGTCGCCCGCCTGGTTCACCGCCGCCAGCGCGAAAGTGCCGAGGTAGCTGGCGCCCTGTGCGGTGAAGGAAGCGCTATGGGTGTCGAGCGTGTCGACGTCGGCAAAGGTTACCGCGCCGTTCTGCGCATGCGTTGTCGCATTCTCGCCCGCAGCACCGTCGGCAATCTCCGTCACCGCACCGCTCTGCACCGCAGAGGTGATCAGTGGAACGTCGTTCGTGCCGGTGATCACGATCGTCACCGTCTGCACTGCCGTGCCACCATGGCCGTCATCGACGGTCACGTCGTACTTCTGCGTCAGCGTCTGGCCGGCCTGCAGGCTGTCGAGCACGCCATCGGCGACCTCGAAGCTCCAGCCGACCGAGTCGCCCGCCTGGTTCACCGCCGCCAGCGCGAAAGTGCCGAGGTAGCTGGCGCCCTGTGCGGTGAAGGAAGCGCTATGGGTGTCGAGCG
>NZ_JACVAN010000066.1:0-524 GCF_014851895.1 Ensifer sp. ENS11 | reverse complement strand
CCCCTTCTTCTCTCTATCTCTCATCCTTCTTCCACCCTTTCTCCTTTTCTTTTTTTCCTTTTTATCTCTCCCTCTCCCTTTTTATTTCCCTCTCTTCCCCGGCATCTTTTCTTCTTCAGTCTTCCTTTCCCTGATGTGGTCTTCCCGCTTATCCTTCTTCTTCCTTCTCTCTTTCCTCTTCCCCCCTTCCTCTCTCTCTCTTCTTCCTCTCTCCTCTTCCTTTTCCCTCTCCCCTTTTCTCTCCCTCTCTCTCTTTCTTTCCTCTCTTTCCTCTTCTCTCCCTCCCTCCTCTCTCTCCCTCTCTTTTTCTCCCTCCCCCCTCCCTTCCTCCCTCCCTTCTCCTCCCTTTCCCTCTCTTCTTCCTTCTTTTCTCTCCTCTCTTCTCTTTTCTTCTTTTTTCTCCTCCCCTTTTTTTCTTTTCTTCTCCTCCCCTTTCCTTTTCCTTTTCCCTTCTCCTCTCCTCTCCCCCTCTCGCCCCTTCCTTCAAGCGGCGCCAGGCTGTCGGCGGAATCGTGTACCTGGAC
>NZ_JACVAN010000065.1:0-526 GCF_014851895.1 Ensifer sp. ENS11 | reverse complement strand
TTTACCGGCTCGACCGGCACCGGCAAACGCGTGGCACTGGCCTCGGTCGAGCACAATCGCAAGTACCAGCTGGAGATGGGCGGCAAGAACCCGTTCGTGGTGCTCGACGACGCCGATCTTAGCGTTGCCGTCGAAGCCGCCGTCAACTCCGCCTTCTTCTCCACCGGCCAGCGTTGCACCGCGTCGTCGCGGGTGATCGTGACCGAAGGCATTCACGACCGGTTCGTGGCGGCGATGGGCGAGCGCATGAAGGGGCTCACCATCGACGACGCGCTGAAGGCCGGCACCCATATCGGCCCGGTGGTCGACCAGAGCCAGCTCAACCAGGACACCGACTACATCGCCATCGGCAAACAGGAAGGCGCCAAACTCGCCTTCGGCGGCGAGCTTCTGAAGCGCGACACGCCCGGCTTCTACCTGCAGCCGGCGCTGTTTACCGAGGCAACCAACCAGATGCGCATCTCGCGTGAAGAAATCTTCGGACCGGTCGCTTCGGTGATCCGGGTGAAGGATTATGACGAGGCGC
>NZ_JACVAN010000064.1:0-544 GCF_014851895.1 Ensifer sp. ENS11 | reverse complement strand
AACGCATGCGCAGAACGGCGCGGTGACCTTTGCCGACGTCGACACGCTCGACACCCATAGCGCTTCCTTCACCGCACAGGGCGCCAGCTACCTCGGCACTTTCGCGCTGGCGGCGGTGAACCAGGCGAGCGACTCGGTCGGCTGGAGCTTCCAGGTCGCCGACGGCGTGCTCGACAGCCTGCAGGCCGGCCAGACGCTGACGCAGAAGTACGACGTGACCGTCGACGACGGCCATGGCGGCACGGCAGTGCAGACGGTGACGATCGTGATCACCGGCACCAACGACGTTCCGGTAATCACCTCTGCGGTGCAAAGCGGTTCGGTGACGGAGATCGCCGACAATGCAGCGGGCGAGAATGCGACAACGCATGCACAGAATGGTGCGGTAACCTTTGCCGACGTCGACACGCTCGACACCCACAGCGCCACCTTCACCGCACAGGGCGGCGGCTATCTGGGCTCCTTCTCACTCGGCGCGCTGAACCAGGCGAGCGACTCGGTCGGCTGGACCTTCCAGGTTGCAGACAGCGTGCTGGACTCGCTG
>NZ_JACVAN010000063.1:0-549 GCF_014851895.1 Ensifer sp. ENS11 | reverse complement strand
AGGGAGAGAGGAGGAGGAAGGAGGGAAGAAGAAAAGAAAGGAAGGAGAGGGGGAAGAGGAAGGGAAGAGAAAGGGAGAGGGAGGAGGGAAGAAGAAAAGAAGGAGAGAAGGAAAAGAGAGAAAAGGAAAGAGGCGGAGAAAAGAGAAGAGGGAGGGGAGAAAGGAGGAGGAAGGAAAAGAGAAAAGGAGAAGGAGGGGGGAGGAGAAGAAGAGAAGGAGGAAGGGAAAAAGGGAGAAGAAAGGGAGAAGGAGGAGGGAGAAGGAAAGAAGGAGAAGAGGGGGGGGAAGGGGGAAGAGGGAGGGAAGAGGGAAGGAGAGGGAGGAGGAAGAGGGAGAAAGGGAAAAGGGAGAGAGAAGGGAAGGAAGAGGAGAAAAAGGAGAAGGAAAGGGGGAGAGGAGAAAGGAGAGAGGGGGAGAAGAAAAGAGAGGGAAAGAAAGAAGGGAAGGGAGGGGAAAAGAAGGGAAGGAAAGAGAGGGAAGAAAGAAGGAGGGAAGAGAGAGGGGAGAAAAAGGGAGAGAAGAAAAAGAGGAAGAGGGAAGAACTGGAAG
>NZ_JACVAN010000062.1:0-602 GCF_014851895.1 Ensifer sp. ENS11 | reverse complement strand
CATCCCCTCCTCCAGCAGCTGGCAGAAGGGCGATCGCGACGGCGTTTCCTCTCGCTCGGCAGCACCGTGTGGCACGTCCCCTCTCCCCGCTTGCGGGAGAGGGTTAGGGTGAGGGGCTACGGCCGGGGGCGCACTGCGGCCATCGCCCGGCAGGCGCCACCGTTGGCTCTATACCGTGCCTCAAATCCCCAGCAGGCGCCGGTTGGCGGCCTCGTCGGTACCGCCGTCGGCAAAGTCATCGAAGGCCTTTTCGGTCACCCGGATGATGTGGTGCCTGACGAACTCGGCGCCTTCGCCCGCGCCGTCTTCGGGATGCTTCAGGCAGCACTCCCATTCGACCACTGCCCAGCCGGTAAAATCATTGGCCGCCATCTTGGAAAACACCGCGCCGAAATCGACCTGGCCGTCGCCGAGCGAGCGGAAACGCCCGGCCCGGTTGACCCAGCCCTGGTAGCCGCCATAGACGCCCTGCCGCCCGGTCGGGTTGAACTCGGCATCCTTGACGTGGAACATCCGGATGCGATCCTTGTAGATGTCGATGTTGTCGAGATAGTCGAGGCACTGCAGCACATAGTGCGAGGGGTCGTAGAGCATGTTGGCGC
>NZ_JACVAN010000061.1:0-640 GCF_014851895.1 Ensifer sp. ENS11 | reverse complement strand
CTTCTCTATTCGGCGTGGTGAGGTCAAGCACCTTCTGACTGTCCGTAGCTATGGTTGATTGATGTCTTCGCAGTATCGCGCTTCTCTCCGGGATCGGCCTGCGTGGCCCTCCCACTATGGGACCAGAAGAATGAGGCGGAACAATCTAATCGGCGACCTGATCGCAATAGACGACCGTACCAAGACAACCAGCGAACTCACCCCATCCGTCGTCCTGCGAAGGACATCTTTCCACCGTCGGCGGAATCTTCTTGTCTCCTTTTGTTCTTGTCACCTTGGTTGCTAATTACGCAGCAACAGGCAAGCTCTCCCGTGTCCAACAGAATTCGGTTCCGTCACTCCACATGCGATGCATGATCACAGCAAGCCGTCGGGCCAACGCTACAACCGCCTTTTGCCTCCCGCGGCGTCTGGCGATATTCATCGCCCACGCTTTTAGCCACGACCATTTCTTAACGTTTACAAGCAGGACTTGCGCTGCTTCGTACAGCAGGGATCGCATCATCGCGTCACCGCAACAGGATACTCGCCCGACCCGTTTGCTTTCACCAGACTCGTTCAGTTTCGGCGTCAGCCCGAGCACAGAACCGACCGCCTTTGAATGTGCAAACCGGCCAGGAATATCGATGGTTGCCGTGTA
>NZ_JACVAN010000060.1:0-737 GCF_014851895.1 Ensifer sp. ENS11 | reverse complement strand
AAGCGGGTGGTTGACTACAACGTCAAGATCCGGGTGAAGGCTGACGGCTCGGGTGTCGAGCTTGCCAACGTGAAGATGTCGATGAACCCGTTCGACGAGATCTCGGTGGAAGAGGCGCTGCGGCTGAAGGAAGCCGGCAAGGCCGACGAGGTCGTGGTCGTCTCGGTCGGTCCGGCCAAGGCCGAGGAAACGCTGCGGACGGCGCTCGCCATGGGCGCCGATCGGGCGATCCTGGTCGAGACCGACGACCAGGTCGAGCCGCTCACTGTTGCCAAGATCGTCAAGGGTGTGGCCGAGGCCGAACAGCCGGGGCTGATCATCGTCGGCAAGCAGGCGATCGATGACGATTCGAACCAGACCGGCCAGATGCTGTCGGCGCTTCTGGGCTGGGCCCAGGGCACCTTTGCCTCCAAGGTCGAGATCGGTGACGGCAAGGCACCAGAGGGCACAGCAAGGGTGACGCGCGAGGTCGACGGCGGCCTGCAGACGATCGACATCAAGCTGCCGGCGGTGGTGACCACCGACCTGCGCCTGAACGAGCCGCGTTATGCCTCGCTTCCCAACATCATGAAGGCGAAGAAGAAGCCGCTCGACAAAAAGACCCCTGCCGACTTCGGTGTCGACACGACCGCGCGGCTGAAGGTGCTGAAGACCGAGGAGCCGGAAGGCCGCAAGGCCGGCATCAAGGTCAAGTCGGTGGCCGAACTGGTCGAAAAGCTCAAGACCGAAGCCGGCGT
>NZ_JACVAN010000005.1:0-431354 GCF_014851895.1 Ensifer sp. ENS11 | reverse complement strand
ATCTCCGAGACGTTGACTTGCGCCAGCTGGACGCGGCCGGCCTTGCCAAACAGATCCCCGAGCTTCTTCAGCTGTGCCGTCTGCTCCGGATAGCGATCAAACACCGTGACAATGCGGTTCTTCGTCATCGTGCGCAGCCGCACGTAAAACATCCGCTCGCGCAGGGCGACGCGCAGGTCTCTTGCTCGTTCGCTGGGCGCCCAGGCCTCCGGCACCAGGTCGGCCCTGAGCAGATGCGCGAGCACCGTCGCATCGATCTTGTCGGTCTTGATCTTGGCGTCGGCAATCGCCTTGACCTTCAAGGGATGGGCGAGAACGACATCATCGCAAATGTCGTCGAGCCAGTCGTACATCACCATCCAGTTGCGCGTCGCCTCGACCACGGCATGCGAGTTCTCGCGGTAGCGTTCCAGAAACCCACCGAGCGGCTGGCGATCGTTCTTCACCCGGCCCGATCTGAGCGTCTTGCCGCTGCTGTCCTGCACCACCAGATGACTATAGGATTTGTGGTAGTCGACGCCGATATGGTAATCATAAGAGGCAGTCATGCTTCCAACTCCCTTGTTGAGATCTTCGAAACCCCAATAAGGTAAGCCGAAAGGCCGGAAGCGTGACTGTCCCTCGATCATCACCTGCATCTCAATGGTCCGTTCTCTCCTGGGACGCGGCTGCTTTCATGCCACCTCCTTTGGCGTTAGCCGCGGTTGATCAGTAGGCAGGGGGCGGATTCCCGTGTCAGGAAGAAACGGCGCGCTCGGCAACCGGTTCCGTATTTTCGAAAGGTCTCTCAATCGGCGGGCGTCAGCCGCCAGATCGCATTGCCGACGTCATCGTCAACGCGACCTCCTTCAAGATGTTTGCGTAAACTGCGCAGGGGGAGTTAGTTCCACTTGGATCGCGCAACGGCACGGAGCAGACACGGAGCAGATATGAATGCCACGGTTCAGTCGTCCCGACGAGCACAAGGCCGTTCATCAAATTCGTCGACCGCACTTTGGGACGTATCAATCCTCGGCAATCATGATCAAAGCGGTCGCCAGGGCACCGAGGCCAAACGATGCACCGAAAGCGTAGATCTGCAGCCCGAGCGCAAGCGGATCAAGACCATCACCGTGCCCGAGGGCGACCGGAGCGAATACTACGATCGAAGCAGCGGTTGCTGCCCCAAGCAGAAGTCCCACTCCCACGTTCAAAATAACGAACCGGATCAGCGTCGGCATGATGAACCTCATGAACCTCGCGATTCATCCCCAACGTCAAAATCGAATATCGGTTCCAATTGCCCAGAAGAAATCGATCACGAAAGTGGCAACGAATGAGCGGAACAAAGGACAGGGCCGACCGTTAGCAAACAACACAGCGGAAGCTTCGGCGCCTTCGCCGCAACGACGGCTCAACCGCGAGTGGAGCGAAGACGGTGTATAGCAATGTCGCATCGAATTTAGCTTCCAGAAACGACAGGAGCTAAGAGCATGCAAGTTGCCCAGATCATGACCAAGAACGTTCATATCGTAAGCCCGGATGATTCCGTGGCTGCAGTCGCCCGCCATATGGCTGACAACGACATAGGATTTCTTCCTGTTGGACAAAATGACCGGCTGGTCGGCACGATCACCGACAGGGACATCGTCGTACGGTGCGTGGCCGACGGCCGTGACGGGGATACGGCAGTGGCTGAGGTGATGTCAGCGGACGTCAAATACTGCTTTGAAGATGAAGAGATCGGCGACGTTGCCCGTAACATGGGCGATATTCAGGTTCGACGACTTCCAGTGCTCAATCGCGACAAAAGACTGGTGGGCGTCGTGTCTCTTGCAGACGCCGCCCGCAGAGATCCTTCGCTCGCAGGTGCGGGATTGCAGGGCGTGACGGCACCTGGTGGAGCCCATAACCAGGAATAGGCCCATGCCTGAAACACCGGGTAACGAAAACGAACCGATGGACAGCGCTGTCTTGCGCTCGCACGATGCATTGCTTCACGCTAGCGAAGTTGCTGCGGAGGCCCATCAGGGGCAATTGGACAAAACGGGGCAACCGTATTTCAGCCACTGTCAGCGTGTTGCGAACGCCGTGGACGGGATGGATGCAAAGGTAGTGGCCTATTTACACGACGTCCTGGAGAAGGGACCGGGCTGGTCGGCTCAGCGATTGCTGGAAAAGGGCTTTGATCCCGTGATCGTTGGCGCAGTCGTGGCGCTGACAAAAGAACCGGCCGAGCCGGAACCAGCCTTTGTGAGGCGCGCGGCGTCAAACGCACTTGCCCTCCCGGTCAAGCATGCGGATCTATTGGACAATTTGGAACAGGCGCTGGCGAGCGGGATGGAAACACAAAAGTACCTCGATGGACTCCGCATCCTTGAAGCGGAATACGGCTACCACTCGGATTGATCGGCCAGCACCAATGAGCGCTTGCCGCTTAGCTCAAGGGATTTCCATGCATCTCAAGTGTAAGCTCTTCTCGTGCGCGACTTAGCCTGCTCTTTATCGTGCCGACAGGGCATCGGCATATGGCGGCCGCTTCCTGGTAGCTCAATCCGAACGCCGCCACCATAATCAGAATCTCCTTATGCTCCGGCGTGATGGCTTCCAGCGCGGTACGCAGTTGCCTGTTGAGCACATACCAATCCTGGGTCGGAGCCATCGGCAGCGCAACCTCGGTGCAATAGTCGGCTCTGACAGGCTGCTCGCGCTGTCGGATCCTGTACTGGGTCCGGAACGCGTTGTGCATGATGGTGAACAGCCACGATTTCAGATTGGTGCCCGGTTCGAAACGGTCGAGGCTGCGAAGTGCACGAAACAGCGTGTCTTGGACGAGATCGTCAGCCTCAAACTGCGACGTTGCAAACGACCGTGCGAAGGCGCGCAGCGCCGGTATCAGATCTACAATCTCTGCTTCGATTGGGGCGTACCGCGGATCTCGTAACGAATTGGAGGAGCGCATGAAAGGGCTGCCTTTCGGATCTTGGAGAACAAGTTCGTCCTGATTGAAATGCCCCTGCAATCCTTTAGTTCCGTTCCCAGTAAAGCTCCCTGTCCTTCAATAAAATGCGCTGCCGGCAGGAACCAAATTGGCTCTGCGTTGAGGATATAGCATGCGCGTTATCGCTTTCGCGGCACTCGCGATTTCCTTGCCAATCGCTGTGCCTGCCGTCGCCCAAACCACGTCAACGACTGTCGTCCTCCCTGGCGAGGTCCGAACCTACGTGCTTGAGCAGAAAACCCCTTCTGTCGCTTACGAAGGCGAAGTCGTTATCGGCGACACGGTGCCGGAAACCATCAAGATCTATCCGGTCCCGGGTGAACCCAAGTATGGCTACGCGATCGTCAACGAGCGGCGTGTGATTATCGACCCGAATACGCATACCGTCATCGAGGTGTTGGAGTAGCGTTGTCCTGTTGCGTATCATCGAGGACCGCCGAGGATCTTCACTTCTCAGCGGTCTTCCTGACCTGCCCCCTGAGAATTTCCTCCAGAATGGATTAGAGGCCGGCCCATTGAGGACGGACGAATGAAGAAGCAGAGATTTACGGAAGAGCAGATTATTGCGGTGCTGAAGGAGCAGGAGGCAGGCGCAAAAGCCGCTGATCTTTGCCGCAAGCACGGCGTTTCAGAAGCGCCATTTTACAACGGCGGCATGGAAGTGTCCGAGGCGAAGCGTCTGAAGGCGCTCGAAGAGGAAAACGCCAACCGAACAAATCTTTGAACTCGCTGTCCTCGAATTATCGGATCTTGGCAATGGCAGCGGGCGATCGACTTGATCGCGCGCTGAGGTTCCGACGACGGGGCGTCGCGAAATTGAAGCCGCTCGGAACTGCCAAGTGAAATGGTCGCATTCCATTCCTCTGCGGAAAGGTTCCGGCGCTTGGAACCTTTATCGATGATGCTGGTTATGACCGTCTCAACAAGGAGGTGAACCATGGCCGAAGCAAATCTAGAAAAGCTTTTCCACGAGACTTTGAAGGATATCTATTTCGCGGAACGGCAGATCCTGAAGGCGCTGCCTAAGATGGCTCGCGCTGCGCAGTCCGCCGACACCAAAGCGGCTTTCGAAAAACATCGGGAGGAAACCGAAGGGCATGTCGAAAGACTGACCCAGGTATTTGAGCTCCTTGGCAAGCGCGCTCAGGGCAAGACCTGCGAAGCGATCCAAGGCCTTATCGCCGAGGGTGAGGAAGTCATCGACGAGTTCAAGGGATCTGCGGCGATCGATGCCGGGCTTATTTCTGCCGCGCAAGCGGTCGAGCACTACGAAATCGCCCGATATGGTACGCTCAAAACCTGGGCACAGCAGCTCGGTCTGAAGGAAGCGGTTGCGTTGCTCGATGCCACGCTTCAGGAGGAAGGCGCCACCGACAAGAAGCTCAGCCAATTGGCGGTCGCCGCCGCCAACATAAAGGCAAAGGCCGCTTGAGGCCGTTTCAAGCCTGGCGGTCTATTGGGGGCGCGAGGGTCGGGACATCCCACCTTGCGCTCTCGACAGCCTCGCAGGCGCCAACCTATGCTGAAGGACGGCGGCTCGAGCAAGCAAGCCGGCGAGCCCCATTGCCCGCGCGCGCTGGCCTTCCAGCGGCGGAGTTAGTTCCGTCCGTGGGCTGTCGTCGATCTGATCCGCGAAGAAGAACGGGCAAGCACGGGACGGATTTGAAGGCCGCCCCGCGTACATTTCTCTACATGGCATCCATACCCTTGATCGCATTTCCGAGATGCGACTTGCACTTCTCCAGGTCATTGGCCGTCATCGCATCCTTGGCCATGGCCAATTCCTTCGCAGATTCGATTTTCTTTGCGCCATCGTTGATCTGACTGATTTGCTGTTCGGCCTTGGTAAGGGCGGCCGCATCACAAACGACATCGGTCTGTGCAAGGGCAGGGGCGGCAAATGCCGCGACGAAGGCGAGAGTCGTGATTGATTTCAGGATCATGATTGTTCTCCAGTTGCCGGCACGATGCCGGCTTCCACCGTGGATGAACGGCATGAGGCCAGATCTGTTCCCTACGGTTGTAGCCGGAACGAACAATTTTTTTCGAGCACTGCCGACACTCCCGCACTCTTTCTGTCGATCACGACGATGTGTCCGCGTGACGTGGAACGTTGGGGACGCCTCCTTGTTAGGCCGGTGTTGATGCAGTTCTCAAATAGGAGTTTGACATGCTGAGGAAACTGATTGCGGGAGCGATCCTATGCTTTATTGCGGCGCCTTCTGTTTTCGCGCAGGCCGATATCGTCTGTAACCAGGCGGCGATGGCGAAGCTTGAGACAGACGTGAAGGCGATCACGGATGAAATGAAGAAGGACTACGCCAACAAGGAACTGGCAATGGCGAAGGAAGCCCTCGCATCCAATGATGCTGACAAATGCAAGACCCATATGTCGAACGCGATGAAAGGAAATGACCCCATGTGATCGACTGACGGTGCCTATGCGTCCGTGCCGGGCACCGTCAGCCTGCCTGGCAGGCGGCCGTGAAGTGGCGCGGCGGGGGAACATTTGCTTTACGGAGAAGTTTGTGGCTGTACGCGCTGGCGCGCTTTGGAGGATGCTCGACATGAATGCCTGCAAGGAAGTTCGCCCAGACCAAAGCCGGGCTTCCTGTTGTCAGCGAGGTCGGGCAAGGACCACCCCACACTTTCGAGACGGCGGACAGCATGCGAACAGCCGACAGAGGCGCCAGTCGAGTATAATCCGGGCGGTCGTTTTGCTCACGCCCCTTCCTCAATAAACAGAGGAGAAATCCCGTGAAATCCGCCGATAAAGACGTACGCGCGCTCCCCGATCAGCTTGAAGCCATGACGGATGACGAACTGTTCGCCCGGATGAGCGAGTTGGAAAAGGAAAGCGAGCGACAAGATGTACCTAATGAGACGGCCCTTGAAATGATCGCGCTGGTGGAAACGGAAATCGAAAGACGGTTTCCAGGGCAACTCATGGCTCCCTACCGGGAGTGGCGGCGGCGGAAAATCCTTTGACGCCGTCGGAGTAGGTTTCATACACGCTGGGAGCAGGAAATCGGGGGCCTCGTGCAAGAAGGCGGGCACTACGGTTGACAACGAAGAGAGCCGCGAATGATCCAAGGGGCCGCGATGCCAAATCGCCAGGGCAAATCCCTGCAGAGGGACTATGGGATGTGGCTTGGCGAGTGTATGTCAGCTTCACTGAAGACAGGGTCGCAATGATTGCGGCTGGCGTGACTTATTACCTGTTGCTCGCAATCTTTCCCGCGTTAGGCATTTTCGTCTCCCTTTATGCCATTGCCGCCGATCCCGCAGATATCTCACGGCAGATCGAATTTCTGGTGTATGTCGTGCCCTCTGCGGCTCTTAGGCTGATCCTGGATCAATTAGGTACGCTTGCATCGCAAAGACCCGGTACCGCCGGCCTCGGGCTGCTGGTCAGCTCAAGTGTGGCTCTTTGGAGCGCGCATAACGGGATCGCTGCGATCTTCGAAGCAATGAACATCGCCTATGGTGAAAACGAGAAGCGCGGCTTTCTGCATCGCACTGGATTGGCCATGGTTTTCACTGTCAGTGGGATGATCGCGTCGATTTTGGCGATTCTGGCAGTCGCGGTCCTACCGGCCTGGTTAGGTTTTATCGGGCTGGAGCATTGGGCGGAACTGCTCGTCTATATCGCTCGATGGCCGCTGTTGCTTCTTCTGTTCACGGGAGGTGCCGCAATGCTCTATCGCTTTGGACCAAGTCGCGAACCGGCGAAGTCTCGCTGGCTCACGTGGGGTGCGGCCTTTACCACGTTCATGTGGTTGGTTACTTCAGTGCTGTATTCGTTCTATCTCGACCATTTCGCAAATTATAATGCCACTTACGGCACGCTGGGCGCTTTTGTCGGTTTCATGGTCTGGGTCTGGATTTCAGTTATCATTCTCATCCTTGGCGCGGAAATCAACGCCGAACTTGAGCATCAGACAATGTGCGATTCAACAACAGGTAGCCCGCTTCCCATGGGGGATCGCGGAGCCTATGTCGCCGACACACTCGGAGAACCGGCTCCTCCATCTAGCGAGTGATCGAAAGCTACTTTTCATTGTGTCGAAGTTCGGCTCCGCTCACCAATCTTGAATATGAACCATTCATATGGCCGTGCGTTTCCCTTGGAATGGTGAGGTGAAGCCATGTCACGAACCTTTAAAAGCAACAGCCGCCGAGCGAATTTCCTTCACACTGGGATTGTGGCATTCGCGTTGTTGACAATCGCAATGATGATTGCACTGCTGTAGCTGCGTGCTGTCCGAGGCGGGAATAGATCTTATTTGAGAAAGCGCGCACGGCGAATGAGACCGCTGGCTGTATGGGGCAGAAACCAGACCTGGCAAAAGATTAGGACAGGCAAGTCTTCGGACCCCGTTGCGGACCTTCCCGCACAGAGGCTGATTGAGAAGTCCTGACCCGAGACGGTCGTTCCGCCAGGTCAGCCAGGACGAATTCGCGGAGTATGCTCCGGCGACGAGAAACGTGCATCGCGCCATAGATACCCGGCTGCGTGGTATTGCCGGATCCGCCGTCGATCTTGACGCGCCTATCCGCCCAGCCGCGCCGAGTTGTCTGGGCGCGCCCTTGACGAACGCGATGCTGCTTCAGCTACGGTGAAAGCGAAACGCCGAAGACCGCGATTCACGTCGACGAGCAGATCACCCGACTCGTTGGTCGCCTACTCGACTTCCCGAAGGTGGTTGTCCCGGTCGAATTGAGGAAACGCGGTAGTTGGTAATTCCGCGAACACCATACGTCGCAGAGTTTCGAGCGAGGCGTGGCGTTTTGAACCGGTGAACGTCGATGATCAACAACCCAATATCCAACCCGACACAATCCGCCGTGGTCTTTGCGGCTGCGTTACGCCCAACCCCGCGCTGACGGCAGCAGGGGGAGAATAAGGGGTTTCGTGCAGCCCACCGTCATCAACTCTGCCAGGAGGAATGCGGTCGTCGGGCCCAATGTGAAGCCCTGATGGCCGTGGCCAAAATGGAACCACAGGCCCTTGTGCCGGGTCGGCCCGACGACAGGCAGCATGTCGGGCATGCAGGGGCGGGTACCCGACCAAGGCGTGGGCTCGACGGCCTCACCCAGCGCAAAGAGCTGGCGCGCAATGTTGGTCGCATGCCGAATTTGTCGCGATGCCGGTGCTGCCCCCGGCGGCGCCATATGCGCCCCGGTCAAAACCCGCCATCCCGCATTCATCGGCGCAATCAGCGTGGAATTGTCGACGTCCAGCATTGAAACGCGTGGTCCGCCCTGGCCTGAAAAATGCCTGTGATAACCGCGCTTGAACACCATGGGTATGCGATAGCCGAAGTTTTTGGCGAGCGTCGGCGACCATGGCCCCAGGGCAATGACCGCATTTTCAGCGCCGACGACGCCATCTTCAGACATCACCCGCCAACCGGCGCCATTCCGCTGCAACGTCATGGCGTCGCCGCAGGCCAGCGTCCCGCCGCGCGCCACGAAGAGAGCGGCGTAGCGCGCAACCAGTTCGCCCGGGTCGCGGCAGGTCCAGGGCGAGGTCCAATGGACGGCACCGGCGAGCCGACGCAGCAGCGCCGGTTCGCTCGCCGCAAGTTCGTCCGCGCCGAGCACATCAGACGGTACGCCGTAGACCCGCCTCAGCCGCTCCGCGGCCGCGGCCGCCGCTTCGAAATTCGCGGGCGTACGATAGACGGCGCGCCACCCCTGCCGGACGATCAGTTCGCCGGCGCCGGCGAGCTCGATGAAGCGCGCGTGATCGTCGCTCGCGCGCAGCGCGAGCTGGGAATAGGCAGCAACGGTTCTCGCGTAAGGCGCAGCCGCAGACTGTGTGAAATAGCGCCAGAGCGGCCCCGCCAGACGGCGCATATCGCCAAGCCGCCAATCGACGTCGTTGCCGCGCTTGAGCGCCACCCTGGCGATTTCGTTCAAGCTGCGCGGGAAGGCATAGGGCTCGACGGCTTCAGTTTGAATGATGCCGGCGTTGCCATAGCTTGTTTCCCGCCCTGGTGCCTGGCGATCCAGCAGCACCACCTGGTGCCCGCTCTCCTGCAATGCAAGCGCGGTTGAGACGCCGACCATGCCGGCGCCGAGGACAATGGAGGTGGTCATGGCGGAATTCCGTAGGGGAGTTGGTCAGAAAGTCAGGCGCGAATTGTAGCCGACCACGAATTGGATGAAGCGCGAGACGTCGATCATGTCGTCGCCCTGGTAGCGGATCGTATAACCGTCGGTGCGCTCGACGCCCTTGAGGTAAGAGAGATACTCGGCCGGCAGGCGATTTCGGAACACGATCTCCAGCGTCGGGTTTTCCAGCTTGAACGGTTTCGCCCCGCCGGCTCTCGCCAGCGCCGTCTTGACGCCCTCCCGAATCCGGCGATGCGCGACGGCCGGCGTCAACGTGATCGCCGATTGTGTGCTGTAAACCTGCTTCACCGGCACCGTCACGATATCACCGATACGTGCTTTGATCTCGTCCAAGGCGATGTTGTCGCCCGAGGCGAGCAGGACCGGCACGTCGAAATGCCCGGCAATGGCGGCATTGATGCCGGCCTCCGGCATGACGATACCGTTGATCCGCACCTCGGCAAAGGCTGTGCCGCCGATCGTGTGCGACAGCACGCCACCCGGATGACTTGCCCCGGCATGGTAGCCGAGAAGCATCGCACCGACGAACGAACCGAGCTCGACGCCCTGCATCATCATCAGCGGCCGCGGCCAGCTGCGGACGACTTGGACATAGTCGGGCAGGCGGTCAATCAGGATGCTCTCGCCATTTCCGTGGGAATCGCTGAGGATGACCTCCTCCACGCCTTCCTCGTGTGCAGCCTCGCAGGCGTGAACCACGGTATCCGTCATCCAGCGGCGGGTGTTTTCGTATTCGAAACCTTCCGGCATCAGTTGGTCGCGGCTTACGACCCCAACGATCCCCTCGATATCAGCGGAAATATAGATGCGCATTCCTGCCTCCCCCGGGCCAGCCGCGCGATGGCGCGAATGATGCATTTGACTTTCCGACGATAAACATAGTTTTATGATTAGAAAATATCTTTCTTTGTTGGCGAGAGGCAAAAATGAAACTGTTTATTGCGGGGCTGGACACCGAAACCAATACTTTTTCGCCGATGCAGACGGGCCTTGAGGCCTTCCGCGAAAACCTGATCGCCTATGGCGACGCCACCGGCAGGCCGCTCACCTGCTGCTCGTCGCAGATGTCTGTCTGGCGCAATGCTGCTGAGGAAGAAGCCTGGGACGTGGTAGAGAGCCTCTGTGCCGTGGCTGAGCCTGGCGGCAAGACCACGCGGGCGGTCTATGAAAGCTTCCGCGCCACCATCCTCGGCGACCTCGAGGCGGCGATGCCGGTCGACGCGGTCATGCTTGCCCTGCACGGCGCCTGCGTCGCTGAGGGCTATGACGATGTCGAGGGGGATTTACTGGAGCATGTGCGCGGCGTGGTCGGGCCGAATGTCGCGGTTGCTGCCGAGCTTGATCTGCATTGCCACATCACCGATCGCATGCTCTCGAGCGCGACCATGATCGCCACCTACAAGGAGTATCCGCACACCGACATCGAGGAGGTCGCCGGCCAATTGTTCCGGTTGATGAAGCGGACCCTTACGGGCGAAGTGCGGCCGGTGATGGGCCTCTATGACTGCCGGATGATCAATACCTTCCACCCGCATCGCGCGCCGTTGCGCGGCATTGTCGACCGCATGAAGGCGATCGAGGGGCAGGATGGCATTCTCTCGGTCTCCTTCGGTCACGGCTTTCCCTGGGGAGACGTCGAAGATGTCGGCGCGAAGATGCTCGTCGTGACCGACAATGACGCAGAACAGGCGACACGCACGGCGGAGGCCTTTGGCAGAGAGATATTCGATGCGCGTGAGGAAATGCGCGGCACCTATCTCAGTATCGATGCCGCGCTGGATCGGGCCGTCGCAGCGAGGAGCGGACCGGTCGTTCTGGCCGACGTCTCAGACAATGCCGGCGGCGGGGCGCCTGGAGACTCGACCTTCACCCTGCGCCGCATCATCGAACGCGGCATCGAGGACGTGGCGACCTGCCTCTACTGGGATCCGATTGCGGTGCGCATGTGCCGCGAGGCGGGAGAAGGGGCGACGCTGGCGCTGAGGATCGGCGGCAAGGTCGGGCCGGCCTCCGGCGACCCACTGGACCTGACCGTGACGATCAGGCGCATCGCCTCCGGCATTACCCAGCGCTTCGGCCCGACGCCGCTCGGGATCGGCGACGCGGTCTGGGTTACGGCAGGCGGCGTCGACATCGTGCTGAACACCGTGCGCACACAAGTCTTCCACCCGGAATGCATGACGGCGCTGGGCTTGAACCCGGCGCAGAGGAAGATTGTCGTGGTGAAATCGAGCAACCACTTCCGCGCCGGCTTCGAACCGATCGCCAGCGAAATCCTCTATGTCGGCGGCCCAGGCGCCTTGCAGCCCAACTTCGAGGAACTGCCCTTCACCAAAATGAAGCGCCCTTATTGGCCGAAGGTCGCCGACCCGTTCGTGCAGTAGAATGGCTGCCGTTCGGCTCGGCTCAACGCGACAAAGATTGGGTGACCATTGGGTCGTGCCCGTGACGCCAGGATGTATGGGTGCTGCTCCACCGTTCGAATTGCTTTTCGTGGCGATGTTGATTTCGGCCACGTATTATAGGAAATGGTTTTCCTATCATGCCAGTCGGATTCTGCGCGCGTCGCGGGCTGAGCCGGGAGCGGCACGCGGTCCGGAACGGCTGCAGGCAAATTGGAGACGCCAACGATGACCGATGCGAAATCCAGCCTCGGCGATATCCTGAAGGAGATTCGCAACCGCAACCGCTGGACGCTGGCAGAGGTGAGCTCCATGACCGGGCTTGCGGTCTCGACCCTGTCCAAGGTCGAGAATAACCAGATGCAGCTCACTTATGACCGGTTGATTCAGCTCGCCCAGGGCCTCAAGGTCGATATCGTCGAGCTTTTCGGGACCACGGCGGGTGCTGAGGAAGCCCCCAGCATGCTGGGGCGCCGCACTTACACCAGATCCGGCGATGGGCGGGAGATCATCACACAAAACTACGACTATCTCTATGTTTGTACAGAGATTTCGAAGAAGTCGATGGTTCCGATCGTGGCGGTGGCCCGCGCCCGCACACTCGAGGAATTCGGGCCGCTTATCCGACACAAGGGCGAGGAGTTCTTCTACGTTATCGAAGGGGAACTCGAACTCCATACCGAGATCTATGCGCCCTTGCGGCTCAAGAAGGGCGATTCCTGCTACTTCGATGCCATGACGGGGCATGCCTATCTCAGCGTGAGCGAAGAACCTGCGCAAATCCTGTGCGTTTGCTCGACCCCGGAAACCGAATTGGTCTCCACCTTGGCGAACGCACAAACGACCAAGCTCACAAGCTGATGTAACTAAAAACGAGTACGATAAGAAAAAATATTGCACTTAGGAAAATCGTTTCCTACTCTAGTGCTGCGGTTGGTGCCGGGAGGGCATCGTGCGCCGCAGTTCTGGGGAGGACTACGAGATGAACGCTTCCACGTGGAAATCGATTGGCGTCGCCTTGCTTCTGGCATCGACGCCTCTTTCCGGCGCAATCGCTGCGCAGGATGTGCTGGTGCTGGCGCGAGCGGAAGATCCGCCGACCGCCGATCCTGGCGTCGAAATCAGCAACAGCGGTTACACACTGATTTACGCCGCCTATGAAAGGCTCGTCGCCTACAAAGGCGCGACAACGGAGGTCGGGCCCGAACTGGCCGAAAGCTGGACTGCCGACGACGCCGGCCTCGTGTGGACCTTCAAGCTCGCCAGCGGCCACAAGTTCGATGACGGCGCACCGGTCGACGCCGCTGCGGTCAAATTCAGCTTCGATCGATTGATGAAGCTGAAGGCAGGCCCCTCCGATGCGTTTCCGGTGCTGAAGGAAGTCGAGGTCGTCGATCCGCAGACGGTGCGTTTCCATCTGACGGCGCCATTTGCGCCCTTCATCTCGACGCTTGCCGTCTCCGGTGCGGCCATCATCAATCCCAAGGTGATGGAGCACGAGAAGGACGGCGACATGGCGAAGGCCTGGCTTGCGGAGCACTCCGCAGGCAGCGGCCCTTACCGGATCGCCTCATGGGAGCGCAACCAGAGCATCGTACTCGACCGCAACGAGCACTACGCGGGCACCAAGCCGGCGCTGAAACAAGTGGTCGTCCGCATCGTCGGCGACGTCTCGGCCCGCCGACTTCAACTGACCAACGGTGATGCCGATATCATCGAGCAGATCCCGCTCGATCAGGCGGAGGCGCTGCAGAAGGACGCCTCCGTCGTGGTCGAGAGCAATCCCAGCATGTATGTGAACTACATCTACATGAACAACCGCCAGCCGCCGCTGGATGACGCCAGGGTTCGCCAGGCGATTTCCTATGCGGTCGACTATCAAGGCATCATCGACGGCATCATGCTCGGCCAGGCCAAACAGATGCGCGGCGCGGTGCCGAGCGGCATGTGGGGGCACGACCCACAGGGTTTCCAGTACACATACGATGTCGAGAAGGCCAAGGCCCTGCTCGCCGACTCCGGCAAGAACGACATCCGCCTGACCTACACCTTCTCCCAGGCCGATCCTGCCTGGGAGCCGGTCGGGCTTGCGCTGCAGGCGTCTCTTGCGGAAATCGGCATCAAGCTCGACCTGCAGGCGGTCGCCGACACGACCAAACGCGAACTGGTGGCCAACGGCAAGTTCGATATGGCTCCCGGCGCCTGGACGCCTGATTTTGCCGACCCCTACATGTTCATGAACTATTGGTTCGACGCCGACAAAATGGGCGGTCCGGGCAACCGTTCCTTCTACGACAACACCAAGGTGACCGCGCTCGTGAAAGAGGCGGGCTCCATCGTCGACGAGGGGAAGCGCAAGGAACTCTATGTCGAAGCGCAGAAGCTCTCGACTGAGGACGCGCCCTATCTCTACATCATGGAAAAGAACGACATCTTCGCCCGCCGCGCCGTCGTGCAAGGCTATGTCTACAACCCCATGCTGATCCAGGTCTACAACTTTGGAACGATGTCGAAAACGGAATGACGGAGCCGGATCAGACCGATCCCGCGGCCTTGATGGGTCTCATTCCACGCAACACCTGCCGCCAGCCTCAACGGCTGTGGCGGCAGGGTTTCATCGTTTTCCAAGCAAGGTCAGGGTTCTCCTGCCGGAAGGGCTGACGTCCATGGCAATCACCCGCATCATCATCCCGCGCCTGGTTCTTTTGCTTTTCGTGGTGTTAGGCGTCGCCGTCATCACCTTCACGATCTCCCATCTCATACCGGGAGATCCAGCGCGCATGATCGCAGGCGACCGGGCAAGTGCCGAAACGCTTGAAAACGTCAGGCGCAATCTGGGCCTTGATCGACCTGTTGTCGAACAGTTCACCATCTATATCGGTAATCTGCTGCAGGGCGATCTGGGGACATCCCTGCGCACCAACCGCCCGGTTGCCGGCGATATCCGCACCTTCCTGCCAGCGACGCTGGAGCTTGGAACAGTCGCGCTCTTCATCGCGATCTGTCTGGGTGTGCCGCTTGGCGTGCTGTCGGCGGTCTATAAGGACGGGCCGATCGACCAGATTGCACGGACGGTCTCTGTGTGCGGCATCTCGATGCCGGTGTTCTGGTTCGGCCTTATCCTGATCTATCTCTTCTACGCCAAGTTTCAGATACTGCCCGGCAGTGGCCGTCTGGCCATGGGCATCGTTGCGCCCGAACGCATCACCGGGTTCCTGTTGATCGACTCGTTGCTGCAAGGCCGCTTCGATGCCTTCCGCAGCGCCGTCTACCACATCATCCTGCCGGGCTTTGTGCTGGCCTTTGCCAATATGGGTGTGATCACGCGCCAGATACGCGCCTCGATGCTGGATGTCCTGCAGGAAGACTACATTCGCACTGCGCGCGCCAGCGGCCTGCGCAAGGGCATGATCATCTTCAACTATGCGCTCAGAAACGCGCTGATCCCTTCCATCACCCTGCTCGGGCTGGCACTTGGCGATCTTCTCTATGGGGCGGTGCTGACCGAGACGATTTTTGCCTGGCCCGGCATGGGCACCTACGTCGTCACCTCCATTCAGACGCTCGATTTTCCCGCCATCATGGGCTTCACGATCGTCGCTTCCATTGGGTATGTGCTGATCAACCTCCTGGTCGATCTCGCCTACATGCTCGCCGACCCCCAGATCAGGGAGGTCTGATCATGTCTGCCGTCGTCCCCACCGAACCTGTCGCGGCGAGCCCCGCGATGCGCAGGACCAGGTCCCTATCCGAGCGGCTGCGTTATCTCTGGTACCTCAGCCGCCGGAGCCCGCTGACCCTGGTTGGCGCTGCCATCATCCTGCTCGTTCTCATCATGATCATCGCCGCGCCGGTGATCGCGCCCTACAACCCGGACAAGGTCTCGCTGACGGCGCGCCTGCTGCCACCGAGTGCTGCCCATTGGTTCGGTACCGACGAGGTTGGCCGCGACCTGTTCTCGCGCGTGATCTACGGGGCGAGGGCGTCGTGCGGCGCCGCCTTCATGATTGTGCTGATCTCGATGTCGATTGGGGTGCTGATCGGCTGTTTTTCCGGCGTGGTCGGCGGACGTGTCGACACCGCCATCATGCGGCTCATGGACGTCGTCCTTGCCTTGCCGGCGCTCGTGCTGGCCATGGCGCTGGCCGCCGCCCTCGGGCCCAGCCTGTTCAACTCCATGCTGGCCGTGGCGATCGTGCGGATTCCCGCCTATGTGCGCCTGGCTCGCGGTCAAACGCTTTCCTTGCGCGAGCAGGTCTTCGTGAAGGCGTCGCGCACTTTTGGCGCCTCCCCTTTGTACATTCTGCGCTGGCATATCCTGCCAAACGCCATGTCGCCGATCATCGTGCAGGCGACGCTCGATCTTGGCGGTGTTGTACTGATCGCAGCCGCCCTCAGCTTCATCGGCCTCGGTGCTCAGCCGCCCACCGCCGAATGGGGCGCGCTTGTTAGCAGCGGCCGCAGCTACATGCTCGATCAGTGGTGGTACGCGACCTTCCCCGGTCTCGCCATTCTGATCACGGCCATGGGATGTAACCTCGTTGGCGACGGCATCCGCGATATGCTCGACCCGCGCTTGAGGGGCAGATGATGACGACCGGTATCGTTGAATCTCGCGGTCAGGCGCTGGCCATTCACAATCTGTCGCTGGAGTTCCCAACCTTCAGCGGCGCGATCAAGGCGCTCGACAATGTGTCGATCAATGTCGCAAAGGCAGAGATCGTCGGGATCGTCGGCGAGTCCGGCTGCGGCAAATCGGTGACGACCATGGCAGCAACCGGGCTGCTGCCCAAGGGGCGCTACAGGATCACCGGCGGCTCCGTCAGGATCTTTGGTCATAGCACCCTCGCCATGAACGAGAGCCAGCTGCAGGATGTGCGCGGCAAGATGGTCTCGACCATCTTCCAGGAGCCGATGAACGCGCTCAACCCGACGATCCGCATCGGCAAGCAGCTGACTGACGTCATCATGCGTCACGAGGAGGCAAGCTTGACGGATGCCAGGCGCATTGCCCGGGATATTCTTGCCGACATGCTGATCGGCGAGCCCGAGCGGGTCATGAAGCTCTATCCGTTCGAGCTCTCCGGCGGCATGCGGCAACGGGTTCTGATCGCGATGGCATTCTCCTGCAATCCCGGGCTCATCATCGCCGACGAGCCGACGACTGCGCTCGATGTCACCGTCCAGGCCGTGATACTGCGGCTTATCCAGAACCGCGCCCGCCGGACCGGGACGTCGGTGATCTTCATCTCGCATAACGTCGCGGTCGTGTCCCAGCTCTGCGATCGACTTTACGTGATGTATGCCGGAAGGATCGTGGAGCAGGGCGCGACGCGAGCCGTTCTCGACGCGCCGCAGCACCCCTATACCCAGGCGCTGCTGCGCTGCCTCCCGGAACGGGTGGCGCCGAAGCAGGAACTCGAAGCGATCACCGGCGCGGTACCGAACCTGATGCACCCGCCTGGCGGCTGCTATTTCCAGCCAAGATGCAGGGAAGCGGTTGATCTCTGTCGATCCCGGTCTCCGCAACTGGAGGGAGCCGATGGCCGACAGGTGGCTTGTTGGCGGCGTGGTGTCGGACCGGAAACATCAGAGCAGGAGAGCCGGCAATGACCGAAGGCGTCGACACGATAGGCCGGCCGGTTCTGGAGGTTTGCGATCTCAACGTCCGCTTCCCCGCGTCCCGAGACTGGCTCGGCCGTCCCACCTCGCATGTGCACGCCGTCAACGGCGTAACCCTGCAGGTTCGTGGCGGTGGAAGTCTCGGCATCGTCGGCGAATCCGGTTGCGGCAAGAGCACGCTCGCCCAGGCGATCATCGGGCTTGCGCCTTACGAGCAGGGCAGGGTGGCGATCGACGGCCACGATTTGCAGGCAGCGAAAGGAAGGCAGAAGCGCGATCTGCGGCAGAAGATGCAGATCGTTTTCCAGGATCCGCAATCCTCGCTCGATCGGCGGCTGCCGGTCTGGCGGCTGATCAGCGAACCGCTGCACATTCGCGGCGGGCACAGCAATGCCGAGTTGCATGCGAAGGCGGAGCAACTGGCCGCTGCCGTCGGCTTGAGGCCGGAACATCTGGATCGCCTGCCCCACGAGTTTTCAGGTGGCCAGCGCCAGCGCATCGCAATCGCCCGCGCGATCAGCACGGATCCCGATCTCATGGTGTTGGACGAGCCGACATCGGCGCTCGATGTGTCGGTGCAGGCGCAGATCGTCAACCTGCTTTTGAAGTTGCAGCGGGAGCGGGGGCTAACGTACCTCTTGATTTCGCACGATGTCGCGCTGGTGCGCCATTTCTGCGACGATGTCGCTGTGATGTATCTCGGCCAGATTGTCGAATCGGGTCCGGCCGACGAGGTTCTGGGCAATCCTTGCCACCCCTATACCCAAACGCTTCTGGCCTCGGCTCCGAGTTTCGCAAGCTCCTTGCCGATCCTCGCCGAGGTGCGGATCGGCGAGCTTCCAAACAACCGCAAGCTGCCGACCGGTTGCTTCTACAGGGAACGATGCGGCATGGCTGCTGCTGGCTGCGAGGTGCCGCAGGTCCTCCATCGCCTCGGCGATGGCGCCCGCCACGCGAGGTGTCATCTGGCCCAGGGTTGAGGCGCAGACGAGCGCTATAGGGCGCTCCGCCTTCCGTCCGCATGGGCGGCGGTATGGCGGTTCGATGTCGCGAGATCGCCGACACGCCGGGGGCGCTCGCCGTCCTGCCGATTGGTTCGCTGGAATAGCACGGGCCGCACCTGCCGGCTATTACCGACACCGCAAGCGCATCGGCGGCGGCCATTCGCGCCTCTCGGCTGGTTGTCGATGATATTCCGGTCGCCGTTCTGCCTGGCCTATGGCTAGGCATGAGCGAACACCACCTGCCTTTCGGCGGATCCATCACGCTCGACTACGATACGCTCAGCCGCGTCATCCGCTGCATCGTGCGCTCGCTGAAGACGCTCGGCTTTTCGCAGCTGTTCGTCGTCACCGGCCATGGCGGCAACATGGATCCGCTCGCGGTACCGTGCGTGAGCTGGCGGTCGAGTTCGCCATGCCGATCGTCGCCACGACGCCGTGGATGCTGGCGCCGGAGGAGTCGGGGAAGATCTTCGAGGTCGACACCGGTGCGCATCATGCTTGCGAAGGCGAGGCATCTGTCATGCTTGCGATCGTTCCCGACGGGGTGAAGACCGAGATGTTCGGCCAGGCCTATGGCAACCAGCAGCATCCCGTCGATGTGCCGGCGGACGTGTCGCGCTTCTATTCCTTCGCCGAGCGTGCGCTGGTCACCGGCACCTGGGGCGATCCGCGCAGCGCAACGGCTGACAAGGGCGAGCGCTTCCTCGACCTGCAGGCGGGTGCCTTCTGAGTAAATTTGTTCTACAAATGTTCTCATTGGCGCAGAGAGTCAACGACCAGATTTGGGGAGGCGCTTAGTGCGGCTTCCTTGCAAGGAGCACAACCCCGGCACCAAGCTCGAACATTTCGAGATCGGCATTTTCTAGGAAATAGTTGTCTGCAAGCTCGATCAACGCCGCCGCGACTTCCTCGCGTGACCAACCGGACAGTTGCGCTCGATCGGCAAGCGATAGGAATTCGCCCTCCAACGCCTCCTGGCGCCGAATTGGTCGGAGGGTTTCCCCTCCGGCCCCAGGCGCTGTGATGCCGAGGGTGGCGTCGCACGATCCACTTGAATTGAGATTGCCAGCCGAGCCGGCATTAGGCGGCTGACGGCGCTTGTGAAAAAAGGCGAGGGGCAAAGGCCCCTCGCTGTCACGGTAGAGATCTGCCGATCTGCTAAACCAGCAGACTGTCCCGCTTAACGCGCGGTTGACACGACGCCTGTGCCGCCGCCGCTTTCACTGCCGCCGCCGCTTTCACTGCCGCCGCCGCTTTCACTGCCGCCGCCGCTTTCACTGCCACCGCCGCTTTCGCTGCCGCCGCCGCTTACGCTGCCACCGCCGCTTTCGCTGCCACCGCCGCTTTCGCTGCCACCGCCGCTTTCGCTGCCACCGCCGCTTTCGCTGCCACCGCCGCTTTCGCTGCCACCGCCGCTTTCGCTGCCACCGCCGCTTTCGCTGCCGCCGCCGCTTTCGCTGCCGCCGCCGCTTTCGCTGCCGCCGCCGCTTTCGCTGCCGCCGCCGCTTTCGCTGCCGCCGCCGCTTTCGCTGCCGCCACCGCTTTCGCTGCCGCCACCGCTTTCACTGCCGCCGCCACCTTCACTGCCGCCGCTGCCGCCGTCTCCACCGCCGCCGCTGCCGCTGTCTCCACCGCCGCCGCTACCGCTGTCGCCACCACCGCCGCTGCCGCTATCAGCGCCCGTCCCGTTCGCACCGTCGCTCTTGCCGCCAATTTCGCCGGCGCCGCCGATTTTACCGCCGTCAGCGAATGCTGGCGCCGTGTATCCCGCCGCAACGATTGCGCAGATAGCAACGGTTTGAAGATACTTTTTCATGTTGGTCTCCCAATGTTGATTCAAGTATTTGCCCAGCCGCCGAGCAATAACTCACTCCTCAACAACAAGGCTAGGCATGTCCTTCCGTGACCTCTACTAAGCAGAGGTTGCGTGCGGCGCATCCAGAGCCGGAGTTTTGCTGAGGCCGTAGCAGAACAAATACCCTGGAGACGAAGATAACCCCCTTCGGTGCCACGTTTTTTTCGGCGTTGTCGGAGCCGTCAATTTACCGCTCCGGAAAGCCAATGTTTTTTTCACATTTACTAATAAAAGTGCAGGCGACTATGACCGTGGCTGCACATTTGAAGCCGATTTGGAACCATAGCGTGTGCAAACAACGCGACCGACGCCGCTGATCCCTGCGAAGCTACGCATGAGGCCTCCATGCAGGGGGTGCGCATGAAAATTTCGGATGTTTGACGCGGAGGAATCTGGTGTGATTCAAGGCGTCTCCTTTTGTTTTGGGGATGCTGATGACGGTAGAAACACTGGTACTGCCGCGTGCGTGACCGTTACGCTGTGCGCAATTTCGCCCTGCTGGGATGATCGGAAGGCGGTATCGCTCGACGGTAGCAGCGGATCGCCTCCGTGCGGCAAACGTCCAAAGGTGAATCGAGCGGCCGCCTGAAAACCACGCGGTTGAGCGAAATCGAACTCGTCCCTTGATGGTGGGTATGTGGAGCAATGCTGACAAGTCGCGCGGGAAGTCCCTCGCGAGAGGTGCAACGTGCTCTGCGCATGTGCGACCTGGCTAAATCAATGACAATATTTGCCACTGGTCTCGAACCAACTCAACTCTCCCGATTTAGCGAGGTGCTTAGTGCAGCTTCCTTGAAAGGAGGACAACGCCGGCACCGAGCTCGAACATTTCGAGATCGGCATTCACTAGGAAATAGTTGTCTGCGAGCTCCATCAACGCCGTCGCGACTTCTTCTGGAGACCAACCGGACAGGTGCACTTGATCGGCAAGCGACAGGAATTCGCCCTCCAACGCCTCTTGGCAAAGGAGATCGCGATCTGGGTGGCCGTTCGGAAGCTTCGGCGCGGCGATTTTCGACATGGCGTGTTCTCCTGCCGAAAATGATAGGGCGCACTCGGCATTCTACAAGATGTCGCTAATTTAACGATCAGCCGCGAGGCTACAACGGCGGGTGCTGATTGGCGTCGTTCCCGCCCGGTACTCGCGGCGCGTATCGTCCGACAGCGCGCGCTAGCTGGTCCTGCACGAATGGTTTTTGCCAACAGGGCACCAATTTCGTTCTTTGCACAGGGCTCTCTGGTCGCTGAAACATATCAGTCTGCCACATCCTGTTCAGCATGCCGCCGCAAAGCCGACGGGTTGGTAACGATTATGGAGCGATAACCGGTTTCAATCCAACCGGCCTCGACGAAACGTTGGATGGCGCTGTTGACTTGCTTGCGGGATGTGTTCGTCAAGATACCGAGATTTTCCTGGGAAACAGAAATAGGAGCATCTGTCGACCAGGACATGCGATGCAGAACTGACGCAATTCTTGAGCTGACACTCTTCTTCTGCAGATCATGTACGATTCTAAGTAGTTTATCCGCCGCCAAGATCGAAATGACGCCGAAAGCCCGAATGTTGTTCGGATCAGATGCGGCCATCTGCTCCATCGTCTCCAGCGGGACATGCATCACCCAGGTTTCGCTCCGCGCGAACAGCTCGATCCGTCTTGGCTTGCCGGTCATGAAGCTGTCTTCGCCGGTCCATCCGCCGGGTACGGCGATGTGGATCAGGCGCGGCGTTGAGTCGAGAGGCGCGGTGTCCACGGTCACAGTCCCTGAAACAAGACCATAAATGCCCCCGGCCGGGTCGCCCGGACGGAATATGACCTGACCTGCGTCAAATTTCAGAAGTAGCGCATTTTGCAGCAAGCGTACCCTGAAGGCTTCAGGCATTTGAGCCAGCCACCCAGCCTCGCACATGATGCGTTCCGCATGCGCCCGTGACATACGCGCCATTTTCTTCTCCAGATTGTGCGGTTCGACACAATGTGCCGTTCAAAAGCTCTGTATCAACTTTATGGCGAGAAGAAAGAGGCCGCGACGATCAGGGGTAAGCCGGCTTCTCTACGTGTTTACGGCTGATGCCTGCCCACATCCCCATCGAATTGTTCGGCCACGCGTGTGTGGTTGTCTCGAGATCGCATATCCAGGAGCTCTTGCATGCTATCGAAGATCTATCAATTGGCCTTGTGCTCGGTCATCGCACTTGCCGGCCAAGGCATAGCACCGGCCGCTGCAGAAACCGCCGCAAAGCCAGAGATTACGGATCCACATTTCCAGTTGGCTTCGGGCTATCTCAAGCAAAAGGATCTGCCCGATAGCCTTGTGCTGCTTGGCCCGCCGCCGGCCGACGGTACTGCGACGCTTGCGCGTGACGAAGAGTTGAGAGCCGCAACCATACCGCTGCGCGGTACGCCGCGCTGGGATCTGGCGCGCGCAGACGCTGATCTGCAATTCCCGCAGCCGGCGAAAAACTTCTCCTGCGCAATGGGCGTCGATATTAATGAAGACAAGACCCCTCACCTATATCGCTTGATGCAGAAGGTCCTGACTGATGCAGGCCTGTCGACCTATGGGGTGAAGAACACCTACAATCGCACTCGTCCTTTCGTGGTCCATAACGAAGGCACCTGCTATCCCGATCAGGAGCCGCTGCTGCGAACCGACGGCTCGTATCCTTCAGGCCATACGGCGGCTGGCTGGGCCTGGGCGCTGGTGTTGAGCGAAATCAGCCCGGAACGCGCCGATGTCCTGATGAAACGCGGCATAGAATTCGGCCAGAGCCGCGTAATTTGTGATGCACATTGGCAGAGCGACGTCGATGCGGGACGCATTATGGGTGCGGCGACGGTCGCAAAACTGCATAACAATGCAGAGTTCCTCTCGGATGTCGCGGCGGCACGCGAAGAATTGAAGACTGCGGGGGCGGCCGAGGCATCAAGCTGCGTTGCGGAAGAAGCCGCTCTGTCGGCACGATAACATTCTCGGGCTTCTGTACAATTTTCAAGTATTCCACGAGCCGGTTGATCTAGCGTCCGGCTCTGCCCTCAGCCAAACAACCGCGATACGGTGGTCCCCCATGCGAGCGAGAAAGCGCCTCCTGCCTCCTCCTGGCTGCAGCGTTTGGAAACCCTCTTCTGCGGGCGGGCTACGCTCACCGGAGAAAGGCGTGCTCTGTGACCGCTACATGTGCGCCGACAATACGGGTGTTTCGCGCCGGTTGACGCAAAAGCACCTTGGTAAGAAGGCTGCAATCAAACTGTTTTCACAAGGTGATTTCGACCAGGCGGAGTTCACTTTTGCCAACGGCATCTTCCGCGACGTCAAAGAGCGGCTATGCCGCGAAGACAGATACTTCGATGCGGACAGCAAGCGAAGTGCCACAATCACCAGGACGTACACGCGTCTCCAATTTCGCCGGTAAACATTCCCTCGCCGGCGGACGTCCGAATTTCCGGAGGATGCAGCAAAGTGCGCGGCGGGGATCTGGAAAGCCAACCGACAGAAAATCCCAAAGCTAGGGATTTAAGTAACCTATTGCATTATCGAGGAGATTTTATGCCGTATTTGCCTGTAATCTGCGTTGTCGCCGCGTCTGTGGCGACGCTTGGGAGTGCGAACGCACAGACCCCCTCCACCACCGCAACCCCCGTCGGCGTCGAGAATTTCGTCCGCGCCGAGTCCGACTTGTACATAGGCAAGACGGTGAAGGACGGCGGCTTCGGCCAGTTCGTCCATAGCCGCCAACCGGTCTCGATCGACAACCAGAACGTCATCCGCATGAATCGCGACACGCTCTATTCGGAGGCGGTGTTCGATCTCGACGCCGGCCCGGTCACGGTCACGCTCCCGGATGCGGGCAAGCGCTTTATGTCGATGCAGGTAGTCAGCGAGGACCACTATGTGCCGTCGGTCTTCTACGGCGCCGGCAGCTATACGCTGACGAAGGAGAATGTCGGCACGCGTTACGTGTTTATCGCGATTCGCACGCTGGTTGATCCTGCCGATCCGAAGGACGTAGACCAGGTTCATGAGCTTCAGGACGCGATCAAGGTCAGCCTGGCAGGCGCCGGAAATTTCGAGGTGCCGAACTGGGATCAAGCGAGCCAGACGAAGATGCGCGAAGCCCTGCTCGTCCTCGGTTCGACGATCCCCGACTACAACAACGCCTTCGGCACAAAGGAAGCCGTCGATCCGATCCGGCACCTGATCGGCACCGCGACCGGCTGGGGCGGAAATCCCGCTAAAGATGCGACCTACCTCAGCGGGGACGCGCCCAAGAACGATGGAGCTACCGTCTATACGCTCAAGGTTGGAGACGTTCCGGTCGATAGTTTCTGGTCGGTCAGCGTCTACAACGCCGAGGGCTACTTCGAGAAGAACCCATACAACGCCTATTCGCTGAACAACCTGACGGCAAAGAAGAGCGACGATGGCTCGATCACCATCCAGTTCGGCGGCTGCGACGGCAACATCGTCAACTGCCTGCCGACCGTGCCTGGCTGGAATTATACGGTGAGGCTCTATCAGCCGCGTGCCGAGATATTGAGCGGCGAATGGAGTTTCCCGCAGCCACAGCCCTTGCCGTAAGACGGCTAATGCGTGCGGGCGGATCGGATTTCGCCCGCACGCGTATCCGGAGTGCCATTCGCTGCGCGGCTTTTTCTGAAACGGAAGCCGTTATCGAGGGGAAAATGAAGTTTTTTTCAGTATGCTCAATTGCATTCGCATTGGTTTTGACGCTTTCGCTTTCGGCGAAGGCTGCGGATAAGCAGTTCCTGCCATTCCAACCCGAAGCCGGCAGCGAGACCTCGTCTGGCTGGCAGTTCAATGCCAGCCCGTATTTCTGGGCTGCTGGCATCGACGGCACCGTCGGGCAGTTTGGCCATCCGCCGGCGAGCTTGAAGTCCGACTTCGGCGATATATTCAAGGATCTGGATTTCGCATTTATGGGCGTGGCAGAGGGTAGATATGACCGTTTCAGCGTTTTCAGCGACGTAATCTACACAAAGCTCTCTGTAAGTGGCCACAGCCCCGCCAGGGTTTTGACGAACAAGATCGGTGTGACGTCCGAGACGTTTTCGGGTCTGGTTGGAGGCGGCTACAGCCTGCTGACGAATGGCCGGGACCATCTGGACGTGATTGCCGGGGCGCGCCTCTGGTACGCGAGCACCAAGGTATCTTTCAGCGGCGGCGTCCTAGATGGCATAAGCCGCGAAGACAGCGCTACCTGGCTCGACGCCGTCGCAGGTTTCCGTGGAACGTATTTCCTCACGGATCAATTCTACCTCACGGGTTGGGGGAATGTCGGCGCCGGGCAAGCCGATCTTGATTGGGATGTCGCAGGTGCCATCGGCTACCAAATCAAGGATAGCATTTCGGCAGTGGCTGGATATCGCGCGATGGGTATCGATTACAGCTCCGGCGGCTTTGACTATGACGTTGTGCAGAAAGGCCCGATGCTGGGGTTGGTTTTCCATTTCTAGTCGCAACGCAACGACGTCTGCGTGCGAGAACGCATGTCGGTCATACGGTCGGGATGATGGAACCCGTCGCTCTGGCGGCATCAACGCCAAAGACAACGCAGGTCGACATACTTTTGCCGACGACGCATCAGCCGTCCGGGGATCCGGCAACCTTGTTCAAAGGCGAGCGCAATCAGGAACTCTCCTTCGCGGAAGTCGCGGTCTCGATCCCGTCGGAACGCGACGCCGGAACTGTGCAAGGCCGAAACGCCTGCCAGCCAACCCCGCCACGGATTTCGCTGGTTCGCGGTCGTCAGTGGAACGGTCTCGGTGCTGTGGCGGGCCGCAGATTCAATGACACGACCTTGACTAAGCAAAAGGGCTGAGTCTGGCCTGCGGCAGAACTGATGGCTTCATACCATCATTTGATGTCGAGCGGCCTCTCGGCAAGGAAATCGGGAGTACGACAGCCTATGCCTCATGGGTCGAAAAACAAAACGTCAAAAGACGTGGAACAAGCAGCGCCCGCGCGCGCAGATGCTACTAACCGTGGCGATATTTATGCGGACGATCCGCAATCCTCTCAAGCTACAGGTTCCGAAGCCGACCAGACGCCCTGGGATTTCCTCGCGTCGCATGGCGGACCTTTCTACGAGCTTCAACGTCGGTTGAAGCTGCTGCACGCACACGCGCTCAACGCGGGTCGCCGTGCGGTGTTTTTCATCGCGATTGCTTGGGCAATTCCGTTCTTTTTGGCTTTGCCCGGTAGCCTGTCAGTCAGCGATGCAGGAGCTTATCTCCGAGATCTCGGCGTATGGGCCACTTTTTTCGTCGCTATCGGGACGTTCGTTCTTGCCGAGCGACAGGTCGAAGACGGTCTACGCACCAAGCTCCAGCATTTCCTTAGAGCACCGATCATTGCGCCCGTTTCGATGCAGAGCGCCGCGGAGGCGGTCCTTGTGGCGCTCAAACAGCGCGATTCCGGATTGGCCGAGATCATATGCGTGGCGTTGGCGGTCGTTGGCGGACTGTTCTACTGCGCACTTCTCCATCATGCTCCGTTGACGTCCTGGGCCGTCGAGCTTGCGCCGAACGGTAGTGCCATTAGCTTGGCGGGCTGGTGGTGCGTGGCGGTAAGCGTGCCTCTTTTCTGGTTCCTGATGCTGCGTGGGCTGTGGCGTCACTTCGTCTGGTCGCAATTGCTTAGGAAGCTGGCGAGGCTGGAACTGAAGCTGGTCGCAACACATCCCGACGGACAGGGCGGGCTCGCCTTCATCTCTGAATATCCCAATGCCTATATGATGTATATTTTCGGTGTCAGCGCACCTGTGGCGGTAACCCTCGGCAGGCATTTCGATATGGAAACCCTCAATGCGGCCAGCCTTACCGCTACCATGGCCGTATGGCTGGTGCTGGTGCTTGCATTGTTTGCCTACTCACTTTCTGCTTTCTGGAAACCCCTTGCCGACCTGAAGGCCGCCACGATTCTCGCGCTCTCCGTGCAAGCTACTCATTATCAGCGGCTTGCCGAACGCAAGGTTCTTGGCCGTAATGTGGCTGCCCACTGCGATGAGAGATCGGAGAGAAAGGAAGACATCGCCGATCCCTCGAAGCACCACGAGTTGGCGAAAAAGCTTTCGACAGTGCTTCTTAGCCGTAAGGCGGTTTTACCGGTCGGTGCGGCGGCACTCCTGCCATTCGCCATCGAGGGAGCGACCCGGTTGCCCCTGAAGGATGTTCTTTCGATCCTGAAAAAAATGCTGTTGCTCTAGGTTCTGGTGAGGATCGAACGTTTATGGGCATGAACGCTTGCGAAGGTTGCCCTGCGCACTCACCTCGAAAATTGTATTCCGTAGGTGACCGACGCATCCCTTCGGCCGGGCGACAGTTCGAATCCGTTCAAGAGCAAAGATTTGGTGGTCGGCTTCCGGTCCAAACGAGACATCCAACCTTCGCATCCAACGAATGGGATGACGAGCCTCGAAAAGCGATGAACTTTTTCGCATCGCATCGCCTCGTTCAAGGTTTCGTCATCCCCGCTCAAATCAGTCTGCATTGCTCGGTATCGGCGTGTTGAGCAGTTGTTGCTCCCACAGGAACGCGATGCCGCTACCAGCGGCATGATGCTTGAGCACGTCCGTCAGCTCGGCGGCATGCTGGGTGCGGGCCCAATCGCGCTGCCATTCGGACGCCAGCGCCAGCCAGGTCATCATGTTCGCGCCGGCCGCGATCATCCGTTGGATAGCGACCTCGTGGGCCTCGACCGAAGTACCTCCCGAAGCGTCGGTGATGACCGTCACATCCCAGCCTTCGCCGAGGGCCTGGATCACCGGCATCGCGACGCAGATCTCGGTCCACAGACCGGCGATGATCAACTGCTTGCGGCCCGTCGCCTTGACCGCGTCCACCACCTTCCGGTCCTCCCAGGTGTTGATGAACGTCCGGTCGATCACCTCCTGGCCCGGGAACACATCGGTGATTTGCGGGAAGATGAGACCGCCACGCTCAGCGATCACGCTGGTCAGGATGGTCGGTACGCCGAAAGCCTTGGCGGCCTTCGCCAGAGCCGTCGAATTGTTGACCACCATCTGCGGATCGTGGCTGTTCAGGTTTGCGAGCTGGTAGGGCTGGTGGTCAATCAGAACGAGTACGGAATCTTCCGGGCGGAGAAGCGAAGCAAGGCCGTTACGAAAGGTCATGAATACATCCTCTGCTGTCGTTTTGTGTGAGGTCGGTTTACCGGCAAACATGCGCTGACAGCGGCGCTGCCTACGAAACGGACACTGTCATTCCCATTTATGATACGGTAGCCTTCCTTTGCGCCAAGCTGTGTCGCGAAATGGGGAACGCCAAGGTGGATATCGAAGATCTGCGGACATTCGTGGAAGTGGCTGATGCAGGGGGTGTTTCGCCCGCCGCGCGGCGGCTCGGCGTCTCCAAGTCAATGGTCAGTCGGCGGCTTGTCCGACTTGAAGCGGAACTTGGCGTGCAGCTTCTTGCACGAACAACCCGCGGCGCGGCTCTCACAGAAGCGGGGATCACGTTTCGGGAGCATGCAGCCAGGGTCTGTACCGAGATCGACGTGGCCAGGGAAACGATCCTACCTTCCGGCGACCTTTGCGGCCGCTTGCGAGTTGCCGTGCCGTTTTCTTTCGGTCCGACCCACTTCGCTCCTGTGCTCGCGCAAATGGCACAACGCCACCCGCAGCTCCACATCCATACGTCCTACAGCGATCGCTTTGTTGATCTCATCGCAGAGGGCTTTGATTGCGCGATCCGGGTTGGCTATCTGCAGGACTCCAACCTGATCGCAAGACGCGTCGGTCCGCTCTACGGGAAGCTGGTCGCAAGCCCGGACTATATTAGAACGCATGGTTCCCCCGAGACACCGGCGGAGCTCGTCGCCCATCAGGCCCTCATGCAAGGAACGGAGGCCTGGCAATTCATGGATGGCGAAGAGATCATTACGGTCCATCCGCGGGGACGCTTCAAGGCCGACAACGCCCTGGCTCTCGCCGCCGCCGCATTGGCAGGGGTTGGCATAGCTTGGATCCCCGATGGCGTAACCCATGAATATGTAGCTTCCGGCGCGCTGGTTCCCGTCATGACACGCTATCCGCCACCTCCGGCAGGCATATATATCATCCGCCCGTCGGGGCAGCATCCCGCAAGAAAGGTACGTGTCCTCACAGAAATGCTGATCGAGTGTTTCGAGGAGGCTCCGGCCCCTGTGAGCGGCGGTCTCTAAGGCACTAACGTCGCGATGTCAGGGCGTGGGGCTACCGTTTCTGGCGCAATGCGGATTTCTACTGCGCGTAATGTATCGTGAGGAACGGTCAGCTTCGATTGTTCGACGGTCCATCGCTGGGTCGTCCACTTGCGCCCGTGCTGGCGGAACGGCTCAATCGGCGCAAGCGCGCCGTTACCGAATGCGCGCCGAGTCCGCCTTTTGCACCTTCGCATTCCAGGTTCATCTTCGGTGGACAACAACTTAACGCCGCCGCCAAACAAATTCGCCAGCACCACGCGTTCACCATTTACTTACGATGGAATTACGCGGAAAATTAGCGTCGTGGGAGGAAGGCATTCGGCCCTCACGACTAGCGCGCCCGAACGGCTTCTGCCCCTTTCAAGGGAGGACCAGTTATGAGGCGTATTTTGTTGCACGCGGCAGCATCGGTCGCGGCGCTCTCGCTTGGCGTCTCGTATGCATCCGCGCAATCAGGCAGTGTCGAGAAGGCGGTCGGCGGCTACAGTTTCGAGGACGCCGCAAAAGAGGCGCCCGGTACCAAGGACTTCCATTCGGCCGACGGCCACCTCACCTTTGGTGTCGTGACGCACACGGCCGGGAACGGCTTTTTCGATCCCGTCTATGTTGGCGCCATGGTGGCCGGCAACATGATCGGCGCCAAGATCCTGCTGCTTGGCTCGGAGTCGCCGGTGGACGATCCGGCCCGCGAGATCGAAATACTTAATCAGATCGTTCAGGATCCGACGATCGACGGCATCATCATGACGACGCCGCAGATCGGCGCCTACAACGACATCGTAAAGGCCGCCGAGGCAAAGGGCATTCCCGTCGCCACGACGAACTCCTTTGACGGGACGCTGCTCAACCGCAGCGGCATCAGTCATACCGGCCAGGACGCATCCGCGGCCGCGATCGGCGGCGAAGCACTTGCCAAATGCGTACTCGACAGCGGCAAGACCAGCGGCTCGATCCTGCTGCCGTCCTCGACCGCGATGGGCAACATCGAAGTGAACAATCGGGTGACCTCTGCCTTTAATGCGATCGTCAAGACACTGAAAGACGCCGGAAAGCTTGAAAATTTCAAGGTGGACGCCGGGCCGGAGAATGTCGGCATCGACACGAACCCGAACGATCCCGTGAACGCGCTCGTGTCGCTCTTCGAGTCGCGTGGTGACGTCGTCGGAGCCTTCACCGCAAACAACGTCTTCACGCCGCCCCTCGTCAAGGCAGTCGCGCAAATGGGATGGACCGGTAAGTTCTGCGCCTTCGGCTTCGATCTGGGGCCGGCGCAGCAAGAGGGCATCACCGCGGGGAACCTTACGGGCTCGCTGGGACAACAGCCGTTCCTGCAAGGCTTTTGGCCGGTCATGCAGCTCTACCTGCAGATCGACCGCGGCATCTCGGCCGCCAATCTCGACACGCGGGCCCAACTGGTGACGAAGGCGACAGTCGCCAATGTCGGCAAGCGCTTCGAGAACTGATTTCGCACGAGCCGCCTGACATATACGGGCGGGAGGGCTGAACGTTCCTGCCGCCCGCGCAAGTGCAAAGTTCGACCGGACAAACCCATGGCGCCTGTGGAGACGACATCGCTCGGCCGCGCGCCTCCGCAGCTCGCCGGCGGCTGGGAGGCCGGTCTCCTACTGTTCCTTGTCCTGCTCTATGTCGGCGGCGTGTTCGCCAATCCGACCTTCTTCGCCTCGACGGACGCGCTTCACGCCCTGCTTCGTGACACCTCCCGCGTGGGGATCATCGCCGTAGGGATGACCTTCGTTATCGTCAACAAGGACCTCGATCTATCGGTAGGTTCCACCTACGGTCTCGTCGCGGTGGTGTTCGCCAGGCTTTTTTCACCGAGCTTTCTCGATCTCGACATCACCGCCTCGGTCATTCTTTGCCTGCTGCTGGGGACGGCGATCGGGTTGCTCAACGGCGTGCTCGTGACCATCCTGAGGGCGCCGGCATTCATAGCGACGCTGACGATCCTCTTCATCGGCCGTGGTTTCGTGCTGGCGCTGACGCACGGCCAGGCGATCTATTATTCCGGCAAGGCGGATGAATTTCCGCTCTTCTTCCACCTAGGCCAAACCAATTTCCTCGGCTTCAACAACCAGATCCTCGTCTTCGCCTCCGTTGTCGCGCTCGGAGCCTTTGTGCTTGCCAAGACCCGCTGGGGCTACGAGACACTCGCCACCGGTGGCAACGAACAGGCGGCAGTCTATGCCGGTATTCCCGCGCGCTGGGTGCGCATCCGCGCCTACCTGATCTCGTCGCTCTGCGCGACCCTTGCGGCTCTCCTGTCGGCGGCACAGGATAAGGGTGTAACCCCTCTTTATGGCGTCAGCTGGGAACTCACCGTCATCGCATCCGTGGTCATCGGCGGCGCGTCGATCCTGGGCGGTCGCGGCCGCGTGTTAGGCTCTTGCCTGGGGGCCGCAGTCGTCGTGCTGGTCGACAAGGTCTTGCGCGAAGGATGGCCGATCACGCGCATCGTCGTCATCGACGGCGAGAGTATTGCGGTCAACGCCAGGTTCACCCTGCCCGCGGGCGCGGTGCTGGTTTTCCTCGGCTTCCTTCTCGTCACTGCGGTGCTGATAGAGCCCCACCTCATCCGCCGCCAGGTCGCGGGCCGCTTCTGGGCGTGGCTGCGCGGCCGCCCGCCGCCACCCGCCTATGAGATGGGCGGCGTGGCTCTCGAGGGCGTCCAGACCAAGGGAGCGATGGCGAGCGACCTGGCGCTGACGGCTACCGGGTTTGGCAAGTTTCTCGCCCGCCGCGACGCGCTTGCCATCATCCTGACCGTCCTGTTGTGGCTGACGGGGCTCACCCTCAGGCCCGACTACTGGTGGAATCTCTCCAATACGTTCGCGATCCTGCTCAACTACACAGAACTTGCCCTCATTGCGGTCGGGCTCACCTATGTCATCGCTGCTGGCGATATCGATCTCTCGGTCGGGGCGGTGCTTGCGCTTTCCGGCAGCACCGCGGCCTATTTCCTGAAGGTGCTTGGCGCTGACCCGATGACCGCCGTGGCGATGGGGCTGGTTGTCGGGATGGTAGCCGGCCTCGTCAACGCCACCGTCACGGTCGGTTTCAAGCTGCCGGCCTTCATCGCTACGCTAGGCATGTTCTACATCGCCCGCGGTCTTGCCGCCTGGTTCGTCGCCGGCCAGCAACTGACGGGCTGGCCCGAAAGCTACAACCTGCTCGGCCGCAAGGCGAACGACGTCCTCCTGCATTTCGGCTTTTCGCTGCCGCCTGGCTTTCTTCGGACCGTTGCAGAAGTCGTCAGCGTGCAGACGATCTGGATGTTCTTTGTCGCCCTGGTGGCTGGCCTCGTGCTCGCTTACTCGCCGTTCGGACTGAAGGTCCTGTCCACCGGCGGCAACCTCCGCGCCGCGGCTTACGCGGGAATCAACACGAACCGCGTGCGTTTCCTCGCGCTCTTGTTGTCGGCGCTCTGCGCCTCCATGGCCGGGATCATCAACGTCGCCTACTTCCGCAGTTTCAACCCCGTCGCCGGCCAGTTCCGCGAACTGGACGCCATCGCCTCGGTTATCATCGGTGGCGGATCGATCTTCGGCGGTTACGGCACCATCATCGGCTCGCTTGCCGGCGCTGCGGCGATCACGCTCGTGCGGGCGCTGCTGCAATTGAACGTCCAGGGGTTCACCATGCCGCAGCACTGGATCAATGTCTTCATCGGCGTCATCCTTATCCTGGCCGTGCTCGTCGACATTTGGGTGCGCCAGGCCAATATCTTCGGACGCATGCGCTCCTATTTGGCGCGACGCGGACAAGCTTCGGAGACCACTCATGGCCGCTGATACCCAAGGCACACCGATCGTGGAAATGCGGGGCATCGAAAAGGTATTCGGTGCCGTCCAGGCGCTACGCTCGGTCGACCTGGTGCTCCATCCCGGCGAAATCCTCGGTCTCGTTGGCGACAATTCCGCCGGCAAATCGACGCTAATGAAAATCCTGACCGGCGCCTACCAGCGCGATGCTGGCGAGATCTTCGTCGCCGGACACCCGGTGCGTTTTAGGAGCCCGCATGAGAGCCGCGACGTCGGTATCGAGATGATCTATCAGGATTTCGCGCTGTGCGGGAACATGGACGTCGGGCAGAACATATTTCTGGGCCGCTGGCCGCTCAAAGGCCCGTTCGTCAATCGGCGGAAGATGTATGCGGAAGCCGACAAGGTACTGAAACGGCTCAAGGTCGACGTCAACTCCGTGTACCAGAAGGTCGAAAGCCTGTCGGGCGGCCGCCAGCAATCGGTGGCGATTGCCCGCGCCATCTCGTTCGAGCCGCAGGTCGTAATCCTCGATGAGCCGACCGCCAATCTTTCGGTGATGGCGACCGAACGCCTGCTTGAAACGATGCTGGAATTGAAGAGGCAGGGTGTAGCCCAGATTATCATCTCTCATCGGCTGGTCGATATCTTTGCCGTCGGCGATCGCGTGATGGTGCTGAAGCGCGGCGAGTATGTCGGCGACCGCTATATCAAGCACACTGACGAACACGAGATTCTGGAGATCATTGTTTCCGGCACCCGCGAACGGGCAATCACGGCGGAGCAGGCAGTGCGTTGACCGGGCACGGACGCGGTATCGGCAGAGCATTGGTGCGCGACGTTTACGCCTGCTCAATGCCGCAGAAATCCTGGGAATCCGCGGCGTGTTGGTGCATGCGATTTCCGATAGTGCGCGAGCCTTCTATGAGGCGGTTGGCTTCCTGCCTTCGCCATCGGACCCCCCATGATGCTGATGGTCGGGTTGCATGATCTCAAAAGCGCGCTGAACTTCTAACCTTAGCTTGGGAACAAATTTGCCCAGCGCAGAAGTCAGCGCGTGCCCGGTGGCCAGGCATGTTCACGTGCTGTGCTTGTAGATTCGTATAAAGTATCGCTCGGAACTCGACGCACTGGCGGCTAACCCTTCAGGCGAGCGTGAGCTTCCTCTTCCACCGAGTCTCCGCTGCCGGAATGGTGTGATCGCTTACGAAGCCGCATTCGGCATGAGGCCACTTCGAGACAGGTCGTGATCTCAATGTGTCCGGAGAGATTGGGGAACTCTTCGGCGCCGTCACATACGAAGTAAAGCTTACCCAAAGTCGGCTATGCCGCGTGTGTCGAAAAATGACACGATCACCGCTGTCATGTCGCTACCCTTTGCCGAGAGTGTTGACTTCCACACCGAGGGCGCCCGCCAGCGCCTCCTTACCGTTACCAGGCATCAGCGCGATGCCTGCCGCAAGGCCCTCCTGCCACGAGGCCCCCCGATCCCATTCCTCCTGGTAAGCGTCCGCCAAGAGGTCGCCCTGCCGGGTTTGGATCATGGCCTCGAAGAGCGTGGCCGCTTGCAGGAGGTCCTTGTCCCGCTTCGCACGCCCGAGCGCGTCCGTGAGCCGCCTTGAAGCCACAATGAGCTTGTGGACGGCATACCGTTCGGGAGCAGGCACGTTCACGCTCAGGCCTTCCCGATGGAGCGGCACCGTCCGCACAAGTGGTGAATTTCGCCAATCCCGACATGGTTGGGCATACCGGTAGCCTCGAAGCCGCAATCGAGGCGGTCGAAACGGTGGATACGGCCTTGGGCAGCGTCGTCAGCAGCGTGGCTGGCACGGGTGGCTGCCTGTTGGTTATTGCCGACCACGGAAATTGCGAGATGATGATCGACCCAATCAACAACGAGCCCCATACGGCACATACCCTGAATCCGGTGCCGGCGATCCTCTTTGGTCGTGAGGACGTGGCTACGCTGAACAACGGGATTCTTGCCGATGTTGCGCCGACCGTCCTTTCGCTCATGGGCATCGAGCAGCCGGCCACGATGACCGGGAAGCCGCTCTTTTCGACCAGTGGCTGCGAGTAAGCGCCGACGTTAGCGTCAATGGAGGTCGCGGAGGAATGCCGGCGGCCAGATCGCTCCGGCGGCGCGGCTTAGCTCCCATCAATAGTGGGAGTTTCGCCAAGCTCTATCGCATAGTCGCAGGCGCGGCCGACAACAGTGTCCTTGCCGATGCCGCGCCGACTTCCGGCTCGCTATTTCCCGAGCTGCCGTGGGCTTCCCTGCTGCCGCAGAGCAATCCGATTGCCGTAGGGATCCAGGGCAGTCACCCGCACACCATAGGCGTAGTCCTCAGGCTCAGGCTCGACGAACTTGATGCCGCGCGCCCTGAGCTCGCCGAAGTCCTTCCGAAGGTCGTCCGTTTGAAGAAAGATCGTGCCCATTTTGTCCTCCTCGGAAGCTGCGCGGCCTCCTGTGCCGGGCCAAAGCAGGATCGGCCATCCCTGACCTTTGTAGCTCATCACCAGGAATCGGCCCTCAGGCCCGGGGTTATCGGCCACTTTCTCGAAGCCGAAGTTACTCGTGTAGAAGTCGAGCGCCTTTTCTTGATCTGACACAAACAAGGCGGCGAACATGATTTTGCTGAACATTGTTATACCTCTCTGCTCCGTGCGAGCACCGGCGTTTAAATGAGACGACGCCACCGCCGGAACCGACCGCTGTCACATCCGCTAGGTTTCGTTCGTCATGCTCATGACGGAGCCAACGAAGGAAATGTGACCGATGGAAGCAAAAAAAATCTCACTGGAACAGTTCGAGACCAATCGCCCCCACCTGCGCGCAGTGGCCTGCCGCATGCTCGGTTCGTTGAACGAGGCGGAGGACGCGGTGCAGGAAACGTGGCTGCGCCTGTCCCAGACGGAGGCAGGGGACATCTCGAACCTGGGCGGTTGGCTAACCACCGTCACAGCCCGAATCTGCCTCGATATTCTGCGATCACGCAAGGCGCGGCGTGAGGAACCGCTCGACGAAATCGAATCCGGTCCTGTCGGCACACGCGAAGCTGGCAAAAGTCCGGAGGATCAAATATCCGCAGCGGATTCGGTTGGCCTAGCTCTGTTTGTGGTACTCGAAAAACTTGCCCCCGCTGAGCGGCTGGCGCTCGTGCTGCACGATGTATTTGCCGTACCGTACGGTGAGATCGCTCCCATTGTCGGCCGTTCCACGGAGGCAACACGCCAGCTCGCAAGCCGTGCTCGCCGCCGCGTACAAGGTTCGCCCATTGCGTCCAACCCTAATCGCGCCAGGCAGCGGAGTCTCGTGGAAGCCTTTCTCGCCGCCGCGCAAAACGGCGACTTCGATGCACTTGTTTCAGTGCTCGATCCGGACGTCGCTTTCCGGGCTGACAAGGAGGCTATGCGTCAGGGTTCAGTTCCTGAGATCCGCGGCGCAATGGCGGTGGCAGAGGCTTTCAAAGGTCGCGCGCGCACCGCATTGCCGGTGCTTGTGGATGGAGGCTTTGGTCTCGTCATCGCTCCCGACGAACGCCAGCGCATCGTGCTCCGTCTCTCGTGTAAGAATGAAAGAATCACCGCGATTTGGGCGATCGCGGATCCGGAGAGCCTCGCACGGCTCGACCTGGCACTGCTGCCGGATTGAAGCGGCTGCTAGCGTCCCCGCTGCCCTCGTCCGGGGATCGCGCATTATGGAAGTGCCCTGTGAAGACCTACCGGATGAACTGGATTTCGGTATCACACACCCGCATACCGAAGGCGTGTCGCTGACACATAGACGATGAGGTGTGGCGGAAGGTCAGTCGAATGGCATCTGGATCGCTAGAGGCGGTCTGCGTATGAACGGATGCGCGTGAGGATCTCTTTCAAGTTGGGCCTGCCGTGATAATAAAGCGGCGCGGTCCGTTCATAAGCGCTTTCGTAGAGCGCGAATATCCCCGGGGTCGCGACCGATCGACGGCCAGTGCCGTGGTCGGCACCCTTCATGAGTTCTTGGTCTTGCAGGCTGATCAGCTTCAGCAGGGCGACTATGTCTTGGCTCTACATAGTCTCCGTCCTCTGTCCTAGGACTGAGGACGGCCTTTGCTTCTATGTCAAAGCCAAAGTCAACCCCCGCTCTGGGGCCAGCATAACCCTCGATTTCGACAAGGCGCGCCCTTTCGAAAGCTGCTCGGCTTCCTGCTCAAACGAGACATGGGTGGCGGCCACCCGGCTCAAGGTTCCTCAATGGCCTTTGGTACGCGGCGGCCCCTGACGACGCCCAGAACCGCTCCCAAGGTTCCACCCATGACCGCACCTGCGGAACCACCCGCCAGAACTGCAATGAAGGCGTTAAGCAGGGCGGGCAGGAGGCCGGTCGCGGTCTGTACGAGAATCCCCGCCGCCAACCCCAAAACAGCTCCGATAACGCCGAGTATAATTGCGAAGCCCGTCACCGTCTCTGACGGATCGATCTTTGCTGGAAGTCGGGGTTCATCGATCGACGGGTGTCCGTTTCGAATGTCTGTGCCATGCTCCATTTGCCACTTCCTATCGCCGCTTCAATCGCCCACTTGCGAAACGCCCTTGCATCGTTGGCGTTCCCTGTGAGGTGTAGGCCGATCCCCACCCGAGGCGCCACCGCCGTCGTTCAAGAGGATTAGCGACGCTGCACAGTCCAAATCGCGGAACTGTCCAGCGCGCACAGACCGGAGGAATGCACACAGCCCGACTGCGCCCATAAGGAGTGCCACGGGGATGAGAACCACCACTTAACTCATGATATCACGGCGGCGTGGCCGCTCCATTGTTCCCATCGTTGTCTGGAGAAATGTCAGCGAACGAGCAGCAAGCCATGGCTACTTCACCGCTTTATAAGCATGCCAGGTTGCGTGGCCGAGAAGCGGGAAGATTACGATCAACCCAATGCCCGCGGTGGCCACTGCGACCACAAACAGAGCCAAAATTAGCGCACCCCAGAGCAACATTGGACGCAAGTTGTTCCAAACCAACGCGGCACTGACACCCATTGCCGTGAAGGCATCGATCTGCTGGTCGAGAAGCATTGGGATCGAAAAGGCGCTGATTGCAAAGGAGAAACCTGCGAACAAGGCTCCCACAAATAGACCCACGGCTAGCATCGCCCAGCCGGTCGGCGTGGTGAGGAGCAGTTCGGCGACGTGCTGGAGGCCGGGGAAGGGGCGAACGCCAAAAAAGAGTGCGTAAATCAGGACTGCGGCTCGCATCCACAGAAGCATGAGCATGCAAAGGAGCAACCCTGTGAAAAATACCTGTGCGCCAGCTCTCGGGCGGACGCCAAGCATTCCACCGAACGTGGTCTGCTGCGAGTTTTCAAGGCGCGCACTCTTCAAATAAAGACCCGACGCCAGAAGTGGTGCGATGATCATCAGACCTGCAACAACAGGAAAGAGAAAGTAATCGCGTCCGGTTGCAAACAATACCCACACCGAGAGGATCCAGAGAGCGAAGACGGCGATGCCATAGGCCAGACTTTGGGCGGGGGAGATCGAGAAGTCGCGCCAGCCTTTAGCCAGCCAGGTGAACGGGGCGTTGATGGGAAGGTGTCGTTGCCACTTGGGGTTCCAAGTTTCTTCTATACCCGAGACCTCACTAATGAGACGCCTGGTTTTGTTGTGCGAAACCATATGACTCTCCTTAAGCTCGGGATCAGCACGATGACTTGGCTGCCTTGAACTGCCCCGGTGAGGTTCCGGTATCCTTCAGATGCGCCACACATCCAGGATCGCTGTCGTACGCCACAAACAACAAATGAGCATTAGCGCCAACAAAGAGCGCGCATGCCGCAGCAATGAGGGAGAAAACTAGGATGGACGATTTCGATCGGCGTCTTGTCGCCATCACGGCTTCTCTACTCCAAGGGAGTTCACATAAAGAGCCAGGACCTTGATCTCGAGGGGCGTCAACCTCTCGTCCCAAGTTGGCATGTGGCCCTGCCGTCCGCCGTGAACTGTGTCGATGATGTTCTGGATGCTGCCGCCATACACCCAGTACTGGTCTGTAAGATTGGGTGCGCCAACCTCCTGGTTACCTTTGGCATCCTCACCATGGCACGCGGCGCACGTTGTCAGGAAGACTTCGCGGCCGCGCTCCATTTGCCCGACATTATCGGCAGTAGAGGCGCCGGGATTAGTTAGGGAGCGAACATACAATGCAACATCCCTGATCTGATTGCGATCCAGCATTTCGTCACGGCCAAAGGCGGGCATCTGCGCCACCCGGCTTTCCGCATGCTGGGTGTTGATCCCGACTTTGAGTGTCTGAGCGACATTTTCCGGACTGCCGCCCCACAGCCAATCGTCATCCGTGAGGTCTGGGTAGTTATTCCTACCCCTCCCATCGACGCCATGACAGGCAGCACAGTTATCTCCGAACAATTGGTGACCCATCGATCTGACGGTGGCCATTAAACGTTCGTCGGCTCTGATTTCGTCGAAAGATAGGGTTTCAATTTGTGTCGTCAGAGCGGCCCGGTCTGACTTGGCAGTTGCCAATCTCTCTTCGACGGTTTTGCGCTGGTCGATACCCAGCAACCCCTTAGTATAGGTTGAGCCAAGCGGCCATGTAGGAAGCAGCACCCACCAGACTAGCGCGAAGATATGCGTGATGATGAGGAAGAGAAGGACGCCGCGAGGCACCGGAGTGTCCAGTTCTTTTATGCCATTCCACTCGTGCCCGGTTGTCTTGCGGCCGCTAACGGGATCGATTTCGTCTACTTCCATGGGACATCGTCCTCATCGAGAATGTTGTGTTTTGCCCGGTCGAACCGAGCCTTGTTCGACGGCCAGAAAGTGTAAACAAGCACGCAAATTGAAAAGCCGATGAGGTAGAACAAGCCCCAACTCTTGGCTGCTTCAACCAGAGTATCGTGCGAAAACATTTCGGCTCTCCCCTGGGTTCAATCGTTGGGATCGGGTGCTTGTTCCGTCGCCGCCGTGTCGGCATAGGCGGCTTTGGTCAGGCCGCCGAGCACTTGGAGGTAGGCGACGAGCGCATCCATCTCGGTCAAGTTCGTGGCAACGCCATCGAAGGCACTGACTGTCGTTTTCTCCCCGTATCGCTCGGAGACACCTGACGATTGCGTGCTGTCGGGCATTGCCTGGCCGTAGGCGTCAGACGAGGCATTGGCAATCATCTCGTCCGTGTATGGTACGCCAACCATTCGCTGTGCTTGGAGGTGCTCGGCGAGGTCGTTAATCCGCAACGGTGTCCTCGCAAGCCAAGCATAAGCCGGCATGTTCGATTCCGGCACAACGTCACGAGGATTGGTTAGATGAGCGACGTGCCAGAAGTCTGAGTACTTCCCACCAATGCGGGCGAGATCGGGTCCCGTGCGTTTAGATCCCCATAACATTGGATGATCGTATTTCGACTCGACTGCGAGAGAGTAGGGGCCATACCGTTCAACTTCATCGGGTAGTGTGCGGATCATCTGGCTGTGACAGGCGTAGCAACCTTCCCGGATATAGATATTGCGGCCTGCCAACTCGAGCGGCGTATAAAGCCGCATATCGTCGACGGTTTCGACAGTCTCGTCGATCGTGAACAAGGGGGCAATCTCCACAATGCCCCCTACGCTTGCCGCAGCGATGATAGCCAGTACAAATCCGATTGCAGTTCGTTCGAGCTTGCGATGAAACAGTTCTGGCATCGCCTTACTCCGCTGGGCCTGTTGTCGTGTTCTGTGAGATCGACGTGATAGGCGGCGCATCTCCTGCGTAACCACCCACTGGGACTTCCCGAACGGTCATCCAGATATTGTAGGTCGCAACGATCGCACCCAACAGGAAGAGGCCCCCCCCGAAGGCCCGGGCGATATAATAGGGATACATTGCGACAAGCGAATCGACGAACGAGTAGGTAAGATTGTTGTCCTCACTATAGGTGCGCCACATCAGACCCTGGATGATGCCCGAGTTCCACATGGCAAACACATAGATCAGGGTGCCTGCGAGGGCGAGCCAGAAGTGAACTTCGACCAGCGTGGCTGAATACATGCGTTCCCGTTTCCAGATGGCGGGAACCAGCGTGTACAGCGATCCGTACGTGATCAGCGCTACCCATCCGAGTGCACCCGCATGCACGTGCCCGACGGTCCAATCCGTATAATGGGAAAGGGAGTTCACCGGGCGTATGGCGAGAAACGAACCTTCGAACGTGGACAACCCATAGAAAAAGGCGGCGGTCATCATGAAACGAAGTGTGGCGTCATCCCGCACCTTGTGCCACGCACCGTTGAGCGTGAGCAGCGCGTTTCCCGCTGAGGCCCATGATGGAACGAGCAACATGACCGAAAACGTCATGCCCAGATTTTGCACCCAATGGGGCAGCGCCGTGTAGTGTAAGTGATGGGATCCGGCCCACATATAAAAGAACGTGATACCCCAGAAGCTTAGTATCGATAGGCGATACGAAAAAATGGGGCGTTCGGCTCGTTTCGGCAAATAGTAATAAAGCATTGCCAGAAATCCGGCGGTCAAAAAGAAAGCAACAGCGTTGTGCCCATACCACCATTGAACCATAGAATCCTGGACACCTGCCCATATCGTATAGCTTTTTGCATGGCCGAATGAGACCGGGACCGTCAGGTTGTTGACGATGTGCAAGATAGCGACCACCAGGATGAAAGCCATATAGTACCAGTTGGCGACATAGATGTGCGGTTCACGGCGGCGCGCTAAAGTCCTGATGTACAGGATGAAGTAGGTCACCCAGACAATTACCAGCCAGAGATCAGCATACCATTCGGCCTCGGCATATTCTTTCGATTGGGTGATCCCCATGAAATACCCGGTGACTGCCAATATGCAGAAAAGATTATAGCCCATCAGCACGAACCACGGACTGAGCTGGTCTGCCAATCTTGCACGGGACGTTCTCTGGACGACGTGGAATGAGGTTGCGATCAAGGCATTGCCACCAAAACCAAAGATGACGCCGGTCGTATGCGCTGGACGGATACGGCCGAAACTTGTCCATGCCGTATCGAAGTTAAGGTTAGGCCAAGCTAGCTGTGCGGCCGCCCAAACTCCAATGAACATCCCAAAGATCGCCCAGGCCAGGGTGAATGCGACACCGGCCTTGATCGGATCATCATAGTATCTCTCGATCCGGGTTGGATCGGGCACACCCTCAAATGCACGCGAAATAATGATGAATATGAGCGCGACACTGTAGAAGAAGATTATTGCGCCATGAACGCCCAAGGGGTCCGTTCGACCAGCCGCTCCCATCGCGATCCCGATGAGCGCGAGCAAAATTAATATGGCGGACGCCACCCCCCGTTCCGCGGTCGTCAACTGTCCCATGGTTGGACCCCTCCTGCAGTGCCTCGTGTTCGACCATCTATCTGCCGCTAAGTGCTTTTCAAGTGCGAAAACAACGAATTGATATTTGTCAGCGGGACACGAGATGTTACAACAATCTACCCAACTGCGCTCACTGCGGCCCTGGTCAGTCAGCCGCGCCGTATCAAGGTAGCAGAACATTGCAGCATCGGCGAATTGATGAGGGGTCGCTTAATTGGGTTATCGACTCGCAACCTTCTAGTCCGCAACGATCGGTCTGCGGCCGACGTTGCTCGCCCACATTGGCCGCAAGCATCTCTATAGCGAGCTGCATATCTTCAGCTCGACCAATGACATCATCCAAGGCCTGGAGTACGCAATTTCGAGCTGAGGAAAGTGCGAGGTGTCGAGTTCCGGATCGGCTCGGTGGCGTTGCGTTCGCGATTGACGCGCGAACGCCTAGGTCGCCTTCAGGCAGATCAACATCCTCGAATAGCGCTCGCCAGGAATTTCCCAGAGATAGCGATCGAGTTTCCATCCGCGCGACCTTCGTGTCCCGCACCTTCAGTTTGTTGCCTTAGCTGAAGGAGCTACCGGTCACTAGCTTTCGAGCTCCAATAGGCTGGCATCAGCGGCTTTCGGAGGTCGCGAGCCGTAAATCGAAGGGGATTTCTACGATCTCCCATCCTTTTAGGCCAGGGTCATGCCGCCGTCGACATGAAGCTCGATCCCGTTGACAAAGCTTCCCGCATCGGAGGCGAGGAAGAGTGCGGCGCGCGCCAACTCTTCCGGTCGGCCGAGACGGCCTGCGGGGATCAGGGAAGCCATGTAATCTTCGAATGCCGGCCGCTCGGCCTCCGATACGCCCAGCTTGGCGAGGATTTCGGTCTCGACCGGTCCCGGGCTCAGGATGTTGACGCGGATCCGCCGCGACTTGAATTCGATCGCCCAGTTTTTCGCAAAAGCGGCGGTTGCTGCCTTTGAACCGGCATAGACAGTATGATCAGGGAGGATCTTCGTGGCCGCGAGCGAGCTCGTAACGATGATGCTTCCGCCGTCGCGGATCAGAGGGGCGATCGTCTGCACGCCGAAGAACACGCCGCGCGTATTGATGGCGAACTGCCGGTCATAGTCATCCGGAGTAACCTCAGCGGAGGTGGTGAGATTGATGACCCCAGCATTGGCCATGTAAATGTCGAGCCCGCCGAAGCGGCTCTTCACGGTGTTCGCCAGCCTGCGATGATCCTCCAAGTCGGCAGCATCTCCAACGAAGCCGATGGCCGACGGACCGATTTCTTGAACGGCGCGGTCGACAGCTTCCTGCCGGCGCCCGGTAATGATGACGTGCGCTCCTTCTTCCGTGAACAGCCGAGCAGTCGCCTTGCCTATACCGCTATTGCCGCCGGTGATGACGGCGACCTTGTCTTTGAGGTGTTGCATTGTTTATCTCCTTTCAACGAGAAATTAGATAAACGCTGCCACCCTGCGTCATTAGATCATGGGCGGGCACATGATCTGTGCCCCGGAGGTGCAAATGCCGAACCTGCTCAACGAGACGCCCGGATTGATGGCTTTTGTACGGACGGTAGAGGCTGGATCGTTCAGCGCCGCGGCCCGCGATCTGGCGACGACACCGTCAGCGGTGTCGAAGAGCGTGGCGCGGCTGGAGAAGAAGATCGGCGCCCGGTTGTTCCTGCGCTCCACGCGCGCCCTGATGCTTACCCAGGATGGGCAGGTTTTCTTCGACCGCGTTGCGCCGCTGTTACGGGAGCTGGATTCAAGTGAAGAGGCGATCAGGTCCGACGTTGCGCCCTCGGGTCGGTTGCGCATCAGTATGCCTAACGAGATGGCTCCTCTACTGCTGCCGCGCCTCTTCGGTAACTTTGCAGCTGACTATCCGAACCTGCATCTTGAAGTCGGACTTACGGATCGGTTCGTCGATCTGATCAGGGAGGACTACGACGTTGCGCTGCGCGTTGGAAATCCCGCGCCGGGAGACCTAATGGTTCGTCACCTGGCCGACCTGCCAATGACGATCGTCGGGTCTTCGACCTTTCTGAAGACCTGGGGCGATCCTGCAACTGCCGAAGCGCTGGCGGCTCTACCCTTCGCCCGCTATGCACTGGGAGGTATCACGCAACCTCTGCGTCTTCCGGACGGGACGAGCTTCATTCCCTTCGGGCGCGTCGATTGCGACTCAGGGGCCGCACTCATTCAGGCTGCGCTTAGCGGGTTGGGGGCGGCCTATCTTCTGCGATGTCTGGTCGCGAAAGACCTGGAAGGCGGCACGCTTGTTACACTCGCGGCGGGGTTTGCGTTTCCCAGCGCTCCTTTTAACGCACTGCACGCCTTTGGCCGCACGGTGCCGTTGCGCGTAAAACTGTTCTGCGATTTCATCGCCCGCGAGGCAAAAGCCCTCGAAGCCATCTGAGCAACTGATGTTGGGGTTGATCAGAACCCAGGTCCAACGGTCTCACGTATCGTCGGGGGTAGGGCCTGCCATGCCCTGATCAGATCGCCGATGGAACGGACCTCCATCTTGCGCATGACATTGGCACGGTGCAGCTTCACCGTGACTTCGCTGATGCCGAGGTCGAAGGCGATCTGTTTGTTGAGGCGTCCGCGCGTCACCACCTCACGCAGGATCTCGCGTTCTCGATGCGTCAGCGTCCCTAAACGTTCAAGATTGCGCTTGACGACGGTCGCCTCTGCGCGCCGGGCCCCATCCAATGCGATAGCGGCTATCACTGCATCGAGCAGCGTCTGGTCCGACACAGGCTTGGTCAGAAAATCCACAGCGCCCGCCTTCATCGCTTGAACAGTCATCGGGATGTCGCCATGACCGGTCAGGAAAATGATGGGTTTGGCAATGCCCCTCTCCGCCAGATGGTGCTGCAGGTGGAGCCCGCTTGCTCCTGGCATGTGCACGTCCAGGATCAGGCAGCCCGGGCTATTCAATATGTCGACGGCGTTGAGCACGTCCTGGGTCGAGGCGAAACTGACGGGCTGGAAGCCAGCCGAGAAGATCAACTCCGACAAAGCTTCGCGCACAGCTGCATCGTCATCGACGATAGTGACAATGGGTTCGGCCGAATTATTCTTGTCCTGCGGAAACAAGGGGGCTGATTTTCCAGCTGACTGACTAACTCTCATGTCGCCCTCCATCTCTCGATTTTAGGGCCTCGCCTATGGCGACGAGCAGGGCAGGGGCATCGAAGGGCTTGCGGAAGAAACCGCTGATACCCTGGGCGCGACCCTGGTCGGCGATTTCGTGCCGGCCGGTGATCAGGAATACCGGCAATTCCGGACGCGCCTTTTTCACCTGATCACGAAGCTCAAAGCCGTTCATGCTAGCCATGCCGATGTCGCTAATGAGCAGGTCCAAATGCGAAAGTCCATGGTCGAGCAAACTCCTTGCCGACATGAAGCAACAGGCCGCATACCCGGCGGATTCCAGAAGCTCTTCCAGTGATTCCAGCAGCCTCGGATCGTCATCGACAACCGCGACCATTGGTCTTGTCTTCCCCATGTTTAGTTTCCTCCGGCCCGGCGAGAGTGGGTGATGGGTATCCCCAATCGCTCCGCTTTACGCACGAGATCGGCGAGTGATGCCGCCGCCATTTTTTGCATCACATTCCTCCGGTGGATTTGCAGTGTAACTTCGCTGATCGCCAGTTCCGCCGCCGCCTGCTTGTTCAGGAGACCGCTGACAACGAGTGGCATCACCTCGCGCTCTCGTGGCGTGAGGGCGAGGTATCGCTGTTTCAGCTCCTTCAGTTCGGCCCGTTCCAATCGTTTTTTTCGGTTCTCGGCGATCGCCGTATGGACTGCGGCCAGGAGGTCCACATCGCTGAATGGCTTGGTGAGGAAATCCACTGCACCATCCTTCATCGCACGCACCGAAGAGGGAATGTCGCCATGTCCGGTGATGAAGACGATCGACGGATGATCTCCCTCGGCGATCTGCCGCTGTAGTTCGAGTCCATTGATATCGGGCAATTCGACATCGAGGATCAGACAAGCGGGAACATCCGGCTTCGCGGCACTCACATACTCGCCCGCCGACCCGAAGGCGACGGCGCGCAGGCCATAGGCCTCCAGGAGTTCGCCGAGCGCCTCCGTGATGCGTCCGTCGTCGTCCACAATGAAAACAACATGGTCATCCGTCGTCATGGCGCCGCTTCCTTTACAACTGGTAAGGTGAAAATGAATCGAGCGCCGCCCGGTTCATTTTTTTCGGCCCATAAACGTCCGCCATGTGCCTCGACGATCGAGCGGCAGATGGCGAGACCCATGCCCATTCCATTTTCCTTCGTGGTGAAGAACGGCTCGAAAATCCGGTCGGAAAAATCGCTGTCGGTTCCCTGGTCGCCTATTTCGGTCTGCACCTCGTTACCCACTTGATGCGTGAGCACATGCAGAACTCTTTCTCCTTCGATGGATTCCATTGCCTCCATGCCATTGCGGATGAGATTGACCAGAACCTGCTGGATCTGGATGCGGTCGACGGTAACCGGCGAAAGTTTGCTTTCCACGTCGATGTCGAGCCGGACACGACGGCGCAATGCCTCCCCGGCAACCAGGTTGCACGCTTCCGCGATAATGCCTGAGAGCGCCAGGCTGGCCCTGTTCTCCGCTGATTGCTTGAAGAGAGCCCGGATACGGCCAACGACATCAGCCGCAGAATTGGCGTCGCGGATGACCCGTTCGGTCGTGATCTTGGCGCGCGCGACATTGACCGGCTCGGCGGACAGCCACCGGTAGCACGCGTGCGAATTTGCGACGATAGCCGCCAGCGGCTGGTTCACTTCGTGAGCGATGGAGGCGGAAAGCTCCGCAAGGCTTGCCGCCTGGCTGGCGCGGGCGAGCCGCTCCTGAGCCAGGCGCAGTTCATCCTGCATCCGAACCTCGCCATCGATATCCAGGCAGATGACGTTCCATTGCACAATGGTGCCTTCGACGTTGCGCATCGGCGCTGCGCGCGTCTCGATCCAGCGATATTCACCATCGAAGCGCCGCAGACGATGTTTCCTGAGATAAGGCTCGCCGCTTGCCAACGAAAGCGCATATTGCTCCTTGACGCCGGCAAGGTCATCAGGATGGACGCCGGCGTCGAGCGTTGCATCCAGCCGTGATTTCTCCCCGCCGTCTAATTCTTCAAGCTCATAACCGAGGAAATCGCGGAGTTGCTGGCTTCGATAGACCGGCTCGCCATTTGGCGCAGCGCAATCGATCATGGCCGGCAGTGTTTCCACCAGTTGCCAGAGAAAGCGTTCCCGCTCGCGCAATGCCTCCTGCGCGCGCATCTCGTCTTCGATGTCGATTGAAGCAAAGTACCACTGTACGATCGCGCCATCTGCACCGCGCAGCGGCTGAGCGCGCGCCTCGATCCAGCGATAGCCGCCATTTTTCAGGCGCCGGCGAAACCGGTTGACGAAGGGCTGGCCGGTCGCAAAGCCTTTTTTTGCCCGCGCAAACATTGTCGGAAAGTCGTCGGGGTGAGCCACTTCCTGGGCCAGCGCATCGAAGTCCTTGATCTGCGCCGTCGGCGCACCGGCCTGGTCCTGATATCGCTTGCTGACATAGGTCATCTCGCCCGATGGCGCGAAGCTTAGGATGCTGAAGGGCACGGCCTCGATCATCTGCTCCAACTGCTGCTTGCTATTCCGCAGCGCTTCTTCAGCCTGCACGAGGTCATCGATGTCGTGCGAGAGGCCGTACCACTGAAGGATGCGTCCGTCGTCATCGCGCATCGGCTCAGCGCTGCCTTCCACCCAGCGATAGACGCCATCCGCGCGTCGCAGGCGATATTTCATGGAGAAGCGTTCGCCGGTCGCAATGCTGCGATACAGCGCCTCCTTCATCCGTGTCGCATCATCCGGATGCACGACAGCCTGAATAATAGCCGCGAGAGGATGGACGCCCTCGACATCGACATCGCCCGCGTCCACACCCAGAAACTCGATCAACCGCCTGTTGAAAAAGTTGGGCACGCCGTCGGGCGTCAACCGCCAGAGGTAGCTGGGAACCATGTTTACAAGCTGCGAGAATTCCCGTTCTCGTTTGTGCAGCGCCTCCTCGGCTTCCTTGCGCTCTGTGATATCGATGAAGCCGACCAGGCTCTTGTCGGCAACGGCGCCGGGGCGGGCGGTGGCGAAAACAACGTCCATGACGCTGCCGTCCATGCGCGCCACCCTGGTCTCTTCCTGGAAGACCTCTTCGCCGCGATAGCGCGCTTCGATGGAACGGCGGATGGTGGCAAGGCCCGGCTGCCAGTAGCGGGTGATCGGCCCGCCCATTTCCTCCGCGCTGTTTGCGCCAAACATATCAACGACATGCTGGTTGACTTCTTCGACCTCAAGGGCTTCCAACGCGCGACCAAGGAATTCGGGATGCTCGTCAATATAGGTTTCGAGATTGGCAACGCCCTGTGCGCGCAGTTCCCCGAACATCGGAATAAGCTTGCCTGCATCTACCTGGACAAGGCCGATAGGCATGTAGTGGAAGAGGTCGCGATAGCGGCGCTCGCTTTGCTGAAGCGCTTCCTGCGCTCGCACTTCGTCATCGATGTCTAGGGAAATTGCGAACCATTGCACGATTGCGCCGTTTTCATCTTGCAACGGTTCCGCCCGGCCATCGACCCAGCGGTAGACGCCATCAGCACGACGCATGCGGTATTTCATGGAATAGGGTTCGCCCGTGGCCAAGGACTGGCGGACCGCTTGCAGCAAGCTGTCGGCATCGTCGGGATGGACGAGGCTTTGTACGGCCGTCACAAGTCGGCTTTCATTCGGCTTGCTCAACTGTTGCAAGTCAAGTCCGAAAAAATCGGTAAGGCGCTTGTTGAAGAAGGTCGGCTCGCCCTCGGGGGTCAGCCGCCTGATGTGAACCGGGACCATGTCCACGATCTGAGAGAGCTCCCGCTCTCTGTCCCGTAAAGTCGCCACGCTTTGGCGCAGGTTAAGCAATGCCAGTTGATGCTGCCGGGATATCGCGGCGACGATAAGGGCCGAAAATGCCGAGATCGCTAGAAAAAGCTGCAGCATGATCTGTCTGTGGCGCTGGGTCTCGGGATCGCCGGCAAACGGGCTGGCGCCGGATATCGTGAATATCGCCGTGATCAGCGTGAGGAGCGCCAGAATGACGACGGCCCCCTTGAGCTCGAAGCGCACTGCGGCCCAAAGCAGCGGCGGCATGATGATATAGGCGAAGGGTAGGTAGCCGCTGAGAGAAAGGGCGGCGACGCCGAGGAAGATCAGCCCAAGGACGCTGGCTTCTGCCCATCGGGCCGCCGAGATTTCAGATTTGTCACGCCAGTTCTGAATCACGATCAACGCCAGTGGTGCAACGATCAAGGCGCCGGTGGCATCTCCAATCCACCACAGCGGCCATGCTCCGGTGAAGGTTTGAGACAATATGCCGAACCAAGCCAGCGTGGCACTTCCAACCGTCGCGCTCACCATCGGCGCAATTCCTGCACATAGAACAACGAAGGCGAGGACTTCCTGCAAGGTTTCCAAACGGATCGATCGCTTCAAGATCAAGTTGACCAGCAAGGCGCCGACCACAGCCTCGAGGGCGTTGCCGACATATATCAGGAAGGCGGCAGGCAACGGGGTGTGGAACCACAGGACATTGCTGAACAGTTCGGCGAAACATCCCGCCAGCACCCACCACGGCCAGCTCTGCCTCGGAGTAAGAACGAGCGTGGCAATGAAAAGCCCGCTCGGAGCCCAAATGGAAATACCCGTTCCAGGAACGATTGCGAGCGCCTGAGCGAAACCGCAGCCCAGAACGTAGGCTACGATAAAAAGACCCAGATGCCGTAGGTGGGGACGATACGGCCAGACGGGCATCATCGGCTGCTCCTGCAGGGCAAATACAGTTTGGGATCACCAGCGTTTAGATTGTTTTAGTCTCGATATTGGCGCTGGCGGCATCGGTCGCACCCTAGTCTGGCCACCGCACCGCCGCAACTTATGGGATTCCATGTATTGGCGGCGGTGCGACTGTTCGGCGATCATTGCCGGCGGCTTCTCTCGCGAACGCATTCAACTGACCGGCAAAACCCCGGGCGATTGCCACATGCACACGCGTCGGCAGCAATTGCTCTACAGCGGCAGCAATCGTTCTGGCGCAGCCGCAGATCGGTTTCGATAGATCATCAGAGGACACGCCAGCAGTGAGTGTGTCGCCGATCTCTAAATGCCGCACTGACTGCGCTGTCCGTACAGGGAGCGTACGCCACACCAACATAGAGAAAAGGAGTTTTCAAAGATGAACCAGATGATCAATGACACTCAGGAGGCAAGCATGAAACTGGACAACACTTCACATCCCGGTAGAGCGGCACCTGAAGAGCTGGTTCCGTCGCGATACGCGGTGCAGATCGGCGAGATTGACGTGCTGGTAATCAGCGATGGGGTGCTACCGCTCCCAACCGCGATGTTGGGACACAACGCGGAGCCGGAGGCGCGGGCCGCCTGGCTGGGCGATATGTTCCTGCCGCAGGACGCTTTCGACTGGGCACTGAACGTGGTCGTGGTGCGTAGCGGCGCGCAGACCATCCTCATCGACGCAGGGCTGGGACTCGATCCGGATTTAAACTTGCCGCGGGCTGGGCAGTTGATGAAGCGGCTGGCGGCCGCCGGCATCGACCTTGCATCCGTGACCGACGTGGTGCTGACCCACATGCACATGGACCATGTTGGCGGGCTGCTCGTCGACGGGGTGAAGGAACAGCTGAATCCGGACCTGCGGATCCACGTGGCCGCTGCCGAGGTCAAATTCTGGGAGTCGCCCGATTTCTCCCATGTCTCGATGCCGGCAGGCTTCCCTGACGCCCTTCGGGCGGCCGCCAAGCGGTTCAGCCAAGACTATCAGAGCCAGCTGCGGCTGTTCGAGGATGAGCACCAGGTGGCGCCGGGCGTGGTCGTCTCTCGTACCGGCGGCCACACCCCCGGGCACAGCGTGGTCCGCGTAGCCTCGGGCAACGACCGGCTGATGTTTGCCGGTGACGCCGTGTTCGCGGTCGGGTTCGACCACCCCGACTGGCACAACGGTTTCGAACATGATCCTGAGGAGGCTGCCCGCGTTCGGGTCCGGCTTTTGCAGGAGCTGGCAGCGACCGGCGAACTGCTGGTGGCAACGCATATGCCGTTTCCTTCCGTTGGCCACGTCGCGGTCGACGGCGACGCCTTTCGGTGGGTACCGGTCTTCTGGGACTACTGACCGCTTGCTGAATTGAGGCTGAACCAGAGCGTGTATCATTGAAGGCCGTGTCCAGCTCGGCCTTCAAGCCCAAGCTTCAACCAGGCGATCACCTATCCAGCTATTGAACCACGCGCACCGCATGGGCGCGCAGCAAATGGAGCATCTTATGAAAATCGTGATTATCGGCGGAACCGGCCTGATCGGTTCCAAGACCGCAGAGCGGCTGCGCACGAAAGGGCATGAGGTCATTGCCGCTGCCCCGAAAACCGGCGTTAATACCCTTACCGGGGAGGGCTTGGCGGAGGCACTAAGGAATACCGAGGTGGTGATCGACCTCGCGAACTCGCCATCCTTCGAGGATAAGGCCGTGCTGGAATTCTTTCAGACGGCGGGCAAGAACCTGATGGCTGCGGAAATCGTGGCCGGCGTGAAACACCACGTCGCGCTTTCCATCGTCGGCACCGATCGGTTGCCGGATAGCGGTTATCTTCGAGCCAAGGTCGCCCAGGAAAAGATCATCCGCGCAGCTGGCATTCCCTATACGATCGTGCGTTCCACACAGTTCATGGAATTTCTCGGCGGCATCGCCCAGGAGGGCACAGTTGGCGACACGGCCCGCTTGTCGACGGGTTCTCTGCAGCCGATTGCGTCCGACGACGTCGCCGATTTTGTGACGGACGCGGCGCTTGCTGCGCCGGCTAACGGCATCGTCGAAATCTGCGGCCCCGAGCGGGCGCGCCTCTGTGATTTCGCCGCGCGCTACCTCAAGGCGATCGGAGATTCCCGCACCGTTGTCGCAGATCCGGATGCCCACTATTTCGGGACCAAACTGGAGGACGGGTCACTCGTCTCCGACAATCATCCTCGCATCGGGCGCATCGGTTTCGATGATTGGTTTGCGACAACGCCCAGACAATAACGACTTTCATACGGGTTGTCTGAGAGGCGGCCCGGTGCCTCAGTCACGAAAGGACGATAGACATGATCAAGTCGTTGCATTTTGCCGTTGCGTTGACGGCTCTCCTATCAGGTTCGGCTCTTGCACATGATACGCCGGGCGGCGACGAGGGCGCGAAGGTTACGCTGGTCTATGACCATGAACTGCCGAACGTTCCCGGCAAGAGCATGAAGGGCGTTCTCGTCGAATATGCTCCGGGCGGTTTCTCGGAGGGCCACACACATCCAGCGTCCTCCTTCATTTACGCGACCGTTCTCGAAGGCGCGATCCGCAGTCAGGTCAATGACGGTCCCGTCACGGTCTATAGCGCCGGTGAAAGCTTTTCGGAATTGCCGGGCGATCGCCACGGTGTCAGCGAAAACGCCAGCAAGACTAAGCCGGCAAAGCTGCTCGCTGTCTTCGTGGTCGATACCGCTGAGCAGGAACTGACCATCCCGATCAAGAAATAGGCTATCAGGCCGGGCCTGCAGTGCTGGTGCCCGGTCGCTCTTTGACGCAACCGTAATCGGTGATTCTGCCATGTTTGGTGATGACAATTTCGTGCCGCTTGTTCTGGTCAACCTTCTGGGAATTGCCGGCATCGTTGTGTGGCACATCCAGGGCGGCACCCGTCCGACGGGCCGTCTGATCGTCCAGATTCTGTTCTTCACCAGCATGAGCCTCGTGCTCTACCTAGGGGGTATCGCTCCGCATCGGCCCGACAGTGCCTATACGCAGGGTTTTGGCGCGCTGCTTTCCAAATCGGCCAGAATCCTGTGGTGGACCCATCTCGCCTGGACGGTCATCGGCTTCATCCAGATCTACGTCAGATTGAACCGCAAGCCACGGGAAGCGCATCTCATCCAGGATATGGCCATTGCCGTCATCTATCTCGGCGTGGCGCTTTCCGTCATCGGTTTTGTCTTTGGCATGCCAGTCGGCACCTTGGTCACAACCTCGGGCGTCATAGCTGTTATCTTCGGCCTTGCGCTACAGAATACGCTCGGCGATGTCTTTTCCGGCATCGCGCTGACACTCGGCAGGGCCTATGCATTAGGCGACTGGGTCCAGTTGACCGACGGAACCGAGGGGCGCGTCATCGAAACCAACTGGCGCTCCACCAACCTTCTGACCGTTGCGCACAATGTCGTCGTGCTACCGAACAGCATCCTGGCAAAGCAGGGCGTGACAAATCTCAGCCGCCCTGACGAGACCCACCAGATCGCAGTGCGGGTGCGCATCGCTGCAACGCAAAGACCACGCCTCGTCGAGGACGTCATGCGGTCTGTGCTGCAAGCCAGCGTCCTAATCCTCAAGAATCCGCCGCCGGTCGTCGCTGTGAAAGCCATCGACGCGATCGCCATCGAAGTCGAGCTGCAGTTCCGCGTCGACAACGTCGCCATTCGAACGCCGGCCAAGAACGAGATCGTAGACCTGCTTCATGATCAATGCAGAGTAAGCGGGCTTTCGCTGGCCATGCCTGCCGAAAGCCTCGCTTTCGTGCCGGCACCGATGGACAACCAATATGCTGCCGCGAGTAAAGATACGCACTCATCCCGGCCGATCTAGGTCACCGCCACAAAAGATCGTTGCCGGACACGAATTGGGACGAACTGGGCGAGGAAATTGTCGTCTCGTTTGCCAAATCGGTTGCGATGGCAATTAAGTATCAGATTCTTTTTGACATTCGCTCAACAGCGCTGCGCTTTTCATAAAGCCGCGAGCTGAAGATGAGTATTGCCCCCGATTGGGTGTGAATCGGATACACGGCAGATCTTGAGGAGAGATCGGTCATGTCTGCGCGATTCCTGGCAAGTTGACGGAGCCTCAATGGAACTGGCTTGCGCCTTTGATGCCCGGCGGCTACCGCGGCAAGCGGGGACCGCGAACCGAGAACAGACGCTTTATGGATGCGATCTTCTAGATGCCCCGTTCCGGTCGGCGCTGGCGCGACCTTACCGTAGCGATTTGGAACGGAGCATTGTCAAGTCGCACCACTATTGAGTGGATGGGTGGGACGTGCCGCAGGGTCTCTTCGACACTCATCGACGATGGCGATTTCGAATGGTTGTGCGTGCATGCCACAGTCATTCGCGCTCAATAGCATTCCAGTGCTTCACGCAGGCAAAAGGGAGCTCTGATGCCGGAGGTCTCGGCGTTCCAAGGCAGGCCTTTGGCCAAGCTCCGTATCTTGACCGGCAGGAGAAAGCGATCGATGAATTGGCGGGACGCCTCACGAGGAGCCGCAATATAACGGGCTGCGCTCTTGTGTAGAGCGCAGCTCGTGTCGTGATGCGATCAGAGATCCGTCACACACTCCGGATCGGCGGAAGCCAGCGCAGCGGCGCGCTCGGGCTGGGGCGGATAGATCCAGACGGTGTTGATTTCCTGCTTGGTCGCCTTCGCTTTCTCGCCGACCATCTCCACCTTACGGTCCCAGCCTCGGGTGAAGAGGGCCCCGGCATCGCCGAGGTCAAGGCAGGTGACATAGGCTTCCTGATGATATTGCCGGGCCGGCACACCCAACAGTTCAGCGGCGGCGTTGTTGCCCGCGAAGGCGCCCATTCGTGTGGCGTGCTGGCACGACATCAGTGCGTAGTTGCCGCAGCCGTCGCACGCGGCGCGGGCCGCATCCCCGGCGGCGAACACGCCGGGCACGGACGACACCCGCAGGCAGCCGTCGACCAGCAAACGGTCGAACTTGTCACGCTCTCCGGAAATTTTGGTGGTCAGCGGATTGGCCCGCATGCCTGCCGCCCAGATTACGGTCATGGTTTCGATATACTCGCCGGTACTCAGCGTAACACCGGATTTATCCAGCGATGAAACCCCGGCGTTGAGCCGCGTTTCCACGCCGAGCTTGCGCAGTGCTTCCTCGATGATCGGGCGAGGACCTTCGCCCATGTCGGGGGCAACCGCGCTGCTGCGATCGATGATAATGACCCGGGGGGTGACGGTTTTGTCGAACAGGGCCCGCAGCCGCGAAGGCATTTCGGTCGCCGCCTCGATCCCTGTGAAACCGGCGCCGGCAACAACGATGGTGTCGCGGGCGGCCGAAGCCGGCATCGTCGCAAGCGCGTGGAGGTGGCGATCGAGGGCAATAGCGTCATTGATGTTATCGATGCTAAAGGCGTATTCGGCAAGGCCGGGAATATTCGGGCGGAACAGCCGGCTGCCGGTGGCGAGCACAAGGCGATGATACTGAAGGGACTTTCGCTCGCCCTTGGCATTGACGACGTCTATGGTGCGGGCCTTCGGGTCGATCGCTTCGACGCTGCCCTGCACATAGGCGACATCGATGGCGTCAAATACATCCTGCAGAGGTGCGGTCAGGGTCTCGGGGTTCGGCTCGTAAAGCCGGGGGCGGATGACGAGCGTCGGTTCCGGAGACACCAGCGCGATTTCGAGCTCTTCGGGCGAAACGCCTTCGATGTCGCGCAGGCGGGCTGCGGAAAGTGCGGCGTACATGCCGGCGAAGCCGGCGCCCACGATCACAAGTCTCATGTTATTCACTCCATAATTTGTAGTTTCAAAGGGCCGCGCGTCATCGTTGCCGGTCCTGATGGGCGGCGAGATGATCGGTAATCGATGGCGCGCGAATTGCTGAAGTGACGTCGCTTAGGCGGTGATGAAGGCCAGCACGTCGGCATTGACGACATCTGCATGGGTCGTGCACAGCCCATGCGGCAGTTTCTCGTAGATCTTCAGCGTGCCGGCCTGCAGGAGCTTCGCCGACAACGGAGCTGAGGCGCCGATCGGGACGATTTGGTCGTCATCGCCATGCAGCACCAGCGTCGGCACTGTGATGCTCCTCAGGTCTTCGGTGAAATCCGTCTCCGAGAATGCTTTGATGCCTTCGTAATGCGCTTTCGCGCCGCCCATCATGCCCTGACGCCACCAGTTTGAGATGACTGCCTGCGAAGGCTCGGCACCCGGGCGGTTGTAACCGTAGAAGGGGCCGCTCGGAAAATCGCGATAGAACTGCGAACGGTTGGCGGCCAGCTGGCTGCGCAATCCGTCGAATGCCTCGATCGGCAAACCGCCGGGATTGGCGGCGGTCTTCAGCATCAACGGCGGCACGGCCGCAATCAGGATCAGTTTGGCCACACGGCCCTTCCCGTAGCGCGCGACATACCGCGCGGCTTCACCGCCGCCGGTAGAGTGGCCGACATGGATCGCGTTGCGAAGATCGAGGTAGTCGATCATTGCGGCAACGTCGGAAGCGTAGTGATCCATGTCGTGACCGTCACTCACCTGGCTCGACCGGCCATGACCGCGGCGATCATGAGCGATCACGCGAAAGCCCTTGCTGAGGAAGAAGAGCATTTGATTATCCCAATCGTCGGAGCTGAGCGGCCAGCCGTGGTGAAAGACGATCGGTTGAGCGGACTTCGGTCCCCAGTCCTTGTAGAAAAGTTGAACACCGTCACTCGTTGTAATGGAGGTCATTGTGCTGATCCTTTGTAGAATATTTGCTTCGTCGCCAGTCATCGGTTCGAACGGGCAGGCCGCTACGGATCGCTTCGTTGCGATTGACCCCTAGTCGGTCCCATTGAGGTGTCCCAGACCATCCTTTGTCTCCGCAGGATCCATTGGTGTGGGCGCAATGGTTGTTTAGCGAAACAAGTCTACGGCTGCGCCAGAGGGATTGGCGCCGTTGCAGAGCAATTGCGGTTTAGCGGATGCGCCGCGGTTCATCGCCCGGCGTTTACCGGTCGGCTTTTGAAATGCGGCGGCCAATGATATTCGCGAGGCGCGGTCAAGTGCGGCTGCGACCAGCGCCATGCCAGGGGGATCGCGTGGCATGGGTCATCGTTTGTTCGAGCCCATGGCGTCGCAGCAAAAAACGCGACAGTCCGGAATTTCAGGCGAAAGGAGATTGCGATCAGCCGTGGCGGCGCCGCCAATCAGTCGGTGTTTCACCGGTCAATTTTCGGAATGCAGCCGCAAATGCTGTTTGCGAGGTGTAACCGAGGGAGGCTGCGACCAACGCGATCGAATTTTGAGGATCGCGCAGCATGTTTATGGCCTGCTCGAGCCGATATTGACGCAGCCAGTTGTGAGGGGAAAGCCCCGTGCTTTCCTTGAAAGCGCGACAGAAATGAAAACGTGACAGCCCGGAATCGGCTGCGAGGGCCGCGAGGGAGACGTCCGCATCGACGTCCGACCGCAATCGCTCGATGGCTCGGCGCAGCACGCTCGGCGCGAGGCCGCCGAGCGCCGGCTGATAGTTCGGTGCCTTGCCGGTATGTGCAGCCAGCAGACGCGTGGCCAGAAGATCAGTCAACTGCTGCCTGAACAGTGTATCCAGTACCCTATTGCCTTCCAGGACGTCGGCTGCGCTCAGGAGCAGTCGGGATGTAATGAGGTCCGGATGTGCCGTTCGCTCCAGGAGATCGGTTGGTGTGAAGGTATCGGTTTCGTCGGCAATGCGTGTCAGGGTCGTGCGAGGAAGATAGAGCTGAACGACATCAACCGGTTTCGGAATATCCCATCGGGAGCTTGATCCAGCCGGTATGATGATCACAACCCCGCGACGAAACGTTCCGCTCGCAATCGATCTTCCTGACCGCCGTTCCATGCGCTGTATCGCGCCGTTGTAAGCCATTATGACATGATCGGTCATGGGCTCAACGACGTCATGCAAGGGGCCGTGATTCCAGTGGGCGATTGCGCCGCCGGACGAGTCAGCCGCGAGATGAATGGGCGCGGTCCTGAGAACGCGCGACATTTCGCTTGCAGGATTCTGGTCAGCGGCCGGCATTTCACCCCGGCGCGACTCGAATTTCTCAGCCGGCGAGCTATCGAGAGGATCACAGGAGCAAGCCAAGCTCATGATTGGGTGCTCGTTGACTGGTGCAGCGTATGTGGGATCCCGACAACAATCGCGGGATCATTGAGCATCCGCCCATGGTGGCCGACGTTGGCAGTCGTACGACGCATGACATCCTCCAATGTCGCGAGCGATTTCGCCGCGCTTTTGGTTGTTCGCGCATTATGTGACGCAGGAGAGATATCAAAAACTTCGAGGGGAAAAACCTATTCTCCGGGATAGGTAGTGCTCGCCGTTGGATCTCGTTCTCAATCAGGCGGGCTCTAGCGTCGCGCGATTTATAGCCGCCAGCCTGAGGGGCCGATAATGCACCTCCCGGGGAAAAAGTTCACATAATGTATCGACTGGAATGCTGACCTTGGACGATGGTATCGAGGCCCAGCGTAAACCGCTCGGGCGTATGCTCGGCTTGTTATTTCTTTCTCTCATGCTATATGTAGGTAATTACCTACATGGAGGTCCAGCCGTGAGCATCACGACCCTTTCCAGCCGAGAGTTGAACCACGACGTCAGTAGCGCAAAGAAGGCGGCAAGGAGCGGTCCGGTGATCATCACAGATCGTGGCAAGCCTTCCCATGTCCTCATGACCTATGATGAATTCGAGCGCCTGAGCGGCAAGCATCGCAGTCTTGTCGACGCTCTTGCGATGTCCGGCCTTTCGGCGATCGATTTCGAGCCGCGCCGCGTCGAAGTCAGGCCGCGCGAAGCGGATTTGTTTTGAAGTATCTGTTGGACACCAACGTGATTTCCGAACTGCGCAAGGTTGGCGACGGCAAAGCCGATGCCAATGTGGTAGCGTGGGTCGGATCGGAAGATGCGGCGCGCTTCTTCATTTCCGCCATCACGATTCTTGAATTGGAGCGAGGAGTGCTCGGCGTGCAGCGCCGGGACGCCACACAGGGCGCTCGGCTGCGCTCATGGCTCGACAGTCATGTGCGCCCTGAGTTCGCCGGTCGTATTCTTCCAGTTGATGATGTGGTTGCGACGCGTTGCGCGCACCTGCATATCCCCGATCGGCGAAACGAGGCCGACGCTTTGATTGCCGCGACTGCTCTGGTCCATGACATGATTGTGGTCACCCGCAATGTACGGGACTTTGAAGGCACCGGCGTTGTTGTGGTTGATCCCTGGCAAAGCTGACCGCTACAGCGCAAACAGGCTTGTCCCAGTGCCGAACCGGCTCCGGCGAGATACCGCACAACCCGGGCGTTGCTCAGCAAGCGACTGAGATATCCCGTGGTCAAACGAGATCGAGTGATCTGCACATAGTCCTGCTCGATCGTCTTAAACTCGCGGTCAAGATATTGTTCCACGTCATCCACCACTGCTGCGCGACATCGCAGATGATATGGTGAGCGACATCAAGGATCCGAAATTCACCGCTTCGAGAAGGCCGCTGCCTACCGGCGCTGGCGAGCCATATCGGCGCGCCGATCAATAGCGCTCTCATCCTTGAGCACTGGGACGATCTCTTCCGCCTGGGCCTGAGCTAGCTTAGGGCAGCCGTACGTGTACGAGTCATGGTACGCGAATACGTCTGGCAACCTGAAATCGAGGTCATTGACCGAACCGATTGGCCGGCAGCCCGCAAACACCTGCCCGAATCCCGAACACAGATCCCTCGTACGGATTGTCGGCAAGGTACGCGTCGCTCATCGTGAAGCGTGCTGAAGTAACGAACAGAGTTTCAAGTCCAGGCCCGCCAAAAGCACAGCTGGTTGGCCACGAACAGGGCAGATCGACAATGCGATCTATTATACCGCTCGGCGTGAAACGAACCACGCAACCGCCACCGGCGACGCGACAATTCCAGATGAAACCCTCCGCATCGACGCAAGATCCGTCTGGAAGACCACGATTGAAGCCAGAAAGGATCGTCCGCCGGTCGTGAAGAGACCAGGATTTGTCATCCAAGGCGTAACTGTAGATCGTGTTGTCTTCGGTGTCGGCCGTAATGAGCCGACCGTCTTCAGTCCATATTAGTGTGTTGGTGATGCCAAAGCGGTCATCCGAAACCGAGCATAGCTCTCCGACCGCATAACGATAGAGCCTTCCCGTCTTTGCCGATATCGCCTGCGGCGTGCCATCGAGACCGATATTGTCCTGCATGGTGCCAACCCAGAATGCGCCATCTGGCCCGACAACGCCTTCGTTCAGGCGGTTTCGCGGAAGCTCCGATTCAACCTCTGCTATGGCGCGGAGTTGGCCGCCGAAGTCCCATAACGCAATTGACTTCCTCAATCCGACAATGGCGCCTCCGTCCTTACGAAGGCCAATTGAAGTCACGAGATCATGGAAGTTCCACTTTTCGTGTTTGCCCGAGTCCGGGCGTAAGCGATGGATCGATTTCCCGACGATGTCGACCCAGCATAGCGCATGTTCTCGTTCGTCCCATACGGCACTTTCTCCGACGACGTTTTTCGCGGCGAGAACAACGTCAACCTCAACTCCCATGGAATTCCCCCGTTTGGTCTTCGAATTCAATCTTGACATACAGCTTATGCGTAAACTATGAATCGGATCAAGTAAACCTGTCCGACAGGTTTTGGCATTTTGGGAGGCAACGTATGAACCTGCGGCCAGTTGAAGACGAGCAACATATAGCCGGCAGCCTGGTCGGCACCGCGATCGGCGCGATCACCCAGCACATCCGGACAAATGAACTCGGCCCCGGCGACCGGCTGCCTAGTGAGGCAACCTTATCGAAGGAACTCAGCGTATCTCGATCGGTGGTCCGCGAGGCGTTCAGGTCGCTCGCCACGATGCGCTTGATTGATCTCAGTGCGGGTAAGCGCGCCACCGTGGCGCAGCTCGATCACGGAGCAATGTCCTTGATGATCGAGCACGGCGTACACACTGCCCAGATCAACATCAATCAGGTCTACGACGTGCGCCGAACCATAGAGACCCGTACGGCGACGCTCGCCGCACTGAGGCGGACGGACGCGGAAGCGCGCACCATTCTCGGACTTGCGAAGGCAATGGAGGACAATTTTGTAGACGCAGAGAAAGTAATGGAGAGCGACCTCGCGTTTCATCTCGAGATCGCCCGCGCTTCAAAGAATCCGATCTTCTCGATGATTGTCGGCGCCTTCCAGGGCGTGTCGCGGCAGACTTGGCCGATCGGTTGGCGCAGCCGCGCCTCGGACGCAGAGCGGCACGCAATGAACGCAATCCATATCGAGTTGGCGCAAGCGATTGCTGCGGGCGATCCGCAAGCAGCCAGTCAGCTCATGGCCCGGCATTTCGACGAGAGCGTCAAGGCGCTTCTTGCGGCCGGCATCGCATAGGAAGCAGCCTTATGAAAATAACGAAACTGGAAACGGTCCGCGTCGCGGAGCGCCCTAACCTTCTCTGGCTCCTGGTCCATACGGATGAGGGGCTGACCGGGCTCGGGGAAACTTTCTTCGGCGCCGAGACCGTCGAAACCTATATTCATGAATATGTCGCGCCTCGGGTCATCGGCCGCGACCCCTTGCAGATCGACCTCCTCGCCACCGATCTCGTGGGATACCTCGGGTTTCGCTCCTCCGGGGCTGAAGTGCGAGGCAACTCGGCCTTTGACATCGCGCTGTGGGACATCTTCGGCAAGGCAACGAACCAGCCGATCGCCCAGTTGCTCGGCGGTTTCAGTCGCAAGGAAATCCGTACCTACAACACATGCGCGGGCACTGAGTACATCAAGAAGGCGACCGGCCAGACGACAGCGAACTATGATCTGTCCTCGTCGTCCGCGCGCAATTACGACGACCTCAATGGCTTCCTGAACAGCGCCGACGAACTTGCCCATTCCCTGCTTGAAGAGGGCATCACGGCGATGAAGATCTGGCCGTTCGATATCTCTGCGGAAAAGACGCGCGGCCAATATATCTCACTGCCCGATCTTAAGTCGGCGCTTAAGCCCTTCGAGAAGATCCGTTCGGCGGTCGGCGACCGGATGGATATCATGGTCGAGTTCCATTCGATGTGGCAGCTGTTGCCAGCAATGCAGATCGCCAAAGCACTCGCGCCATACCAAACATTCTGGCACGAGGATCCCATCAAAATGGACAGCCTCTCGAGCCTCAAGCGCTACGCAGCAGTCTCGCCGGCACCGATCTCAGCCTCGGAAACGTTGGGCTCGCGCTGGGCCTTTCGCGACCTTCTGGAAACCGACGCTGCCGGCGTGGTCATGCTCGACATCAGCTGGTGCGGCGGATTGTCGGAAGCACGCAAGATCGCCGCTATGGCGGAGGCATGGCACTTGCCCGTCGCGCCGCATGACTGCACCGGCCCGGTCGTCCTTTGCGCATCGACGCATCTATCGCTAAACGCGCCCAATGCGCTGGTACAGGAGAGCGTCCGCGCCTTCTACAAGACCTGGTACCGCGACCTCGTCACGGCGTTGCCCGAAGTCAAGAATGGCATGATCACAGTACCGCCAGGCGCCGGACTGGGCATGGAACTCAATCCGGACCTCGATAAGGCATTCACCGTATTCCGCCGCAGCTCGGATACGAACTGACACGGACCTTCAGCTGCAATCAAAATGAACCAAGGGAGGAGTAAATATGAGAGGGATTTTGACTGGGTGCGCTTTGAGCATAGCGCTTTTGGGCTCGACAGCGCTCGGGGCATCCGCGGAACCGCTAAACATCGTCTTCACGCACCATTCGTCGGCGTCGAATACGTTTTGGCAGGCGGTGAAGAAGGGCTTTGACGACGCCTGCGAGAAGATCGCAGCCAACTGCCAGATGGTCTTTACGCAGAACGAAGGCTCCGTCGAGCAGCAGCTTTCGAACATGGAAGCGGCCCTGGCGCGTAAGCCTGATGCACTTCTAACTTCGATTGTCGACGACAAGGCGTTCGACGACGTCATCGCCCGCGCCACGAAGGACAACGTCGTCGTAATCGGGGTCAATGTGGATGACAGTCAGGGCGCACAAGGAAACATGCGCGCTGCTTTTGTCGGCCAGGGATTCCGACCAGCCGGCCACTCGCTCGGTCAGGCCATGGCGGAGAATTTCCCGAAGGAGGGGCCGATCAAGGTGCTGGTTGGAGTTTCGGCTCCAGGCCAGAACTGGTCTGAGGCGCGCGGGCAGGGCGTCATGGATTTCCTGGAGGAATACAAGGCCGCCAATCCCAACCGAGAGGTTTCCTGGGAGCGAATCGATAGCGGCACTGATCTTGCGATTACGGCCGATCGTGTTGGCGCCTATCTTAATGCCCACCCCGACACCACGGCCTATTTCGACACTGGCTTTTGGCATGCGGCGGTCGCACGGGTGCTGAAGGATCGCGGCGTCGAGCCGGGCAAGGTGCTGCTAGGGGGCTTCGACCTCGTGCCGGAAGTCGTTCAGCAGATGCAGACCGGCTACGTCCAGGTTCAGGTCGATCAGCAGCCCTACATGCAGGGCTTCATGCCAGTCATGCAGGTCTATCTCGCCAAGACTTTCGGGCTCGCCCCGTCCGACATTGACACGGGGCAGGGCATTGTTCGCCCCGCCGATGCCGAGACGATCATGGAGTTCTCCGCCAAGGGTCTTCGCTAACGCACTTCCCCGGGGGCCGGAGCGGATTCTTCGGGAAAGACAAACTAGCCTGTTCAGGGCGTTAGAGTGTGCTTTGCCCGTCAAGTTGAACGGGCAGAGCGCCAAATTTGGCCGAGAGGGTACGGCGAGCACATCGCCGCCCTCTCGTACTGGAGCCGCATGCAATGAAACGTTTTTTGAAAATCTACATGGATAAGCCCGAACTGGCCGCGCTTATCCTTCTCCTGCTTCTCATGGGTATCTTCCAGAGCCAGTCCGAAGGCGTGTTCTTGAGTCTTGACAATTTGCGCGGCGTTTTGGGGATCCTGCCCGAGATGGCACTGGTCGCGATCGGTGTGACGGTTCTCATGATCTGCGGTGAATTCGACCTTTCAGTGGGGGCCGTATTCGCCCTGATGCCGATGTCGATGGCGGTGCTGATGGTTACAGGAATTTCGTTCTCACTGGCACTGATCGCCGGCCTTCTTGTGTGCGTCTTTATCGGCCTTCTGAACGGTTTTCTGACTATTCGCTTCGCGATACCAAGTTTCATCACCACGCTTGGCATGATGTTTGTCGCCAGATCCCTGACTGTCGTGATCTCGGGCGGATTTCCACCGCTTCTCCCGGCCGATCTCCCCACGTGGCTCTTCACTAGCTTCGTCGGGCCGGGCGAACTGGTGAGAATGTCATTCATCTGGTTTGTGGCCATCGCTGGTCTCGTGTCGTTGCTCCTCAGCCGTACGAACTTTGGCAACTGGATCCGAGCAACCGGCGGATTCCTGCCGGCGGCAGCGGCACTCGGCATCCCGACAGCGCGCGTCAAGATCGCCTGTTTCATTCTCTGCTCGGTACTAAGCGGATTTGCCGGATTGATCCAGGTGCTTCGCCTCGGTTCGCCCCTGCCGTCAATCGGCGAGGGAATGGAGCTTCAGGCCGTGGCGGCGGCGGTTATCGGTGGCACTGCACTGACTGGCGGGGTCGGCGCCGTTTTGGGCGGCATCGTGGGCGTGGCGCTGATCCGCGTGATCGACAATGGTCTCGTTCTCAGCCAGGTCGACGCCAACTGGTTCAAGTTCGCCATCGGCTCGCTGACCATCTTTGCGGTGGTCGCCAATTCTTGGCTGCGCAAGCGCGCAAAGTCCATCAAAGTGGAGGTTTGAACCATGAAGGATACCATCGTTTCCGTCAAAAACCTGCACAAGTGGTATTCGGGCGTGCATGCGCTGAAAGGCGTCTCGGTCGATTTCGCCCGCAACGAAGCAGTGGGCCTCATCGGTGATAACGGTGCCGGCAAATCCACACTGATCAATATCCTCTCCGGTGTGCAGAAGCAGGATGAGGGTGACATCTATATCGAATCCGAGAAAGTCGCGATCTGCAGCCCGCGCGATTCCATGCGTCTCGGCATCGAGACGATCTACCAGTACAACTCCATGGTTCCAACCATGTCGATTGCGCGGAATCTGTTCATCGGTCGAGAGCCGCTGAAATACTCGGTGTTCGGCGTCGGCGTTATGGATCTACGCAAGATGCGCGAGGAAAGTGTCCGGGCGATCGCAGATGTCGATCTGCATCTCCGCTCGCCCGATGCGCTGGTTGGTGAGCTTTCCGGAGGGCAGCGGCAGGGCGTGGCCATCGCCCGAGCCATGCACTTTAAATCCAAGGTGATGATCCTCGATGAGCCGACTAACCATCTCTCGGTCAAGGAGACCAACAAGGTCATCGGTTTCGTTCGTTCGCTGAAAGAACAGAACGTCACGGGAATCTTCATTAGCCACAATATGCATCATGTCTTTGACTGCTGTGATCGTGTGGTCGCGATGGCGCGTGGACAGATCGTGCTCGACAAGCGTGTCGCCGACACGTCGATCGACGAAGTGCAGTCGGTGCTTTGAAGGGAACGCAAATGGAAACGCTTCAGGGAAAAGTGGCACTCGTCACCGGAGGCCTCGGCACGCTCGGTCGAGCACAGGCAAGGAAGCTCAACAAGGAAGGCGCGACCGTCGTCGTACTTGACCGTCCTGGGCTGGACGATGCGCAGACGCTGGCACGAAGCCTCGGCGAAAACGTGCGCTTTCTTGGTTGTGATCTTAATAATCTCGCCACATCGGAAAGGGTCATACGGGACGAGGCAGAGGCTTTGGGTGGCATCGACATCCTGATCAACAACGCCGCGCTCATCATCAACAAGCCGTTTCAAGATTTCAGCTTGGAGGAGTACGAAGATCAGATCCGTGTCAACTCGTCAGCTGCCTTTGCTGCTGTCAGAGGCTGTGCGGATTTGATGAAGCGCAAGGGGGCAGGCAAGATTATCAACTTTGCTTCCATCACGCTCAATGGCCAATGGGAAGGCTACGTACCATATGTGGCGTCAAAAGGCGCGATGGTCGGTCTCACGAAGTCGCTGGCCCGTGAGCTTGGTCCACATGGCATCAACGTCAATGCGGTTTCGCCAGGTGCGATTGTTTCCGAAGCGGAAGACCGGGTCTTTGCAGATAGGCTTCAGGAATACAACGATTGGATCCTGACGCGGCAGAGCCTCAAAAAACGCATCCAGCCCGACGATGTGGCCGAACTCGTTTTCTTCCTCGTCTCGCCGGCCTCCGACATGATCTCTGGGCAGAACTTCGCGATCGACGGCGGCTGGTAGAGATGGTGGCCGAGCGGATCGTCCTGGACAACGGCAACGCGCGCCTCGAGCTCGTGCCGGCGCTTGGAGGGGGGATTGCGCGGCTTGATGTGCGGCACCCGAACGGTGCACTATTTCCCGTGTTGAGGCCATGGAACGGGCGGATGGAGGATGGCCCTTTCGCACTCGGCTGCAATGTGCTGGTCCCATTTTCCAATCGCATTTCCGGGGGCGGCTTCGAACACGATGGTGCGTTCCATCCTGTTCCTGCCAACCTTCGTGGCGAGCCATTGCCCATTCACGGGGACGGCTTTCAGCGGTGTTGGTGCACGCTTGCCCAGCGCTCAGAGTTCGTCGAACTCGAATGCGACGGGGAGATCGGTCCATTCCGCTATCGGGCACGGCAAATCATCACGCTCGCGTTGGGCAAACTGATCGTAGAGCTCGAAGTTGAAAACATGTCGGAGCAAGCATTGCCGTTCGGCGTGGGATTTCATCCGTGGTTTCCCAGAAATGCGGACACCCGGCTGCGATTTCGTGCCGCGGAGATATGGCTGGAGGACGAGCATCATCTTCCCGCCGGGCGGCAAGAGATCGGTGACGCTTCAGACTGGAACTTCGATAAAGGGCGGAACTTGACCGACGGCTGGATCAACAACGCCTTCGGCGAGTGGGGTGGAGAAGCCGTGATCACGCAAGGCGACGGGGCCATCTCCGTCAGGCTCTCCGCCTCGGATAACCTCGCATATGCATTGGTCTTCTCGCCGGGGTCGAAGGCCGACTTCTTTTGTTTTGAGCCGGTCTCCCACCCTGTCGACGCTCATAATCTTGAGGGTCACCCCGGCCTTCAGGTGCTCGAACACCACCAAAAACTGACTGCTTCAATGACGTTGAAATGGGATGAACGATATGGAACTCAGTAAGAGCGGCACCTTCGTAGGTCGCGTTTGGCTGCCGCAAGAACAGGGGCCGGCGCTGGTGGCTGTTAGGGCCGGCGTAATCTTCGACATCACCTCGAAGGATGCGCCAACGATGCGCGATCTCGCCGAGATGGACGATCCGGTCGGGTTTGTTCGTGCCCAAGAGGGAAAAGCGATCTGCAATCTCGACGATGTTTTGTCCGGCCGGGCCGCTAACCCGAGCATGCCCCGGCTGCTCGCCCCATGCGATCTTCACGCGATCAAGGCCTGCGGAGTGACCTTTGCACGCTCGATGATCGAGCGGGTGATCGAGGAGCGCGCGGCAGGAAATCCCGACCTCGCCTCTAAGATCCGCGAACGCGTGACGGCGGTCGTCGGAGACAGCCTGCGCAATCTCAAGGCCGGTTCGCTGGCAGCGGCCAAGGTCAAGGAGGCATTGATCGAGGAGGGTGTCTGGTCTCAATATCTCGAAGTCGGAATCGGCCCCGACGCTGAAGTCTTCACAAAGGGACAGATCATGTCAGCGGTCGGCCATGGGGACGAGGTGGGGCTCCACCCGATCTCGAGATGGAACAACCCTGAACCGGAGGTGGTGCTGGTTGTCGACAGTCAGGGCCGGGTGAAAGGAGCGACGCTTGGCAACGATGTGAACCTGCGCGATGTCGAAGGACGCTCTGCCCTGTTGCTCGGCAAGGCCAAGGACAACAACGCCTCCTGCGCACTCGGCCCGTTCATTCGACTGTTCGATGAAAGCTATTCAATTGATGACGTTCGCGATGCCGAACTCGATCTGAGGATTGAGGGCGAAGATGGCTATGTCCTGACCGGCCGCAGCTCGATGAAGGAGATCAGCCGCGATCCACTCGACCTCGTGGCACAGACCATCGGTCCCCATCACCAATATCCCGATGGCTTGATGTTGTTCATGGGCACGCTGTTCGCTCCAGTCGAAGATCGCGACGTTCCGGGTCAGGGCTTTACTCATAAGGTCGGCGATGTCGTGACGATTTCCAACGCCAAGCTCGGCGCTCTCGTCAACACGGTGAGGCTGTCCACCGAGTGCCGCCCCTGGACGTTCGGCGCGTCCCATCTCATGCGCAACCTCGCCGCACGCCAGCTGATCTAGGAACCCCATTATGACATTGCACCAGAACCTGATTGCCGGCGAGTGGGTTGGCGGTGATGGCGTTGCCAATATAAATCCGTCCGAAGCTCGGATCGTATCCGTCTTTGAAAGCGGGATGAGCCGGGCAACCGCAGGTGCCGACTTTTGGACGCCATCGCGCTTTCTGAGGCTTTCAATTTTCTCCCCAGCCGCCACCCCGTCAGCGTCCGATATCTTTTGAGCGCTGATCTTTCCGAGCGCTATTTGGTTTCTTTTTGCAGGATTGATAGCATCGGTTTGGCGCGAATGCGGTTCTGAGACCAAATCGTGCTACGTTTAAGCCGGATCTCGGAGCGTGCGGGCGATTGAGCGGTGGCGCGTTCACTCCTTCCGCTCCCTCAGATCGACATCTGTTCCCCAATCTCCACCACCCGATTTGCTGGAAGCTTGAAGTAGGCCGAAGGATCGACACCAAGCCCGGTTAGCGCGATGTAGAGATTGTCCTGCCAGCCCGGCAGCCCAGAATTCGGATCGCTGATCAGCGTGCGACGTCCAAGATAGAACGACGTCTGCATGATCTCGAACTTGAAGCCCGCCTTCTTGCAGAGTGCCAGAGTTTTCGAGACGTTCGGCTCATCCATGAAGCCGAATGTGATCTCGATCCGAGCAAACCGTTCGGAAAGCTTGGTCATCTGCACACGTTTAGTCTCAGGGACGTAGGGTCTTTCCGACGTCTTGACTGTGAGAATGACGTTGTTCTCGTGCAGAACGTGATTGTGCTTGATGTTGTGCAGCAGTACGGCCGGCGTCTTGTCGCCAACGCTTGTCAGGAACACTGCTGTTCCCTTCACCTTGACCGGAGCGTGGAGCGATTCCCTTTCGATGGATGCGATGAACGTGTCGAGCGGGATATCGCTTCTCGACGTCTTCTCCCGAAGCAATTGAGATCCACGCGTCCACGTCCACATCACGAGCATGATAGTGGTCGCAAGCAGTACAGGCACCCACCCGCCGTCATGAATCTTGAGAAGGTTCGCTCCGAGGAAAACGCTTTCCAGCACGAAGAGCGGTATCAGCACAGCGGCCGCGGCGGCCGTGGACCATCGCCAGACCGAACGCAGGAACTGGAACGCCATCAGCGTCGTGACGACCATCGCGCCCGTGACGGAAATGCCATAGGCCGTCGCCAGCGATTCAGAGTCCCCGAATGCGAAGATCAGTACGATGACACCAACAAATAGAAGGCCGTTCACAGCCGGGACGTAGATCTGTCCGGTGTTTGTCTCCGAAGTGAAGGTAATCTGTAAGCGCGGAAGGAAACCGAGGTGAACCGCTTGTCGCGCAAGCGAGAACGCGCCCGTGATCACCGCTTGGCTCGCGATGATGGTGGCGAGCGTCGCGAGTATGACGACCGGGAGTAGGGCCCACTCTGGATACATGAGATAGAACGGGTTTTCCGCAGCTTCGGGGTTTGTGAGGACGAGAGCGCCCTGACCGAGGTAGTTGATCGCGAGCGACGGGAACACGAGGACAAACCAGGCCGTCTGGATCGGCTTGCGGCCGAAATGGCCGAGGTCGGCATAGAGCGCTTCCGCGCCCGTCACTGTCAGGAACACGGCCCCTAGGACGATAAGGCCGGCAAACCCCGCGTGGGTGATGAACCAAAGCGCGTTCATCGGGTTGAGCGCTGCTAGGATCGTATAGTCGTCGCCGATGTGAATTAGGCCGCCCCAGGCCATCGCCAGAAACCAAAGCACTGTAATCGGCCCGAAAAATTTGGATACGGCGGCCGTGCCGTGCGACTGGACCGCAAAGAGCCCAGCCATGATCACGGCGGACATCGGCAATACATAGTCGGAGAGGGCAGGGGTGACGAGCTTGAGACCTTCGAGGGCAGACATCACCGACAGGGCAGGCGTGATCATGGCGTCGCCGATGAAGAGGGCCGCCCCCACGATGCCGGCAAAGAAGAGGACGGGCATGTAGCGCCCGGTCTTCTTCATGAGCAGCGCCAAGAGTGAGAGTGTTCCGCCTTCGCCGTCGTTGTCGGCACGCAGGAGGAATAGGACGTACTTGAAGGTGACGATGACCGTCAGCGTCCACACCATGAGCGAAATGAGGCCGACGACGCTTTCATGGCTGATGCCGTCGCGGGAAAATGGCCTGAGTGCCTCGCGAAACGCATAGAGGGGGCTCGTCCCGATATCGCCGTACACGACCCCGATCGAACCGAGGAGGAGGGCAAGGAATCCTTGAGGCTGGAGGGCATCATGCGGCGTGCCGTCATGTGATGTACTCATGCTGTCTCCGGCCCCGCGGGGCATTGATGACTGGGCGCCCAAGATGTTTCGCCGCCATATGCCCGGAACAACTCCGCCCGGTGCAGGGGGGCGCAGATTTAGTTGCGTTCCTCGCTTCGAGCAAGCCCAGAGGCCCCAACACCAGGATAAACCTGCAGGTTCCACACCGCATGGGCGATGATCGCGGTAGGAAATTGGTGATCGATTATGCCCACTTATACAGAAGCCGAAAAATCAAGCCGACGCTCCCACATCGCGTCCAGCACACCTTCTTCGGAAAGCGCCTACTTGCGCGTCAGGCTAAAGGAGAAATGGCTGCCGCGGTGATAGTCAATCGCGTAGTTCACCGGGACGCCGGCTGCGTTGAAGCAGGTTTCGGTGATGAGCAGGGCTGGCCCGAAATCCCTCAGGTCGTGGCGCTCGACGACGTCATCGGGAAGCATGACGGAGGAGACGCTGGCGGCGGACATGCGCGGGCGGCTGCCGCATTCCTGGAGCAGGTCCATCAGCGATCCGCTCCAGTCGAGGTCGTAGAGCTTCCCCGGGATGATGCTGCGCGGAACGTAGTCGATGCAGTAGAGGATCGGCTCGTCATCATGCAGACGGATGCGCTCGATGCGGATCACGCGACCGGTGGGCGGGAGATGCAAGCTATCGGCGACGCGTGTGTCGGGCGTTTCCTCGGAAATCGACAGCACCTTGTTGACAGTGGAATAACCGTAGTGGCGCGCCATGTCGGTGACACTCTCGAAGACCGTGATCGGGCGATCGACCTGGACGGCCGAGAGCGCCGAAACGAAGCGGCCGCGACCGTGCTCGACATAGATTACGTCGTCCTGTTCGAGCAGCTTCAGGGCTTCGCGCAGCGCCGGGCGAGATATCTTGAAGCGCTGCGTGAGCTGCGCTTCTGTGGGCAGCTTGTCCCCGGGTTTCAGCCCTTCCAACCGGATGAGATCGGCAATCCGGTCCCGAAGCTGAATGGCCAGGGTGCGCGAGTCGCGAAGGGGCTCCTGCACTTCTAATGCCTCGTGTCGTCGTTGATCGTCCAATCGTTCTTGTCTGACAAATCCTTGCCGGTCAAGTGTACGAAAGCCCGGCTTTGTAGCTGCGTCCGCTTCGCTTCACGTGGCATTTCCACAAATCGCGGAAAGCCGCCTTGACAGATATTTCCGATGATGTCAGTTGTCTTACAACTAAAGAGCCATCACCTCCTGTAGACACCGAGAGCAGAACCATGCTGAATTTTGACGAGCAGAGATTCCTCCGTATCCAGTCCGGTGCAGTCGCGCTGCAGAGCCGGCTGGAAACAGTGATCGTATCATGTCTTTCGGCGGGCGCAGAGAACATCTTCTTCCTCGGGACCGGCGGCGCGGCGATCCTGATGCAGCCCGCGGCTCAGTTGCTGCAACGGCGCTCGCGCTTTCCTGCCTTCATCGACATGCCGGCAGAACTGGTGCTCACAGGCTCGTCCCAGCTGACGGACAAGTCGATCGTCGTCATGCCGTCGCTTTCCGGCACGACAAAGGAAAGTGTAGCCCTTCTCGCCAGGCTGAAGGAAATCGGCGCGACTGTTGTGACCCTGGTCGGCCACCAGGAGACGCCGCTGGGCAAGGGCGGAGACCACGTCTTCGTCAACTTTGCCGAGGACGATACATCCTGCGAATCCTTCTATCTGCAGTCGTTGTTCATCGCGCTCGCGATCCTGAACCATCGTGGTGAGATCGAAAATCACGCCGAGATCGTCAGCCAGCTCTCCCGCATGCCGGCGCTGCTGCTGGAGGTGAAGCGGGCCTATGAGCCCAAGGCCGAGGCCTTTGCGAAGATCCTCGCCGCCTCCGACTACCACATCATTACCGGTGCCGGGAACGTTTGGCCGGAAGCGTTCTACTACGGCATGTGTATCCTCGAGGAGATGCAGTGGATCCGCACCCGCCCCGTGCACGCGTCCGATTTTTTCCATGGCACGCTCGAACTCGTCGAAAAGGGCGTCAGCGTCATTCTCTTCAAGGGCGAGGATGCGGCGCGCCCGCTTGCCGAGCGCGTCCAGAACTTTGCGCCGGGCTACACCGACAAGCTTACCGTTCTCGACACTGCCGAGTTCGCATTGCCCGGCGTTTCGGCCGATGTGCGGGCGCTGGTGTCGCCGGTGCTGATGGCGACTGTGCTGGAGCGCATCAGCGCCCATCTTGAAGTCCTGCGCAACCACCCTCTCACGACAAGGCGCTACTACAAGCGCGTCGCCTACTGATATGTGCTGCTTGACGCGATAATCCGGAGCTGCGAATCCGCATCATCGCGTTCGCGGCTTTCGCGTCCTATCCCGAGATACGCATGAAAATCCTCCGCTTCGCCGCCGTCGGCGACAATTGCATAGACCGCTTCCAGCCTCCGCTTTCGCAATCGCTTGTTGGCGGCAACGCTGTCAACGTTGCGGTACAGCTCGCCCGGCTCGGCCACGGCTCGCACTATTTCGGCGCCGTCGGTTCGGATCCGGCCGGTCAGCGGACGCGGCATCTCCTGGCTGACAACGGTGTCGACGTAACGCATATGCAGGAACGTTTCGGCGTCACCGCCTATACCGAGATTGACGTGCTTCCCTCCGGCGACCGCGTCTTCGCTTTCGAGGATTTCGGTGTCTGCGCCGGCTACAAGCCGGATGCGGACGAGATTGCCGTCCTGAAGACCATGGATCACGTGCATGTCGGCTGGATGGACGATGGAGGTGTTCTGCGCCGCACGCTCGCCGACGCCGGTATCAGTGTGTCCCAGGATGTGTCCGTCAATGCCGATCCAGTCAATCTCGGAACCGAGGGCCTGACGATCGCCTTCGGTTCCGCCGGCGACGACGACGCAACGGCGGAAGACTTGCTGCGCCGCCTGCTGGAATGCGGCGTGCCGCTCGCCGTTGTCACCCGAGGCAGCAAGGGGGCCATGGTCAGCGATGGAAGACAAACTGTTTCGATCGGCATCCGGCCGGTCGAGGTGGTCGACACGACCGGTGCCGGCGACAGCTTCATTGCCGGCTTTCTCGCAGCCCGTGTTGCGGGTCTGCCACTACCTGATTGCCTTGCGGCCGGGCGCGACCGGGCTGCTTTGACCTGCATGCATGTCGGCGGTTTTCCGCAGCTGCCGCAGCCGCTCTAACGGGGCCGGCGAGGGCGGCGGCTTCACCATGGCATTGGTGGCCGAGAAGATCCCGAAGGCGAGAACAACGAGAAGGGCGCCGGCCGTTCGACGGCGCGTTAAACGCGCCGCCACGGGCCGTGGCGGGCACGTCAACGGGCATCGAAGCGGCCGAATCGGTCCTCGATGCGAGACTGGGCATATTCCAGCCCGATCGAAAGGATCCAGTAGATCATCGATGCGGTGATCAGCATCTCGATGTGGCGGAACTCGGTCTGGCCCTGGGTGCGGGCGAGATACATGATTTCCCAGACGCCGACAACGGAGACGAGGGAGGAGTCCTTCAGCATGGCGATGAACTGGTTTCCGGTCGGAGGAATGATGACGCGCATCGCCTGCGGCAGGATCACGAGCGCCAGGGTCTGGTTGGGGCTGAGCCCGAGTGCGGTGGCGCCTTCGGTCTGGCCGCGTGAAATGCTCTGGATGCCGGCGCGGAAGATTTCCGTCATGTAGGCGCCGTAGCACAGCGAAAGCGCCAGGATGCCGGCAGGCACCGCGCCGATCACATAACCGACCTGCGGCAGGCCGAGATAGATGATGTAGATCTGCATCAGAAGCGGCAGGCCGCGAAACAGTGAGGTGTAGAAGGTGGCGAGGCCGTAGATCACTCCGTTGCTGGACAATTTGGCGATTGCGCCGGCCAACGCGATGACCGTCGCGATCACGATGGAGATCGCGGAAATGTAGAGCGTCGTCACCACGCCCTGTGAAATGAGAAAGCCGATCTTCTTGGCGATGAAGGCGAAGGACAGATCGAACGAATAGAAGAAGAGCATCAGAAGCACGAAGAGTTCAAGCCAGACGCCGACCACCTGCTGGCGCCGTGAGAGCTGGCGCAACGCCTTCCAGTTGGCGGCAACGATGAGCGCGATCAGGAGAGACGAAACCAGCCGTCCCATGGTCGGGTTTTCGCCAAGCCAACCTGCCGTGGCGGGCAGGACATGGCCAATCCAGGCAGAGCTGACACCGAGCATGTAGAGCGCAAGGACCACCAGGGTGAGGATCAGCAGCGCTCCGGCACGGCGCGAGGCCTCGGGATAGATGAGTATCAATCGACCGATCATGGTTCAGACCTTTCCCGTGTCTCAGGCGGCGCGCTCGCGCCACCAATCCTGTGCCTGGAGCTTCCAATAAGTGAGCTGGGCGACGGCAAGCCCGGCAAGCCCGCCCGCCCAGACGAGGCCGAACGGTTCATAGAGCTTGTAGCGTTCGGTCTCACCGAGAATGCCTTCGGCGATGACCTTGCCGCCAATCGCCGTCGTGTTGAGGCCGTGCCCGCCGAAGGCCGTGCAATACCACACGCCGGGGCTCATGCGCCCAATCTGGGGCATCAAATGGCGGGCATAGGACATGAGGCCGGACCAGGCGATTTCGGTCTTCAACCCGGCGAGTTGCGGATAGGTGCCGACCATTTCGGCGCGCAGTTCGCGCACGAGCGCGTCGCTCGAGGCTGCGCGGGTGGTTATGCGACCGCCCCACAAGAGGCGCCGGCCGCTATCGATCACGCGGTAGTAGTCGCCCGCGCGGCGGTTGTCGCCAATGGCGTCCTTCGTTGCGATCGCCGATGCGATAAGCTCCGGCGCATCCTCGCTGACCATGACGTAGGTCGCGATCGGCAGGAAGGAGCGCTTCAGCTTTCCATTGAGCGATCCGGTGTAACCACCTGTCGTGAAGACGACATCGCGGGCCGTCACGCCTCCACCTGCCGTTTTCACCCGCTTCTGTGCGCCTGCCAGGTCCACGGATTCTACCGCGGACATTTCGCAGATGCGGCTGCCAAGACGTTCGATCTCGCGGGCGATGGCGCGCAGATAGTTCAGCGGGTGCATGTGGAACGCATTGCGGTTGCGCAATGCCTGGAAATAGCGGTCCGACTTGAGGGTCGCGCGGACCGCGTCGCGATCCATGAATTCGAGTTCGTAGCCGTAGCGCCGGCTGGTGTCCTTCGCATAGGCCTTGAGACTTGCAGCATTGTCGTAGCGCAGCACGCTCATCAGGCCGGGTTGCGGCTGCGCGTCATCGATCGCAAGGGCGCGGATGTTTTCGCGGATGAACTCCATGCCTTCGATCGACAGCAGATGGAGGCTGCGGGCTGCTTCTTCGCCAGTGACACGTGCGATTTCGTCGCCGTCCGTTGCATAGCCCGGGCTGACGAAGCCGCCGTTTCGGCCGGATGCGCCGTAACCCACGCTTTCGGCTTCCAGAACCGTGACGCTTTTGCCGGCTCGCGCCAGTTGCAGGGCCGTCGACAGCCCGGCGAGGCCGCCGCCGACGATCACGACGTCGCAATCGTGCGAGCCTGACAGCGCAGGACGCGCTGTCAGATCTACCATCGTGCGTTTATAGTAGGTATCAGGATAGGTCATGCTGTACGGCTCCCCCAGATGCGCGTTGCGGCGCGAGCCAGATCGACCCACGCCGCCATGCTCGTCAGTCAGTGCTGTAGTCCTTGCCGTACCACTTGGTGGTCAACGTGCTGAGAGTGCCGTCCTTCTTCATCTCCTCGATGATGCTGCCGACCTTTGCTGTCCAGTCCGGATCAACTTTTTCGGCGATCACGACGAGCGGCTCGCGGAAGGCATATTCACCTTCCAGGCTGCGGAGCGGATAGCCATTCTTGATGGCGTTGAGGGCCGTCTGCTCAGGCGCGATCACTGCGTCGAGGCGCACGCCGCTGCCGAGGCGAAGATCGTCGAACGGCAGCATGGAATCGGCAAAGGTTCGCACTTCGCCCGGCTCCAGTTTGTATTCGACCGGCGGCAGGCCAGGCGCGTCGATTTCCAGTCGGCGGTTGATGAAGTCTTCCGACGTCGTCGCGGTCTCGACGCCGATGACCTTGCCGTTGAGGTCGGTCACGGACTTCGCCTCGCTGTCCTTGTGCACGACATAGACATAGGGGCTGTAGTAGTAGATGCCGACGAAATCGATGACCTGCGCGCGCGCTTTGGTCGGCGTTACGGAACCGACGCCGAGATCGTAGCGTCCCTGCCAGCGGCCGCCGGTCAGCGTTGCCCAGTCCGGCGTCTCGAAGCTCACTTCGACGCCGAGGCGCTTGGCGATTTCGCGGGAGACGTCGATATCGAAGCCGACCATCTCGTTGCTGTCGTCCAGATAACTCTGAGGCGGCCAGCCGCTGTTGGTGGCGACGACCATCGCCTTTTTTTCCATGACGCGGTCGAGCGTCTGCCCCGCATGGGCAGCTGCGGCCGTGGCGACGAATGCGGCGCCTACGGCCAATCGTACAAAGAGCTTCCTCACATGATCCTCCTATTCGATCCGTCAGCCATGATCCCCTATTATGTAAGATGTCTGACAACTGAATGTGTCAGTGCTTGTATTCTGGAGTCAAGGCAATTTTCCTTCGTCGAAGCTCGCTTGTAACATTAGGCTGTCCCGTTGAAGGCCGCTTCGGTTGGAGACAGGTTCGTCAACACGGCGCTGCTTACCGGAAGAGTCTTCCGTATCCGCCCCCCTCTACGCATCGGGCTTCCGCGTAACGAGGGTCGGCTTCCTGACGCGGGTGAACCAGTATTGGTTCTGGTGCTGGCCGTTGTTTTCTTTGCGGGACGTCGCTCGCAAGTGATCCAAGCCGGGGAGATATGCCGCCATTGTATCCGAACCGGTGGCAGCGGCGCCTCTATGCTTAGATCGCCATGCGTGACAAGCACATGACTTTGAACCGAGGCATCAACGCAGCGGGCCTGTCAGACAGCGGGGAAGGCCTGAAGACGAGGGCCTATCGCAACGTCGCTGGCATCTGGACGGCTACGGCCCCTCGGGTCGCCGATCTCAGGTGAATTGAATTGCGGGTATGTCTGCGCAACATGGCGGCGCAGTTCTTAAATCCCTGACCCGTCGAGTTCTCGCTCGTCTTCGCCTTCCCAGGGTGAGGGCATCGAGGTGCGATTGAGATTGGCCGAGGGCATCGGCATCCAGCACTTCAATTCGGGCTCGGCGTATTCGATGATGCGGCCGGGCGAGGAATCAGAGGCGCGCCAGCCTTCTGCACCGAACTGATCGCCATTCGACCAATACGCGAGGTCAACTTCTGCCGCCCCCTGTTCGGACGGGCGGATCGTAATGAGGATCCGACTGCCGTTTTTCGGTGCGCTTGCCATGTGGCGCCAGGGGTCTGGTTCAGCCATCATTTTCCTCCTGTCTTGCTGCAGGTTGCAAGTGTCGCCACGCCATCGAAAACGGTCAACTCAAACTTTGCACAACCCATCGTCTATCGATTGACTGTCCGATCAAGATGGACGCACCGAATTGAGGCGTACCATCGCTCCTCGGCTGGTATTTCGCCTCAATCATGCGGAGCGGCCAGCGGGGGTAGTCTTCCCTGTTCCCGGCGCATCGACGCTCATGGTGCCAAGCCTGCCTTCACAAGCCCTGTTCGGAACAAATCCAACTGCTCCGGACGCTCCAGCAGCAGTCCTCGGCTGATGAAGTTGTCGATCGAGAAGTCGGGACAGAGCCCTAGCAACTGACGTTTTGCCTTCTCGGTCGCGACCGGATCCCCTGTTTGCGCGTAGCAGGCGACCAGGCGCGCGCACGTGAATGGGCCTGGGTTTGGTAGTTCTTCCAGGGCGGCAGCGGCTTCCGCGTAGCGGCCAGTAAGATAGAGGGCGTTGCTGAGGGCTGCGCTGTACCATGGCGGCGGAAACGGATTTAACCGCAACCCTTCCTCGATCCATTCCAGCGCTTCATCGAGCTTGCCGCGTCGGGCCAGCAGGCCGCCCATTTGCACCAGCGTGTTGGCGTCGTTGGGGTTCATCTGATAGGCCCGACGATAGTGTCGCTCACCCAACTCAAATTCACGTCGGTTAACGTGAATAAGTGCCAGCAGTCGTTGGCAACCACTCTCGCCTTCGTCAAGGGTTACCGCCCTACGCGCCAGGGCTAGCGCTTCGTCAAGAACGCCCGATGGTGAGTTGGCGTAGCCGTTCAGTGCGATTTTCGCCAACGCGAGGTGGGAAAGTGCCAACCCGAACTGCGGATCTCGCTCCAGTGCTGCACTGAACATCGTGAACGCCTGTTGATTGTCGTCCTTGTCGTAGCTGCGCATATGCACAAGGCCGCGCAGGTAGTACTCGTAGGCTGCCAGGCTGCTTGTCGGTTTTCGCAGTGCTTGGCGAACATCCTCGCACTCTATGTGTCCCACGAGGGTGGCGACAATCGTCCGGGTTAGTTGATCCTGAACTGCGAATAGATCTTGGACATCCCGGTCGTAGCGTTCAGACCACAGCTGCTTTCCGGAAACCGCTTCGACGAGCTGGGCCGCAATTCTTAGTCGCTCGCCTGCGCGCCGAACACTGCCCAGAACAAGATAAGTAACACCCAACTTCTTGCTGATCTCATTCAGGTCCGAGTGCCGGCCGCGAAAGCGGAATGACGAGCTAGCATCGATGACGGTAAGCGAACGAAACCGCGCCAGTCCGCATATGACGTCCTCAGTAATTCCGTCGCTGAAAATATCGTGGTGTTGCGATCCGTCCAAATTCTCAAACGGCAAAACAGCAATCGATGTCGGCCTGGCAAGCGAGCCTATCGAAGGGCTCGCTGCCGGCGTTTCCCCCCAATGCCACACGTGGAGGGGACGAGCTATGTTCTTGAGTGATATCTCGCCGCCGTCGACAAATTCCAAGTGGCGACCCGACCCAAGCTGCCGGTGAACGAGATCAGAAATACATATGCCACCTGGCTCCGCCGCCGCCTCCAGGCGGGCTGCAACGTTTACACCATCGCCCAGGACGTCATCACCTTCGACCACCACATCGGCGAGATTGATACCGATCCGCAAGACAAGCGGGAAATCTACTCTCTGGGTTTGCCGGCGTGACTCAAGCTTCGATTGAATTGATATCGCACAATCCACCGCTTCCACAGCCGAGCTGAAGACCACGAGGGAGCCGTCACCCATCAACTTGACAACCCGGCCGCCTCGGGCATCAACACTTGGCTGAAGAACTGTGGATTGCAGCCGTTTAATAGACCGAACTGTTCGCGTTTCGTCGGCTTCCATGAGCCGCGCATAGCCGACGACGTCGGTCGCCATAATGGCCGCCAGCCGCCGATCAACGCGTTGCTTCGCCATTGCGGTCGTCTCCGCATGAGGTGACGGAAGATATTATCGTACTCTCAAGTGCCGCAAAAGGCGCCGGCTGCGCTCTATCCCGTGTCGGGCCTATTCGCGTGCTGGACAAATGGTCCAGAAACCTACGAGCGCTTGGCGCCCTTCCTCGATGCTCTGGAAAGGCGATGGGTGCCGTGCAAAAACTAATTTTCCGCCCGGAACATCCGCGTAGAGGTCGAATGGGGTAGTCTGGCGCAGGGACCTGCGTCGGCCTACCCGCGTATTCGTGCTAGAACGCGGTCGAGCGCGAGCATGATTGAGCGACTCCCGCCATTTTCCTCGAAGTCTCTGAATACCTGCTCGTTCAGGCCACCCTTGGTGGCAAATTCACGGCTCATCTCAATGAAATCGACCTCCTTGTCGGCAAGGAGCGCCGTTTCGGAAAGGCCAGCAAAGAGGGGTGCGAGATAGGCTTGGCCCTTTTCTTCCGGGAGGCCGTTTTCGGCGAGCCATTCTGTCGCGCGATGCATGATGCCGAAGTAGGTGGCCATCAGGGCGCTCGCCGCCGCGAGTAGATCGTATTCCTCCCTGGTATCGCATTCGACGGCGCTGCCTAGCACATTGAAAATTTCAGCGGTCTCCCGGTCCGGTGGATAGACGGCCGTGACACCCTTGCGCCTGCAGACAAAAGGCAGTGGTATCGCCTGCGTCAGGCTCACATCCGCCCCGATCCAGTCCGATAGCGTGGGTCGACCGGTTGCAGCGATGACGCTGATTACCTTCTGACCGTCGCGGAACTGCAGGGGGCGGATGACCGCTTCGGCAATCTGTGGCCGGACCGCAAGAACGACGGTATCGCAACCATCGACGATCGCCTGATTATCGCTTGAGACGAGAACGGCGGGGAAATCCGCTGCGAGTTTCGCGGAAATCTCCGCATTGCGCGAAGAAAGCATGACCTGTGACACGGTGGCCGGCTCTGCGAGCAGGCCACGCACCATTGCGTCGGTGATCGCTCCGGTTCCGATGAATCCGATCTTCTGGGGGAGGGGCATGGTCTATTCCGCAGCAGCGAGCGGCCCGAAGGCGACGTCGGTCGTGTAGTTCTCGCGCAGGAACGAGATGAAGTTGTCCTGAAATTGCCGGGTGTGGGCATGCGCCAGTTCGTCGGCGCGCTCGACGTTCTTCGCCCGGATCGCCTCCAGCATCAACTCATGCTCGTCGGTCAAGAGATAGCCGTCGCCGGTGCGCTCGAGATATTCGAAATGCAGGTGCAGCATGCGCTGACCCTGGTTGAGGAGCCGCTCGTAGAAGGAAGCGAGATAGGTGTTCTTCCCAGCGTAGGCGACGGCCATGTGGAATTGTTTGTTGGCCTCCGACATCTTCAGGTGCACGCCGGTCCTGACCGCGGTCTCGAATTCCTTTTGACGCCTGGAGATGATCTTAAGGTCCGCATCGGTCCTGAGAGCTGCGGCCAACCGGGTATTCATGCGCTGGGCAACATCGAGTGCTTCAACATATTTGGGAAAGCTCGCAACCTCGATCGGCGCCACGATCGTGCTGCGGTTGGAAAGCGTGACCACCAGATCCTCGCCCGCCAGCCGGATCAGGGCCTCGCGCACTGGCGAGCGGGACATATCGAAGCGCTCGGCAAGCGTCATCTCATCCAGCAGTTGGCCCGGCGGCAGGGCGAGCGCGAGAATTTCGTTTCGCAGCGTGTCGTAGACGCTTTTCCAGCCGGTACCGCGCACCCGTTTCGATTCAATCTCGTCAGACACTTACGTCCCTTTCCGTATTTCGTCGGCATTGGGCCAGAAAAACGACCGCGCAGCAATTGTAAAATTTCCGCTTGACTTTGTCGACACGGAGACGACATAAATTTGTCAGTCGACACGTAGCCGACACAAAAAGACAAAAGAACGGCCGTAGCCGACCGGTGGAACCGCGCATTACGCGCTCAAAAATGGGGAATGCACATGCTTTCGAGAGTGATGACGTCCGCGCTGCGGGCGACGGCGGCGCTCGTCCTGGTGGCGAGCTTTTCTCCCACAGCCGCATCGGCTGAGACCGCAGAAGGATACTGGCAGGGCGTCCAGAAAACCGGAACGCTGCGTTGCGGAGCAGCGGTCGCTCCGCCCTATGTCATGCGTGATCCGGCAAGCGGCGAGTATTCCGGCTTCTTCGCCGACCTCTGCCGGGAGTTTGCGGAAGTTTTGAAGGTGAAGCCCGAATTCGTCGACACGACCTGGGACAATATCGTCGCCGGCCTGCAGGCCGGGAAATGGGACGTGTCGCTGGCGCTCAACCGGACACCGGCACGGGCCATGGCCGTTCAGTTCTCCGTTCCGGCGATGGAGTACCAGATCTCGCTTGCCTACAATAAGGACAATCCGAAGATCCCGGCTGGCGCGGCCGCAGTTGCCGATATCGACAAGGCAGACATCACGCTTGCGGTGATGTCGGGCACGGCACAGGACAAGGCGATCTCCGCGGCCGTCAAGACTGCGACGATCTTGCGCTTGCCAACCAACGATGAAACACGCCTTGCCGTCGTATCCCGGCGCGCGGACATCCTCGTCGACGCGTCGGATACCAACCAGCTCTTCACGCAGTCGAACCCGGATTGGGCCGTTGCGCTGAACCCCACTCCGGCGCTTGCAAAACAGGGCGTCGCCTTCGGCCTGCCGCACCAGCTTTCGGCCGCCGATGTCGAGGTGGTCGACATCTTCCTCGAAGAACGCGTTGCAACGGGACACGTTGAGGAACTGATCCGCAAGGCAGTGGACCAGGTTCTCAAAGCCAGCAACTGAGCAATGCCGGGGCCGCCTTCCGGCGGCTCCGCTTTTTTGCCTCAAGGAGGAGGTTTGGACGATGTCGGATACCGCTCCACTCGTTAAAATCGAAGGTCTTCACAAGAGCTACGGCGGCGTGGTGAAGGTACTGCAGGGCCTGGACATAGAGATGAACGCCGGTGACCGCGTTGTCGTCATCGGCCCTTCTGGTGGTGGCAAGTCCACTCTACTGCGCGTCCTGATGGGCCTCGAACAGATCGACAGCGGGTCCGTCGGTTTCGGTGGAAAGCCCTATATCTGCGCAAACGGCAACGGCAAGACCACGATCGATGCCAAGGTCCGGCGGTCGATCGGAATGGTGTTTCAGCACTACACGTTATTCCCGCATCTCGACGTGATCGGAAACCTGATCCTCGCACCGATGAAGGTGAGGGGAGAGAAGAAGGCCGACGCCCGGGCGAGAGCGATGGCACTGCTGACCCGCTTCGGTCTGGCACAGAAGGCCAACGCCTATCCCGCCCAGCTTTCGGGCGGTCAAAAACAGCGGGTGGCAATCGCCCGTGCCTTGATGCTCGATCCGAAACTCATGCTGTTCGACGAGGTGACCTCGGCGCTCGATCCCGAGCTTGTGGCCGAAGTCGAACAGGTGATCTTGCAGCTCGCCCAGCAGCAGATGCCGATGGTCATTGTGACCCACGACATGTGGTTTGCGAAGAACATCGCCTCCCGCGTGATTTTCTGCGCCGGCGGCGTGGTCGTCGAAGATGGTCCGCCAGACCAGGTGCTTGGCTCTCCCAAGGAGGAGCGCACGCGCGAGTTCATCGAGCGGGTGTTCCACATAAAGCACTGAGGAGGACGCCATGAACTACAGTTTTGACTTCGCGTCCGTCTTTCGCAATTTCGGACCGCTCTGGGATGGCCTGCTCGTCACGGTCGAACTCACGATCGCCGCCAATGCCATCGGCCTGACGCTCGGTTTCGTGCTGGCGCTGCTCGTCATGAGCCGCTTTGCGGCGATCCGCCTTCCGATCACGCTCTTCATCGAGTTTTTCCGGTGCACACCGGCGATTATCCAGATCGTCTGGTTTTTCTACTGTGTTCCCATGCTGTTCAACGTGTTCCTGGGCTCCGTCACGATGGGCATTCTGGCGCTCGGGCTCAATCTCGCGGCGTTCAATGCGGAAGCCTATCGTGCCTCCATCCAGGCCGTTCCAAGGGAGCAGCTTGATGCAGGCGTGGCGCTCGGTCTGAGACCGTTCCAACGGATCCTCTACATCGTCCTGCCCGCGGCCGTTCGCAACTCAGTTCCGGTTCTGCTCACCAATGGCATCGGCGCCTTCCAGCAGAGTGCGCTGGTTGCCATCGTCGCCGTTCAGGACCTGATGTACCAGGGCAAGACCCTGGCCACCCAGACCTACCGCCCGATCGAGACGTTCACCATCGTCGCGCTCGTTTACTTCGCCGTTTCGTTTCCGGTGTCCCAGATCGTCGGTTATCTGGAACGCCGTCGCGAAGCCCTGGCAAGCTGAGGAGGCGAGCGATGACGTTCAATTTCGCGATCGTGTTCAAATTCCAGGAGGCGCTCCTGTTCGGCCTCTGGATGACGCTCAAACTGACCCTGATGTGCATCGTGCTCGGTTGCGTCCTCGGATTTCTGCTGGCGCTCGCCAGGACCTCCAGGAGCGCGATCCTGCGCGGCCTGTCCAGTGTCTATGTGGAGTTCTTCCGCGGCACGCCCGTGCTCGTGCAACTGTTCTGGGTTTTCTTCTGCCTGCCGCTGGTCCTCGGTGTCGAGCTCTCCAACATGGCGTCCGGCGTGATCGCGCTGACGCTCTATATGGGTGCGATCAGCAGCGAGACTTTCCGGGCCTCGCTCAAATCTGTCGGACGCGAACAATTGGATGCCTGTGTGGCGCTCGGACTTTCTCCTTGGGCGCGCACGACGAGCGTCGTTCTTCCGCAAGCCATACTGCGCGCCGCACCGACGCTGCTCTCCAACTGTGTCAGTCTCTTCAAAGAGAGCGCGCTTGTCTCGGCCGTCGGCATGGCAGACCTCATGTTTGTCGGCCAAAACATCTCCAACAACACGGCCCGCCCGGTCGAAGTGCTGACCGTCGTCGCCTTCATCTACTTCATCATTGCCTTCCCCCTGACGCGCGCCGTCACCGTCATCGAACAACACATCCTCAAGCGACTGGCCGTCTGACGGCCTCCCATCTGAACCCTCGAATGGAGATCTCCATGAAACTCTCAGGCGTCATGCCCGCCCTCGTTACCCCCTTCGATACGCAAGGCAAGATCGACTTTGCCGCTTTTGAAAAGCATCTGACCAATCTGCGTGAAGCGGGCGTCACGGGCTGGGTGCCTTGCGGGTCCTCAGGTGAATACAGTTTCATGTCCGACGACGAGCGTGACCAGGTGCTGAAGTTCGTCAAGGACTTTGCGAAGCCTGGCGAGACACTGATCGCCGGCACCAACGCGCCGTCGACAGCCGGCGTTATCGCCAACACGTTGCGCGCCAAGGAAATGGGCTACGACGCCGTCTTGTTGGCGACACCCTTCTACACCAAGCCAACCCAGGCCGAACTGATCAAGCACTTCCAGACCGTTCTGGACGCAACCGACGTGAAGATCGTGCTGTACAGCTATCCGGACAAGGACGGGGTCGAACTGGGCTGGGACGTTCTCGACGCGCTCGCCGACGATCCACGCATCATCGGCATCAAGGAAAGTTCGGGCTCCCTGCAGCGCGCCATCGGTATCGCCACCCGCTACGAGGGTCGCATCCAGTTGGTTTCCGGTTCTGATGACATCGCTCTCGATTTCATGGTCTGGGGAGCCGACAGCTGGATCTGCGGACCTGCCAACTGCATGGCGAAGGCCGTCTGCGATCTCGACCGCACGTTCAAGGCTGGCGATCTCGCCAAGGCAAAGAAGCAGATGGCGACGCTCTACACGGCTATGAACATCCTTGAATCGGGCAAGTTCGTACAAAAGCTCAAATATGGCTGCGAAGTCCAGGGTACGCCGGTTGGCGAATGCCGGGCTCCGCTCGGTCCGCTGACGGATGAGGAAAAAGCCGAGTTCCGTGCTGCCATGCAGCCGATCCTGAACTGGTAAGTCGATATGACCGGGCGACAACCTCCCGGTCAACCCTGAAGCCTGGCTGGAAAGAGAGCGGCATGACCATTGTGGTTGTTGGCGCAGGTATCATCGGCACCACCATCGCCTACGAATTGCAAAAGCGTGGGCGACGGGTGGTTTTGCTCGACAAGGGAGATGTCGGGGGCGGTGCGTCCTTTGGCAATATGGCTTCCATTGCCGTGACGGAGTTCATGCCGGCTTCGCGTCCGTCGATCTGGCGGCAGATTCCCGGCTGGCTGCTCGACCCGGAAGGCCCGGTTCGTATCCGTCCGGGCTATATGCCAAAGCTGGTTCCCTGGTTCGCCCGATTTGTCGCCGCTTCGAGGCCCGGCAAGCTGCGGCAGCTTGAAGCGCAGGGAGCGGCCCTGTGCAAGCGCGTCTACGACGATCTGTTGCCGCTGCTGCGTGAGACCGGCCTGGAAGGTGAGTTGACGGAGGAAGGTTGCCTCTCGCTCTACAGCAACGAGGCGGAGTTTCGCGCCGACCGAGAGCATATCGATATCCTGGAACGCTTCGACTTCCCGCATCAGCGGCTGACGGGTGCGCAGGCCCGTGAACTCGAACCGGAGCTGTCGGACGGCATCGGTGTTGCGGTCCTCTTCCCCCAGAACCGAAGCCTGCGCGACCCCTTCCGTCTGGTGAACAGTCTGGCCCGGAAATTCACCTCGCTCGGGGGTGAAATCCGGCGCGGCGAGGTCGCGGGGTTTGAATGGTCCGACCGCATTACCGCCGTCCGGCTCGTCGGCGGTGGGCATATTGCCGCCAACGAGGTCATGATCTGCGCAGGGGCACATAGCGGCCTTCTGTCAAAAATGTTGGGAGAACCGATGCCGCTGGAGACCGAGCGCGGCTACCATACGCAGATCATGTCTCCCGGCATCTCGATGCGCCACTCCATCATCTGGCCCGCCCGAGCCTTCATGGTCACGCCGACGGCAGGCGGCATTCGTGTCGGCGGCACGGTCGAAATGGCCGGTCTCGACGCCGCTCCCGACTACCGTCGCGCCAAAGTGACGGTTCGGCGAGCGCAGACGGCCTTGCCGAACCTGCGTCGCGAGAACGTTTCCGAATGGATGGGCCATCGCCCGGCCTTTCCGGATACCGTGCCGGTGATGTCAGCCTCGGCGAAGGTGCCAGGGCTCTTCTATGCGACCGGGCATGGCCATCTGGGGGTAACCTATGCGGCGACGACAGCGCGCCTGATGGGCGATCTGATCACCGGCGTGACGCCCCCCGTGGACATGCGTCCCTATCGTATCGACCGGTTCTGAAGGGAGGATTGAATGGCAAAGGATCTCTCGGCAGCAGCTACAGCCGGCCACAGTTTTCAGGCCCGTGGCCGCCCAAAGCGTTACTTGTGAGGATATCATGCAGAACAAACTTTTTATCGACGGCCAATGGGTCGCTCCTGCGGACGGGGCCATGCTTCCGGTCATCGATCCGGCGACCGAAGAGGTCTTCCACCATATTGCCGCGGCTGGCGCTATGGAGGCCGAAGCAGCCGTGAAGGCGGCCCGAGAGGCCTTCGACAATGGTCCCTGGCCCCATCTTTCGAGCAAGGAGCGTGCGACCTATCTGCGCGCCATTGCGCAGTGCATCCGCGATCGCATGCCGGAGTTGGCCCGTTTGGAAACCCGCGATAACGGCAAACCGCTTCCGGAATCGGAGTGGGATCTTGCCGACGCGGCCGGTTGCTTCGATTTCTATGCGGACCTGGCCGAGGAACTGGACGGCGAGGTGGAAGAGGTGAAGCTTGCAGATGCGCGTTTTGTCTCGAAGGCCGTGCGCGAGCCGCTTGGCGTCGCCGTCGCCATCGTTCCCTGGAACTATCCGCTTCTCATGGCCTCCTGGAAAGTCGCGCCGGCCTTGGCGGCCGGCTGCACCATGATACTCAAGCCCGCCGAAACCACGTCGCTGACTGCGCTTGAGCTTGGGGCGATTGCCGAGGCGGTCGGCCTTCCCAAAGGCGTGCTGAATATCCTGTCCGGCAAGGGCTCGGTCGTCGGACAGGCGCTGGTCGAACATCCTGAGGTCGACAAGGTCGCCTTCACCGGTTCGGGACCGGTCGGCTCGCGTATCATGGCCGTCGGTGCAAAAGACATTAAACGCATCAGCCTCGAACTGGGCGGCAAATCTCCCTTCGTCGTTTTCGCCGACAGCGATATCGAAAAGGCCGTCGAATGGATCATGTTTGGCATCTTCTGGAACCAGGGTCAGGTGTGCTCGGCCACCTCACGGGTTCTCGTTGAGGCATCGCTTTATCCGCGACTGCTTGAGCGGCTGGTGGAGGAAGCGAGGAAAATCAAGATGGGCAATGGCCTCGAAGAGGGTGTTCTGCTCGGCCCGCTCGTCAACAAGGGCCAGTACGAGGATGTTTTGCGCCATATCGACCGTGCTGTCGAACAGGGCGCGACGGTGGCCTGCGGCGGCAGATGCGATATCTTCGACAAGGGCTTCTGGGTCGCGCCCACAATCCTGACAGATACGGCGCTCGACAGCGACGCCTGGGTCGAAGAAATTTTTGGTCCGGTGGTCTGCATTCGTCCCTTTGAGACCGAGGAGGAGGCGATACGCGTTTCCAACGACTCGCGTTTTGGCCTGGCTGCTGCGGTTATGTCGGCGGACGACGAACGCTGCGAACGCGTGGCTGCCGCCTTGCGCGCCGGCATCGTCTGGATCAACTGTTCGCAGCCGACCTTCACCGAAGCGCCATGGGGCGGCTACAAGCAGTCCGGTATCGGCCGCGAACTCGGCCGCTGGGGCCTGGACAATTATCTGGAGACCAAACAGATCACTCGCCTGGTCAGCGATGAACCCTGGGGATGGTATCTGAAATGACCTTCGACAAGGAGCTCGATATCCTGTTGGTCCATTGCCAGGGCGAAAGCGGCAATGTTCTCCTCAATGGCGCGCCCGAAATTCCGGGCGCGACTATCCTCGACAAGATGAAACATCTCAACGATGTGGACCCATCACTGCGTCTGTTCCTGACGCGCGAGCCGCGGGCGCAGGTTGTTCACACGACGAACCTGCTTTTGGCTCCGACCCGGCCCGATGCCGATGCCGCATTTATCGTGCTGCAGCCGGACCGTGCCCATCCGATGTCGGGCTCCAATTGCATTTGCGTTGTCACGGCCCTTCTGGAAACCGGCCGGGTCAAAATGGTTGAGCCGCAAACTATTGTCCGCCTGGACACGGCAACCGGTCTGATCGTTGCCCGGGCGCGTTGCGAAAACGGCCGGTGTTTGTCGGTCAGCCTCGACAACGTGCCAGCATTTGTCCAGCAACTCGATGCTGCGATCGACACGCCGAAATGGGGCTCAATCAAAGGCGACATTGCCTTTGGCGGCGTCTTCTACGCTCAGATCGACGTGGATCAGGTTGGGCTGCGCATCGTGCCGGAAGCGGCCCGCGCACTTGCCGAGACGGGAACGGAGATCAAATCGCTGCTGGCCGATCAGGTTGCGGTGGACCACCCTGAGATCCCCGGCCTGAACGAGATCGCCTATGTGATGTTCCGCGAGTATCAGGCGGACGGTTCTGTCGTCACATGCACGACGCTGAAGCCGGGCCGCGTTGACCGTTCGCCCTGCGGCACGGGATCCTCGGCCAACCTCGCAATCCTGCACGCGCGGGGGAGGGCGAAAACCGGTGACAGTTGCGTTTCGCGCAGCATCATCGGTGGCACCTTCACGTCGGAGATCCTGGGAGAGACCACGGTCGGAGGACGCCCAGCCGTCATGCCGCGCATCACCGGCCAGGGATATGTCTTCGGCCGCCAGCAATTGCGATTGGATCCGAAGGATCCGTTCGCGCAGGGTTTTGCCCTGTCGGACACCTGGGGTCCGCAAGTGGGTGAACTATGAAGCTTTCAGGACAATCCATCCTTGTGACCGGCGCCACGGGTGCGATCGGTCAGGCGATCTGCCGCGCGCTGGTGGCTGACGGTGCCAAGGTTGTCATCCATTATGGCCGGAACCGCGATACCGCACAGACGCTTCTGGCGTCGCTTGACGGCAAGGGCTGGTGCTTGCCTGCCGATCTGTCAGACCCCGCCGGTCCGCAGGCGTTGTGGGACCAGTCCACGGCACTCGCCGGCAGGCTGACGGGGCTGGTCAACAACGCCGGCATCCGGTCCGAAGTCTCGATCGAGGCCGCTATGGAAGAGTGGCAACGGGTCTGGGCGCGCGAAATGCGGGTCAACTTTCTGTCGGCGGTCGATCTGTCAAAGCTTGCCATTCAGCATTTCCGTCAGAATGGCGGCGGGCGGATCGTCAACATGGCAAGCCGCGCCGGCCAGCGTGGCTATACGTCCAGCGCCATGGCCTATGGCGCCTCGAAGGCCGCATTGCTCAACCTCACCAAATCCATCGCGCAAAGCCATGGGCATGAAGGTGTAACCTCAGTCGCGCTTGCGCCGGGCTGGGTGCGCACCGAAATGGCCGAAGCCTATATCGCCGAGCACGGCGAGGCTGCAGCCTTGGCCGGCATCCCTATCGCCCGGATGGCCGACCCGCAAGAAATCGGTGAGATCACCGCCTTTGCCTTCCGCCCCTCACAGGCCTCATTGAACGGTGCTGTGCTGGACGTGAATGGCGGCAGCTACATGAGGTAATTTCCATGCGTTTCAAAGAAAAAGTTATCATCGTCACAGGCGCCGCCGGTGGGATAGGAGGGGCGATCAGCGCCCGCTTTGCCGCCGAAGGCGCGCGGGTGATCGTCACCGACATGAACCTTGAAGGCGCCGAGGCGACCGTCGCGCAGATCGCAGCCGAGGGCGGCAACGCCCGTGCGCTGGCCAGCGACATCGCCACAGCCGAGGGCTGCCGCACCATCATCCAGAACGTCATCTCAACCGAAGGGCGCATCGATGTGCTCTGCAACAATGCAGGCATCAACCGCCGCGGCAATCTACTTTCGCTCACGCCGGACGACTGGCGCCTGAGCTTCGCGGTCAATGTCGATGCGATGTTCCACCTTTGCCAGGCGGCACTTCCCCACATGATCGAAGCGGGCGGTGGTGCGATCGTCAACACCGCATCCCAATGGGGTCTGTATCCAGCGCCGAACCACATCGCCTACAACGTGACGAAGGCGGCGGTTGCCAGCTTTACGCAGAACCTCGCCCGCGACTATGCGCCCGACAATATCCGCGTCAATGCCGTCTGCCCCGGCGAAATCCACACGCCGATGCTGGAGGCTGGCGTAAAGCGTTCAGGGCGCACCATCGCCGACCTCGACAAACTGGTGCCCTTCGGTCGCATTGGTAAACCCGAAGAAGTCGCTGCGCTGATCGCCTTCCTCGCATCTGACGAAGCGGCATTCATGTGCGGATCATTGGTGGAAATCACCGGTGCGCAGGCCGTTGGGTGAGGTCCAGTTTCTCAAGCTTTCGGCAACAAATACAAATCGGACGATGATCAGGTCAACAGTCCGCATTTACGAGATCTGCTGCTCCAGCCACCCAAGGCCGCGCCCACGCTATCACTGGCGCGCCCTGAAATTTTGACAAACTCCAATTCGGTCGAATCCACACCCAGATCAGCCATGCTTGGCGAAGTAGAGAGGCAATCATGCTAGGGACGGGAGCTGGGCGTGGCCGGCCGACGACGTTGCTCGGATACCCTCAACCTATTGCAATGAAGCCGCCGGAAGAGTTGGAGTAGATGCTAATCGCGGGAGGTTAGCCAGACGCCTGCGAGTGTCACAGCCAATCCCAAGAACATCGCCAAAGTGAGAGGCTCGGAAAACAGCGCCCACGCCCACAACATAGTCACGGGCGGGCTGAGGTAGATCGCAGCGCTGACCTTTGCCACCGGAAACAGGCGAAGACTGGTGTAGTAGACAGCGTAAGCGAGGAAGGTCGCGATCAGGACCAGCCAAGCCGTACCCATTGCGAAGTTTAGCGTCATCGGGGGGACGAGATCGCCCTGCATCATAGCGCACAAGCCGAAGAGCACCGAACCCGTCAGCGTCTGGATGCAAAGTCCCTGATGAAGGGGCACCTGATGGCTCTTCCGCCGCTTATACAGAACCGAGGCGATTGCAAAGACGAACATCGAGCCGACGGTCAACCCATAGGCCCAGAGCGGAGCGGTACCGAAGCTCAGGCTTTCGAAAGACACGATCAGCACACCGACCACCGCGACCACCGTTCCAAGCCATTGCCGCCGTGTCAGACGTTCGCCGAGGACGGGTTGCGAAAGGCCCGCGATCGCAAGCGGCAGGAGGTCCGCGATCAGTGCGACTAGCCCTGTCGGCACTCGCTGTTCGATCGCCAGCGCGAAACCACCCAGATAGAGAAACACGGCCATGACACCGAAGAGTGCTTGATCCAACACCGCGCGCAGGCTGATCCTTGGGCCGATCGCCAGTGCAAAGGGAAGCAGGATCAGGCCTGACAGAAGCGTGCGCCAGAATAGCACCAGCATCACACTCGCTTCCTCGGCGGCGTAGCGAATTCCGACGAACCCGGAACTCCATCCAACAACCAGGAGCGTTGCCAGGAGTGGCCATAAAAGACGGTTGTTGTTTGAGGCTGCGGCGGAGAGGGGCTGATCTGTCATCGATAACTCAGTGTGGGAACGGACACCGTTCGATACGCAAATCGCAGCCACGACGCACATGACAAATTTCGATCAATGCATGACACTTCGCAAGAAAATGTCATGCAGTTTGTTCTCGTGTGATATGAAGCGTCACAGAAATTTGGAAACGGATCTGGGTCTTGAACGAACTCACCAATCGCCGTCTGGAGATCGACGCTTTGCGGGCATTGTGGGCAATCCGACATCACGGTGGCGTCACCCGAGCAGCTCGGGCTTTGGGCCTTTCGCAATCTGCAGTCAGCCACAAGATCAAAAGACTTGAGACGAGCCTCGATTGCGAACTGCTCGGCCGCACGTCTGGGGGGCCGACGTTTACCGCGGCTGGCGAAGATCTGCTCGATTATGCCGGCAGAATTCTAGGAATCCACGACGAGGCGCTCCTAAGCCTTTCGAAGACACCATTGGCAGGGCGTCTCGCGCTTGGGCTCACCGAGGATACTGCGTGCAGCGACCTTGCTCGCATACTCGGACGATTTCGACATCTGCATCCGAATGTTTCCGTCCGTACGAAGGTACGGATGAGCCTCGTTCTTCGCGCCATGCTTGATCGGAAAGAACTCGACGCCGCCATCGTTCAGGTCTTTGCACACGAGGTCCGGCCTACCGATGTCGTCCTTCTCCGGGAGAACCTCCATTGGGTGAGACATCCGGATTTGGTTCTGCCCGAGTGCGGGCCTATGCCTTTTCTTTCGTTCGACGATGATTGTTTTTATCGCCAGTGGGCACTCGACATTGGTCAAGACGACGAAGTGGTTTTGGAAACCGTTTTCGAATGCTCAAGTGCCGCGGGAATCGTCTCGGCGGTCAACGCGGCTATGGGTGTGGCGCTCTTGAGCGATCGGCATATTCGCGGTGAGATGGTGGTAGTCAACAGCCGTCTGCCTTCCCCGCCATCATTGGCCTATGTTATCCGACGAGCCCGCGGGACGAGAAATCCGGCGCTCGACACATTGATCGTGCAGATGGAAAAAGAGATCAACCGCCATGGAGGTCTAACGTTGGCGAGTTAATTCCCCCGCATGCACGAAGCAACGAAGATCTGATAGTGGTCTCCAAGAGGGACGGCAGGGAAACGTCGGTCCCGTCGCGAGTTTAGGTTATTTCGGGACTGTCCGATCAGGATGGACGCCCCGAATTGAGGCCTACCGTCGCTCCTCGGCTGGCATTTGGTAGCGTGCGTCCGCGGTGCTCAGCATCAAATGCAAAAGCAGCGAACCGGTCGATGTGCTCGGGCGAAGGGGCTGTTTCCATACGGATTTTGCGCGTTTAGGATCGCATATTATATCGACGGGAACTCACGACCTAGCACCCGTGATGAGGTGCAAGGCAGAGTTGCCCTTTGTGACCGCTGCTACTGTTAGCTTGCGATCGAATGTCGCCAGTTGCCCGTCGTGCGCCATGGCGAGCGCAAGCAGATAAGTATCGGTTATCTGGCCCGAAGTCAGGATTTTCGCGGGAGCGATAGCATCGGACCCGACGAGGCTCACATCGTCTGGCCAAAAACGATGGCCAGGGAGCGATCGCAACTTGCTGACGATCTCCATCACGAGTACCGGCGAGCCGGGGGAATTGGGGTATTTGGGGTTGCCAACGATCCGGATCACACCGTTTTCAGTTATGGGACAGGTCGCCCAAGCGGTCTGGCCGGTCGACGCAAACCAATCGTGCGCATCATCATGGGCTACATGGCCCGGATCGATCAACGCGATCAGGACATTAACGTCGAGCAGGAAAGTCACGGCAGTTCGTCACGCAAGGCGTTGACGATTTCGAGGGTAACTGGCGGGGTATCCGGTCGTGATGTCAGAAGAGGAATTCCATTGCGCTCGTTACCGCTGCGGGGCCGGCGCAAAGAACGCCTTGCTAGTTCGGAAATGACCTCGCCAAGGCTCCGATGCTGCTGGGTTGCCATGGCCTTGGCTGCAATCAGGACATCGTCATCAATCGCAAGTGTCGTTCTCATATCTGCCTCATCGCGCATCAGTCATCACGCATCATATAGGGCAAGAGGTTGAATTTCTCAAGACTGATACAGAAGAGCGTCGCAGCCGTTCAGCCTGCGTGCCGCCGGAGGGCGGCCAGGAATGACGTCGACTTGCGCCCCAACCTTGCGGCCTCCGGCCCGCACACCGCCGCATAGATGAACGATAGGAGTCGCCGGGCCCAATCTTCACGACGCCCCAACTGATCTTCGCTGGCACGGTCTCCGTCGGCGTATCGACATCCAATTTTTGCACGCCTGAGCACAGTAGGAGCGCGCGTGCAAGTCCGAATATCTTTTGAATTCAAGACTTAGACGAGGCGCGCAGTGCCGAGGCGGGATAGCGCAAGGTCGGATCGAACGGGTTGAGCTTGTTGCTGATCGCCTGCGCTTCCGATTTCAGCAGATCGGTGATCGTGCCGCTGCGCATTTCGGTCAGTCGAGATGCCAGGGTCCCGATGCTTAAGGAGGCGACGGCAATGCCGTTTCGATCGAGAACCGGAACGCCCAAGCCGGCCATGCCTTCAATCATCTCGAAATTCATCTGCGCCGCGCCGATACGGCGCACCTCCTCGATCTTGATGCGCAGGTCAACTTCATCGATCGCCGCACGATCCATTATGCGGGGCATGTTGAACTTGATGATGGCCTCGCGCTCCTCCTCAGGCAGATAGGAGAGAATGGCGATGCTGCCCTGGCCGATGCCCAATGGCACCTTGCCGCCAATGTCGCCGGTGAATGAGCGGATGGGGAATGGTCCCTCGACGCGGTCGAGGCAAATTGCATCGAAGTTGCTGCGCACCAGCAGAAACACTGTGTCATTGAAGGTCGCCGAAAGTCGCAGCAGTGATGGGCGGGCGATATCGAGGATGCCCTCGCGCCGCCTTGCCTGCGAGGCGATGGAAAAGAACTCCAGCGACAGACGGTAGGATTTGCTGTCCGGCATCTGCTCGACCATGTCCTCGGCGATCAGGGTCTTCAGCAGACGATGTGCCGACGGTTGGCTCAGATTCAACCTGCGCGCAAGGTCGATCAACCGCACACCTTCCACCGACTGGGCCGCCAGATCTTTCAGGATGTGGATTGCCTTCGAGAGGCTGGAGTTGCCGACGGCTTCGGATTCCGAAATCTGCGTCATGAATTTATAGATCCTCTACCAATATTCCGAATTATGGACTTTTTTCATAAAAAATTTCAACATAGAAAATTCGGTTTGTGTTTTTTGTCAAACTCCGGAAATTAACCGGCAAGCCCTTCTCAAGGTGGCGGATGGAAAACGTGGACGGACTGCCGTTCGTCCCGACCGGGAAAACTGTGCGGTCCTGTCGTGACGGCCGCAGTTGCTGACTTCGGCATCTGTCTGAGCGGGCCCGATGGATTTTGACGACGTGTCGTTGCCGCATGGATCGCTGACAAAAAAATCAGGGCAGGCGATCTCTCAAGGCAATGAATGACGGGAGAGCGAGCATGAGTTTCCTCAGCCTAAAACAGGTTTCCAGATTCTACGGATCGGTTGCCGCTGTTCACAATTTCGACCTCGGTGTGGAGAAGGGCGAGTTCATCTCGCTTCTGGGACCATCCGGCTGCGGCAAGACGACAACGCTGCAAATGATCGCGGGTCTCGTGCGTCCGTCCTCGGGCACGATCATGATGGGCGGCCGCGACATCACCTACATGCCGCCGCCGCAACGGCAGCTCGGCGTGGTCTTTCAGAGCTACGCGCTCTTCCCGCACATGACGGTTGCGCAAAATGTCAGCTTCGGCCTCGAGATGCGCAAGGTTGCGAAGGCCGAGCGCGAAACGCGCATCAAGGACATTCTTGCTCTTGTCCACCTCTCGGCGCTCGCCGATCGATATCCGCGCGAGATGTCCGGCGGCCAGCGCCAGCGTGTGGCGATCGCCCGTGCGCTGGTCATCAATCCGCCGGTTCTGCTGCTGGATGAGCCGCTGTCCAACCTCGATGCCCAGCTTCGCGAAGAGATGCAGTTCGAGCTGCGTCGCATCCAACAGGCCGTCGGCATCACCACCATCATGGTTACTCACGACCAGGCCGAGGCGCTCTCCATCAGCGACCGCGTCGTGGTCATGGAGAAGGGCAAGATCACCCAGGTCGACACGCCCTACGAACTCTATGAACACCCGCGCAACGATTTCATTTCTTCCTTTGTCGGAAAGTCGAACTTCATGCCGGCGACTGCGGTCGCAAACGGTGCGGGCGCGACTGTCTGCATCGGCAACACCGACATCGTGTTCGAGACGGGCAGCAAGCCGGCGAGCAAGGATGTTTCCGTATTCATCCGCCCGGAAAAGCTGCGTCTGACGACACCATCCGACGGGCAGCTTCAGGGAACCGTGACCACCCGCTACTTCATGGGCAGCCAGTGGCTGGTCAGCGCTGCGACCCCGGCCGGCGTTCTGGCCGTCGCCGTTCCCAATCTTGGCGCACCGCCGCCGCTGGAAGGCGAAAATGTGGGCCTGTCCTGGCAGCATGGCGACTGTCGCGTTCTCGCTGCGGGAGCTGCCGAGTGATGGGCGCGGCGACCCCTGCGGCGGCGCCGCGCGCCTTCGCCCCGTTGTTCCTTTCGGCTCCGGCAACGCTGTTTTTCATTGGGCTTGTTCTGCTGCCGCTGGCGCTAACGATCATCCTGTCGTTCAACAGCTACGACTATACCGCCGGCATTCAGAATGACTTCTCGCTCGCAAACTATCTGACCGTTCTGCAGGACGAGTATTACCTCGCGACCTTCTGGCGTACGCTGCGCCTGGCGCTGCTGACCACTGTGATCGCCGTGCTGATCGGTGTTCCGGAAGCCTACATCCTCTCCAACATGCGCAAGCCCTGGCGGTCGATCTTCCTGCTCGTGATCATCGGCCCGTTGCTGGTCTCCGTGGTTGTGCGCACCTTTGGCTGGAGCATGCTGCTGGGCAAGAACGGGCTTGTGAACGGCGCGCTTGCCGCCGTCGGCCTCGAGCCGGTGCAACTGCTCTACACCGAAGCGGCGATCGTCATCGGCCTCGTCCACATCATGCTGCCGTTCATGGTCATCCCGGTTTGGACTGTGCTGCAGAAGCTGGATCCGACCGTCGAGGCGGCGGCGCTCACGCTCGGCGCATCCCGCTTTACCGCCCTGCGCCGGATCGTCTTTCCGCAAGCCGCCCTTGGCATTCTCTCCGGCAGCCTGATCGTTTTTGCGCTGTCGGCGAGTTCCTTCGCCATTCCCGGCCTTCTCGGTGGGAGGCGGCTGAAGATGGCAGCGACCCTCGTCTACGACGAGTTCCTGATCGAACTCAATTGGCCGCTCGGCGCCACCATCGCCATCATCGTCCTCGTCGCCAACCTCGTGATCATGCTCGCCTATAACAGGCTCATCGAGCAGCAGGCCAAACGGAAGCTGGGTTGAAATCATGCAGAGAAACGGTCCTGTCGCGCTGGTCTTTCACAGCGTCATCGTCGTCTTCATGCTGGCTCCCATGGTCGTGGTGTGCCTCGTGGCCTTCACCCCTGAAAACACTTTGGCCATGCCATGGAACGGCCTGTCGCTGCGATGGTTCGAGGCAGTCTTCCGCCACAACGACTTCATGTCGTCATTCGGCAACAGCATTCGACTGGCCCTCCTTGCAGCAACGATTTCGACACTGCTTGCTGTCCCGGCCGCCCTTGCCATCACGCGCTACGAGTTCCGCGGCCGTGATGTGCTGAACGCATTGTTCCTGTCGCCGCTGATCATCCCACATCTGGTTCTTGGCGTTGCCTTTCTCCGGTTGTTTTCGCTGATGGGCATGACCGGCTCCTTCACCTGGCTGGTGGCCACGCATGCAATCATCATCACGCCCTATACGCTGAGGCTCATCCTCGCGTCGTTGACGAGCATGGATCGCAATGCCGAGAACGCGGCCCGCACCCTTGGGGCGGCCGAGTGGACGGTGTTCAAGCGCATCACCTTGCCGTTGCTGCTGCCGGGGATCAGCGGTGGCTGGCTGCTTGCCTTCATCAACAGCTTCGATGAACTGACGATGTCTATCTTCGTCACATCGCCTTCGACCGTGACTTTGCCGGTTCGCATGTACATGTATGCCAGCGAGTCCATCGACCCGATGATGGCCGCGGTTTCCACGCTGATGATCGCGCTTGCGACCGTGACCATGATCGTCCTCGACCGGATGTTTGGGCTCGATCGTCTTCTTGTCGGCAAAGGCTGATAACGGCGATGTCGAGACAAGCCCTGTTCAAGCGCCGATATCGCCGGGACGAGGAAGCAATCCCGTTCCTGCTCAACGGCTTGCCCGAAATCGGACGACGTGGCGACACGGTCATGACGGCCATCCTTTCGCTCGGATCCAGCCTTCGCCGGGCGGAATTCACCGGCGAGAACCGCGCAGGCTTCTGCCTGATCGGTGCCTGCCAGGATTGCTTGGTGATGACGGCGGACGGTAGCCGCGTGCGTGCGTGCAGCACGGCACTGAAACCCGGCATGGCTTTTTTCACGACCACGATGGAGTGCGTCGAGCATGACTGATGCTCTACCGATCGTGATCGTCGGTGCCGGTCCGGCCGGCATCTGCGCCGCCGAACAACTGGTCGAAGCCGGTATCCGGCCGATCGTTCTCGATGAGGGGTTGCGCGCCGGCGGGCAGATCTACCGGCGCCCGATGATCGACGACGGCCGTTCCTACCGCAACCGGTACGGCTCCGAGGCGAGAAAGGCCGAGCAGTTGCACGCGGCCTTCGAGCGGCTCCGTCCGGCAATCGAGTATCGGCCGGAAACACTTGCCTGGAACGTCAGCGGCCAGGAGCGCGGCGGTCACCTCGATGTGATGACTGACGGCGTGCATAACCAGATTGCCTTTTCCAAGCTGCTTTTGTGCACCGGCGCCACGGACCGCGTGCTGCCATTTCCCGGTTGGACGAGGCCGGGCGTATTCACGCTCGGTGCCGCCCAGACGGCTTTGAAGGCGCAAGGCTGCACGGTTGGCGACCGACTGGTTTTCATGGGGTCCGGCCCGCTGCTTTACCTCGTCGCCTGGCAGTACATGAAGGCGGGTTCGACAGTGGCCGCCGTGCTCGATACGGCGCCGTTGCGATCGAAAATCCATCTGGTATCGCTGTTCGCCCGAGCGCCGCGCATCGTCGCGCTCGGCCTGTTCTATGGCGTTCAGCTCCAACTGTCGGGCGTCAAGATTCGATATGGTGTTCGGCCCGAAACGGTCATCGGCGCAGACCGGGTCGAGGGCATCCGCTTTCAGGCGAGTGGCTGCACACAAGAGCTCGAATGCGACGCGATTGCCTATGGGTTTTCGCTGCGCCCGGAAACGCAGCTGGCCGACCTTGCCGGATGTCGCTTCCGCTTCGAGGATCGTGACCGGGCATGGTTGCCGGAACGCGACGCCCTGGGCCGCACGAGCCGCAAGGATGTCTACGTCTCCGGCGACGGCAGCGGTATTGCTGGTGCCGATGCCGCCGAGATCGACGGCCAGCTAGCGGCATTGGCAATCCTCAATGATGTGGGCAAGACGGTCGAGGGCGATCGTCTCCGGCAATTGATGGCTGCCCGGGCACGGATCCTGCGCCAGCGCGAAATTCTCGAAAATGCGTTTCCCTTCCCGCGCGACTGGTTCGAGACGGTGCCGGCCGAGACGACGCTTTGCCGGTGCGAGGAAATCAGCATCGGCGAGATTCGCCGCGCGGTCGAGGCCGGGAACATCGGCGAGATCAACCGGATGAAGGCTTTGAGCCGCGTCGGCATGGGGCGTTGCCAGGGGCGGATGTGTTCGGCCGCCGCAACTGAGGTGCTTCGCAGCATCCGCAATGTCGAGCCGCAGGAAACCGGCCGTCTGCGGGCGCAGGCGCCGGTGAAGCCCATTCCGCTCGGCTTCGGCGGTCCGCTCGACAGGGAGGCAGGCCGATGATCCAGCGCATTTCGGCAGATGTGACCATCATCGGCGGCGGGCTCGTCGGCAGTTCAGCAGCGCTGGCGATGCGCCAGGCCGGCCTTGCCGTCGTGCTGATCGACAAGGGCTTTTGCGGCGCCCAGGCCAGCGGTGTCAACTATGGCGGCGTGCGCCGGCAAGGACGGCCTCCCGAGCAGTTGCCGCTGTCCCAGCGAGCACATGGCATCTGGCCACGACTGAAGGCGCTGATCGGCATCGACGGGGAATACGTGCCGTCCGGCCATCTGAAGCTAGCGCGCAGCGAGGCGGATTTTGCCAAGCTTGAAGCCTATGCCGAGACAGCCAAGCCCTACGGGCTCGATCTCGAATTGGTTTCGGCTGCCGCATTGAAGACGCGTTTCCCCTGGTTGTCGGCGACAGGCGCAGGCGCATCGCTTTGCCCAGGCGATGGCCATGCCAATCCCAGGCTGGTCTCGCCTGCTTTTGCGCGTGCGGCGGAACAGGCGGGCGTGAAAGTCTTCGAACAGACCCCTGTGCGCGATGTGCGCGCGACTGGCAGCGGATTTGCCGTGCTGGCGGGAGAGAATGTCGAAATTCGCAGCCGTCAGATCGTCAACAGCGCCGGCGCTTGGTCCGATACGTTTGCCGCGCAGTTCGGCGAAAGCGTTCCGCTGACCCGCATCTATCCCTCGATGGTCGTCACCGAGCCGCTGCCGTTGCGATTGCCGGTCAGCATGGGCGAGCAGGGCGGCAGTTTTTACGGACGGCAGGTTGCGCGCGGCAACTATGTGATGGGTGGCGGGCGCGGAGCAGCACTTGCCGATCCCGATTTTTCGCGGCCGTCGGTGACGGCGGCTTCATCGGTCATGCAGCGCGCCATAGCGCTCTTTCCGCATCTGGCCAATGCCCAGGTCATCCGGTTCTGGTCCGGCACGGAAGCGGAGATGCCTGACGGCAATCCGGTCATCGGCGCAAGCCAGACGACGCCCGGCCTCTTCCACGCCTTCGGGTTCTGCGGCGCCGGGTTCCAGATCGCACCTGCCGTCGGCGAAGTGCTCTCGGAGCTCGTCGCCACCGGGCAAAGCTCCACGCCTACAGATGCCTTTTCCATCGGCCGCTTCAGTCAAGCAGCGGCTCAAACTGCAGTCTCGTTGTAAACAGAAAGGGGAATACCATGATTGACCAACGCCTTATGAGAATTTCGGCCCTCGCGCTGCTCGCGTTCGCCGTTCAGCAGACCACCGCCCAGGCGGAAACCAAGACGCTTTACGTCGGCATGAATGGCGGCAATTTCGAGCGCGCCTACACCGAGCACGTGCTGCCTCCCTTCGAAAAAGCCAACGACGTCAAGGTCGTCATCGTTCCCGGCACCTCCGCCGACATTCTCGCTAAGGCAACGGCTGCCAAGGACAATCCGCAGATGCACGTCATGCTGCTCGACGACGGCGTCATGGTGCGCGCCATCGGCGCCGGGCTTTGCCAGAAGATCACCGACGATCCTGTGCTTGCTGATATCCAGCCGGCTGCGCGCCTAAAGGATGACATGGCAATCGGCGTTGACATGGGAATGACGGGTCTTGCCTACAACAAGAAGCTCTTTGATGAAAAGGGCTGGCCAGCACCGAGCTCCTGGATGGATATGGCAGATCCGAAGTTCGAAAATGCGGTGGTGTTCCAGTCCGCTTCCGCCTCCAGCTTCGGCCTGCATGCCTTCCTGATGTTCAACCGCATCCAGGGCGGCGACGAGACCAATGTCGAGCCCGGTTTCGAGAAGTTTTCCGATATGATCGGCAAGAACGTCATCGAGTTCATTCCAAGCTCTGCCAAGATATCGGAGATGGTCCAGACCGGCGAAGCGGCAATCTTCCCGCTTACGCCGACGGCGGTCAACAACCTGAAGGACAAGGGTATACCGGTCGAATACGCCCAACCGAAGGAAGGCTCAGTCGTTCTCGCCGTAACCGAATGCGTCATCGCCAACAACAGTGAGCCGGAGCTCAGCCAGAAGCTTGCCCATTACCTGCTGTCGGCAGAGGCTCAGAGCCTGGCGCTGGACAATGGTAACATCATTCCGTCCAACAGGACCGCCAAGGCCGGCACGGCTGAGGCCAATGAGAAACTGGCGACCTTCAAGACCAACATGGAAACCGCGAAGGTTCTCGATTGGGATGCTATCAACAGGAGCCGCCAGGACTGGAACAAGCGCTGGAACCGCATGATCGAGCGCTAATGCGCGGAAAGTCATTCCTAGCCGCCTCGGCCTGACATCAAGCGCCTTCCGCCTCCCGGCGGAGGGCGCAGCCGTATCCGGGGCTGCTAGCGCACCACGCCTGATATCAAGGCGCTTCATGCCTCGGCCTGACCAATTGTGTTTGCATGAGCATGCTTTAGAACACAGGGATGATCGCTCTCACGAAGATACGCGAGTTAGATATTTCACCGGCCGACGCCGGGATCGGGCCTTTGCATGTAAGTGCTGCAAGCGGGCTCGTGTGCCTGGATTCGATCATCTACGTCATTGCAGATGATGAGCTTCACCTAGGCGTGTTTTCCTTGATCAACGGGAAGCCCGGTCATCTGATCCGACTGTTTGATGGCGTGTTGCCCGAGGCCAAGGCTGCTCGCAAGCGGCAAAAACCCGATCTCGAAGCGCTCGCACTCCTTCCCGCTTTCCGGGAATTTCGTCATGGCGCGCTATTGGCATTTGGCTCAGGCTCCAGACCCAACCGCCGCAGGGGTGTTCTGCTTGGATTAGGTCCCGATGCCGACATGCTGATGCCGCCGCGAACCGTGGATCTTTCACCCATTCTTGTTCCGCTCAACGAGGAATTCTCCGAGGTCAATATTGAAGGCGCGGTCGTGGTTGGCGATGAACTGCGCTTGTTCCAGCGCGGCAACAAGAGCCAAGCCGACAACGCGATCATCCGGTTCCCGCTTTCGATAGTACTGGATGCATTGCAGGCCGGGTCTGTCGAAGCCATTAAGCCATCCTCTATCCGTCGGCTAGACTTGGGGGTGCTCCACGGTGTCCCATTCTCCTTCACGGACGCGGCAGTCTTGAGCAGCGGCGATATGGTTTTCAGCGCCGTTGCAGAAGATACCGAAGATGCATTCCGTGATGGACCCTGCATCGGCGCTGCTATTGGGATAGCTGACAATAGTGGTAACTTGCGTTCGTTGCGCCGCCTTGAACGACCACACAAGATAGAGGGTATCCACGCTCGATCGGATGGAGGCCGTCTGGATCTCCTGCTTGTCACTGACGCGGACAACCCAGAGATACCCTCAGTGCTTTTTTCCACCATGATGGAAATCTGAGATCCCGAAAATAGGAAGCGAGCCGGGCGATTCTCTGGGCTATCCGACACGCATGATTTGGGTTCGGGGAACACCTCTTCCCCAAGAGCTTTTGTAGCCAAGGCCCTCCCGATTTCGATCAACCCATCCGATCGATTGAAGCAAACTTCGGCTACTGCGCCTATGACACGGCCAAGCTCCCTTGCCAGGCTGACTGCCGTACCGATACGGACTACGATCGGCATAGAGAACGCGTCGCAGTTACAGGCGCAGCGTGGAAGTGCGCGAATGACGCCCTCGTCTCGGTGGAAACGCCGTTCTACCTTCTTTCTATAGTCCCCACCATCCCCAGATCAGGTAGGATAAGATGGTGATGGCCGATGATTGCGCGGCGTACGGGAATGTCGAACGGTGCCTATTTACCAGGATGAATAGAGGTGGTTATGAGCTCTGCAAACGATACCCCAAGCGGCGGTCGGCTGAAGATCGGGTTCATTCTCGCCCGCTCCTTTACGCTTTCGGCTTTCGCGTTGTTCGTCGACACTTTGAGATTAGCCAGCGACGAGGCCGACAAATCCGGCAGGGTCTTGGCCGATTGGCAAGTGTTGGGAAGCACGCGTCATCTCATTACATCCAGTTGCGGCGTGCAGCTCGCGCCGACATCAGATTTCATTGACCCAAGCGAGTTCAATTACATCGTGGTCGTCGGTGGGCTACTCAACAGCGAAACGCCTGTTGATCATCACACCGTGGAGTATCTGAAGAAAGCCGCCGCGCGCAAAGTTACGTTGATCGGGGTCTGTACGGGAACATTCATCCTGGCGGACGCGGGTTTGATGAAAAACCACCAAAGTTGCGTGAGCTGGCTTCATCATGACGTGTTCCGGGATCGGTTTCCCGGGCATGAGGTTCGGGCAGACCGGATTTTCAATCTCGATCGCAACCGCGGCTCTTGTGCGGGTGGCAGCAGTGCCGCAGACATGGCCGCTTTCATCGTAAGACGCCACATCAGCAAAGCCGCGGAGCGAAACGCACTCGAAGTGTTGCAGATCGACAAAGCCCGCACCGCCTTGCATATCCAGCCGCGTCGGCCGCTGTCCATAGAATCCAATGATCCCCGGCTCAAGGCGGCACTCATCATAATGGAAAGGAACATCGAGCAAACAGTCTCGATCGACAAGCTTGCTGCGTCCGTTGGACTATCGCGACGGCAGCTCGAGCGCCTATTCGTGGAGAAAGCAAACAGCTCTCCGGCCATTATCTATAGGCGCATGCGTCTGGAGCGGGCAAAGCATCTCGTAATGGAAACGACCGCCCCCTTGATCGAAATCGCGATGGAAGTTGGTTTTGAAAATGCCTCGCACTTCGCAAAAGCCTTCCGAAAAGCGTTTGGCCAATCACCAACCAAGCTGAGGGACGTACTCGCTGTCAATCCGGGAGGATTTCCCCCGGACCCATCGCCCTTCAACAGAACCGACGTGTTGTAAAAATCTACCTTGGCGGCCGAATTGCCGGTTTTAGCCCAACTGGACGCTGGATCTGCCGGGTTTTGCGTTCAGGGTCGCATAATGTATCCTCGGGAATTGCGTCGCGCGATCCATCTCCGCATCGTGCAGGTGCTGAAATGATCGTGAGCAATGCTAGCGGAGCAACGTGTCCTCAGGATCGGGATCGATCGCCTTGCAGACCGCAACGGGCGGTTTGGCGCAGGGCAACCCCGCCCTAACATGGAGGTTCCCAGTGCCTCTGTTCATTGTGCACCATCAGCATTCGCCCCAAACCTGCCCCGCACGCGATCCGGCCAAGGGCGCGATGCTGCTGAACCATTTGAGCCGGCCTAGCGCCGCTCGCCATGGCGTGGTCATCAAGGGCGAAGCCGTCGTTCGCGGTTCCCATTCACTGTTCTTCATTGCCGAAGCGGCGGATGAGACCGCCCTCCAAGCGTTCTTGACGCCGTTCCTTCAAGCCGGTGAGGTCGAAGTGATGGCGGCGTCGACCTGCGCCGGGGTCGTGGCGAGCGGCGGCTGCGATGCACGCCCGGCCGACGTTTCCGCCGCGGTTCTCGACCCGGCGGACGCTTGCCAGGACGCCGTTGAGGCGGGGCTCCTAATTCATAGCGTCTATCCGCTGAACGGCGAGACGTCGGTGCAGGACCTCGCGGGCGGGGCAGTCGTGCCCAATGGTCGGTTCTACTTGCGCAATCACTTCGATATTCCGAACCTCGATGGCGAGAGCTATCGGCTCTCCGTCAGCGGGCTGGTCGAGAAGTCTCTGAGTCTGAGCATGAGGGACCTTCACAATCTTCATGCAGAGAGCCTCGTGGTGACCCTCGAATGCGCTGGCAACGGCCGCAGCCTGTTCGATCCGGCCGTGCCCGGCGAAGCCTGGGGCCTGGGCGCCGTCAGCACCGCCGAATGGACCGGCGTTCCCTTGAGCAAGGTGATCGAACGGGCAGGCCCGCGGTCCGGTGCGACGGAACTTACGTTCCGCGGTGCGGACGGCGGGCTCGTCGAGGGTCACGATGCGCCGATTCGTTTCGAGCGTGGCCTCAGCTTCGACCAGATTCGCGAAACGGACGCGCTTCTCGCCTACGAGATGAACGGCGAGCCGCTGTCGTCAACTCATGGCTATCCGCTGCGGCTGATCGTGCCCGGTTGGTATGCGGTGGCGTCCGTCAAGTGGCTGACCGAGATCGTCGTTACCGACAAGCCCTGCGAGACCCACTATCAAACGGAGAAGTACTGGTACCAGTGGGTGCGGAACGGGCGCGACGAGCGCGCGCCGGTGACGCTCATGAGTGTGCGGGCGCTGATCTCTTCGCCCGATCAGGGGGAGAGCCTACCGCGCGGCGAGACCGCGATCCGTGGCGTCGCGTGGTCTGGCGCCGGGAGCATATCCAGGGTCGATGTCAGCCTAAACGACGGCCCGTGGCGCGAGGCGCGGCTCGTCGGCGAACGGCGGCGCTCTGCCTGGCAATGGTGGGAGCTGATCACGCGACTCGAGCAGACGGGGCCGCTCGCCGTGCGGGCGCGCGCCACCGATATGGCCGGCCGGACTCAGCCTGAGCGCGCCGAGTGGAACCGTCTGGGCTACGGTAACAACTCGATCCACTCTGTGACCGCACAGGTGATCTGAAGCTCAGAGCGAGCACTCGACGAGACGTCTGGTCAGCTAAACGTCGCCGCGGCGGATGCGGTCGAATGGCCAAGTGCATTTGCAGCGATCCTACAGCGCCGCGCTACTTCTGCGCCTGCCCCGCCGGCATCGGCTTGACTGGCGCGCCGGGGAAGATCTTCTGCAGATTTCCGGCGATCACCTGGTCGCCTTCCGAAACACCCGTGGCCAACCCAATGAGATCGCCGCTGGTCGGGCCGAGGGTGACGAGCCGCTGCTCGACCGTATCGTCCTTGCCGACGACATAGACATATTTGCCGAGCTGGCTCGATCCGAGTGCCGTCTCCGGCACCATCATCACGTTCGGTTCATCCCTGATCTTCAGGCGCACGCGGACATACTGGCCGGGAAGCAGGGTCAGATCGGCATTGTCAATCGTGGCGCGCGCTACCACCGTTCCGGTATTGCCCTCGACCGTGTTGTTTATGAAGCTGAGGTCGCCGCGGTAACGCGGTTCCTTGTCGCCGGGCAGAAGCACCTCTGCCTCCACTTTGCCCTTTGTCCGGGCCCTCCGGATGTCGGCGAGTTCGGTTTCGCTCGGGTTGAACGAGACATAGATCGGCGAAAGCTGCACAAGGTTGTTGAGCGGGGTTCCGGTCGTGCTGCTGACCAGTGTTCCCTCCGGCGCCAGGTTGCGCCCAAGTTGCCCGGCAAAGGGGGCACGGATTTCGGTGTAGTCGAGGTTGATCTCAGCGGTGCGCACCGCCGCCCGCGACATGGCAAGTGCAGCCTCCGCCTGACGCACTGCGCTCTGACGCTGGTCGAAACTGTCCTTGTCCAGATATCCTGTCGTGGCAAGCTCGTTGCCGCGCGTGAGATTGGATCGGAGATAGGCGAGTGACGCTTCGTCCCTTTCGACCTGGGCCTTTGCCTGATCCAGTTCCGCCCGATAGTCGCGTGCGTCGATCCGGTAGAGGAGATCGCCGCCCTGAACATCCGAACCGTCCGGAACCGCCTGTGACTCGATATAGCCGGTGATCTTGGCGCGAAGCGTCACGTTGCGGATCGCCTCGGTCCGTGCGGAATAGTCGAGATAGATGGGGATCGTTTTCTTGACGACAGCCGCGACGGGAACGGGCATGGCCTGTTGCGCCGGAGCCGGGGCGGCCCCGGCATCGCCGCCTTTGATCTCAAACCCGCCATTCCTGTAGTGGTAGGCCGCAGCGAGGGCGGCGATTATGACCACTGCGGCAAGGACCAGTCTCGAACCACGCATGTTAGGCTCCAATCCTTATTCCGCCGCCTCCGGCTCGTGGCTCTGGCCGACGGGCTTCGAGGAAAGTCCCTCCCGCCATTGTTCGATGACCGCGTAGAAGACCGGGACGAAAATGAGTGTGAGAACAGTCGCCGCGAGCATGCCGCCGAACACGGTGGTGCCGATCGACTGGCGGCTGGCAGCACCGGCGCCCTTGGCGTACATCAGCGGCAGCACGCCGAGGATGAAGGCGAAGGCTGTCATCAGGATCGGGCGCAAGCGCAGGCGCGCCGCTTCCGCTGCTGCTGCCACCACATCCAGCCCTTCTTCGCGCCGGCGGCGGGCGAACTCGACGATCAGGATGGCGTTCTTGGCGGCAAGTCCAACCAGCATTACGAAACCGATCTGCGAATAGACGTCGATCTGCATTCCGCGAAGCCACAGTGCCGACAGCGCGCCCAGAAGCGCAAGCGGTACCGAGAGCAGCACCATGAACGGCATCGACCAGCTTTCGTACTGGGCGGCCAGGATCAGGAAGCAGAAAACGAGCGCGAGCGCAAAGACGAGCGCGGCGATCGAACCTGCGCGGATCTCCTGATAGGTAATGCCGGTCCATTCGAATGTGTAGTCCCGCGGCAGCGTCGTACGGGCCACCCGCTCCATTGCCGCTGCCGCCTGGCTTGAACTGAAGCCGGGTGCTGCCGCGCCGTTGATCAGCGCAGAGGGATAGTTGTTGTAGTGGGTGATGGTCTCTGGGCCGACCGTCGACTTGAACGAGCCGAGCGTGTTGAGCGGCACCATTTCACCCTGGCTGTTGCGCACATAGAACCGTGAAAGATCGGTGGCCGAGGCCCGCGCAGCCTGATCGGCCTGCAGCGTCACGCGGAAGGTGCGACCGAACAGGTTGAAGTCGTTGACATAGAGCGAGCCGAAATAGATCTGCAGCGTGCTGAAGATATCCGGCAGGTTGAGGCCGAGCAGTTTCGCCTTGTCACGGTCGAGATCGTAATCGAATTGCGGGCTCGACGTGCTGAAGGTGGTGAAGAGCTGGTAGGGATTGATCTCCGGCTGTTTGCGCGCCTCGGCAATCAGCGCCTGAGTTGTGTCGCTGAGCGCCTGTGCACTGCGCCCTGCGAGATCTTCGATCTGAAACTCGAAGCCACCGGTCGCGCCGAGCCCCTGGATCGACGGGGGATCAAAGGCGAGCACCAGGGCGTCCGGGATCTGCAGCAATTGCGGCTGCACCGCCTCGCGCAGCGCCGAAGCGCCTTGCGCCGGGGGACGTTCATCCCATGGCTTCAGAACCGCGAATTGCACGGCGGAATTCGACTGGGCGGCGAAGGACAGGAAATTGAAGCCGACGACGGAGCCGACGAAATCGACACCTGACGTGCCGCGCAGGATCTCTTCGGACCGCCGCGCGACGGCCTGGGTGCGTTCGAGCGAGGCGCCGTCGGGAAGCTGGATGACGACGAAGAAGTAACCCTGGTCCTCGACCGGCAGGAAGGTCGACGGCGTGCGCTGCCAAAGCGCGTAGGTCGAGCCGATGGCGATGAGGAAGAGCGCAAACAGCGCCCAGCGCCAGCGCACGAGCCCGGCTATGCTGCGTGCATAACCATCCGACAGTGCGTGAAAGCCGGTGTTGAACCAACGGAAGAGCGCAAAGCGCGGCTCGCCGCGATAACGCAGGAAGGCGGCGCTGAGCGCCGGGCTGAGGGTCAGCGAGTTGAAGGCGGAAAAGGCGACCGAGATCGCGACCGTCAGGGCGAACTGGTTGTAAAGGCTGCCGGCAACGCCCGGGATGAAGGCGACCGGAATGAAGACCGCAAGCAAGACTGCGGTGGTCGCGATGATCGGGCCTGTCACTTCCTGCATCGCCTTGCGCGTAGCGGCAAGTGGCGGCAGGCCGGCCTCAAGCTGACGTTCGACGTTCTCGACGACGACGATCGCGTCGTCGACCACGAGGCCGATGGCGAGCACCATGCCGAGCAGGCTCAGCATGTTCAGCGAAAAGCCGAACAGATACATGACGACCAGCGTTGCGATCAGCGACACCGGGATGGCGATCGTCGGAATGATCGTAGTGCGCAGGTTCTGCAGGAAGATGAAGACGACGAAGACGACGAGGGCGAGCGCCTCGAGCAACGTAAACACCACATCCTCCATCGCCGCCGAGACGAAGCGGGTGGTGTCGTAAAACATGTGGTAGGCGATGCCTGCGGGGAAGCGCTGCGACAGTTCATCCATTTTGGCCTGGACGCGGCTTTGCAGGTCGAGCGCATTGGAACCGGGCGCCTGGAATACGGCGAGTACGACACTTTCCTTGCCGTTGAAGGTGACCGACGACGAATAGAGCAGTGCCCCGAGTTCGATGCGCGCCACATCGCGCAGCCGCGTCGTCGCCCCGGTCGTCTGGTCGGCCCGAAGCACGATATCGCCGAACTGCGCCGGATCGCTCAACCGGCCGAGCGCATTGATCTGCATCTCGAAGGGTGTCCCGGCTGGTGCCGGCGATTGCCCGATCTTGCCGCCTGCGACCTGGATGTTCTGTTCGGCGATGACGTTCTGCACGTCGACGGCGGTGATGCCGAGATTGGCCAGACGGTCGGGATCGAGCCAGACGCGCATCGAATAGCGACGCTCGCCGAAGAGCTGGACGTCGCCGACCCCAGGCAGGCGCTTCAATGGATCGAGGATCTGCAGGTAGGCGTAGTTGCTGACGGAGGCGAAATCGACCGAATTGTCGGGCGAATCCAGGCTCACCAGCACGGTGAAGTTCGGAATCTGCTTGGCAATGGTCACGCCGGTCTGGTTGACGAGCGCGGGAAGCGAGGAGGCTGCCTGCGAAACGCGGTTCTGGACGTCGAGTGCGGCGACGTCGATCGGATAGCCCACTTCGAAGGAAATGATGATCCGCGACGAGCCGTCATTCGAACTCGTCGAGGTCATATAGAGCATGCCCGGCACGCCGTTGATTTGCTGTTCGAGCGGCGTCGTCACCGTATCGGCGACGACCTGGGCGCTGGCACCCGGATAGTTGGCGGCGACGACGATCTGTGGCGGCGTCACGTCGGGAAACTGCGAGATCGGCAGCAGGAAATAGCAGATGCCGCCGGCAAGCGTCATGATGATCGCGATCGCCGATGCGAAGATCGGCCGGTGAATGAAGAAGTCGATCATGGCGGGATCGATCCTTGCAAGGCGCCGCCGTGAACGGTCCACGGGGCGCCGTTGTGGTAAAGTGCCCCGCGATTGGAGCGTTCGAAGGGCAGAATGTTTGCGGCAGCGATGCTGGCGGCATTTCGGGAGATCTCGAAAACGTGCAGGCAGACGTCTGCCACGCGGACCATGCGGTCAGCGGCGCGGTTCTTCGCCTTCGGCCCATCCAGCATGCGCATCGTAAGGCTCCAGCACGAGATCACGATGGGCCGGAGCGACCCAAATCTTGAACGTGATCGAAACTTATAAGTCTGTGCGGTGTGCACTCTGGCTAAAAGACGCCCGACGACCGCGCCCACCGACATTACGCTAGAAATTTTTCTGCAGTTACCGCCGTGTCCCGGAAGCCCTCGCGACAAACGGCATTCCTCGATGCGCCGCTGGCGAAAATGTTACTGGTCGGTAACATCGTCGCATGTTATCTGTCGCCAACGGGTCGTCAAGGGGCAAGTTTTTCCATGCCGACGACGTCGGGCCGAATGCGATGACCACGGATTCCCGCAAGCAACCACGTCTTTCGCCGCGCGATCGCCTCGTCGAGGCGGCCCGCCAGTTGTTCCGCAGGCACGGCATTCGCGGGATCGGTGTCGACGCCATCGCCGATGCCGCCAGCAGCAACAAGATGACACTCTATCGTCACTTCAATTCGAAGGATGAACTCATCGTCGAATGTCTTCAGCGCGCGGCAATGGAGATGGACGGCTACTGGCGGGAGCTGGAGGACGCCCACCCCGGCGACGGGCTGGCGCAGCTCAGGGCCTGGGTCCGGCGGATCGCCGAGCACCTCGGCAACGACGATTGCCACTGCGAAATGATGAGCGCCGCCGTCCAGCTGACGGACGCGGACCATCCCGGCAGGTCGGTGATCCGGAAGTTCAAGGATGCGCAACGCGATAGCCTCGTGGAGCTTTGCCGCAAGGCCGGTGTCGCCAATGCGGAACTGCTCTGCGACACCTTGCTGCTGTTGATCGAGGGCGCGCGTGTCGCCCAGCAAAGCAGCGGACAGCAGGGGCCGAGTGCCCGCTTTGCGGAAATCGCCGACGCGGCGATCCTATCGCTTTCCGTGAGCGGCGCCGTCCGCAGATAGCGGCGCGTTGCCTACCGCTCCACCGGCCATTCGGGATGGTGGCTGTCGATCACGAAGACGTGCTCGTTGTCGATGCGCGCAACTCCGGCGATGAGAGGGTGGTCGCTCCGAGCCAGCCTGCACGCGGATAGGTGATTAGCCAGCAGACATGCGGCAGTGCGAACTGCCACGGCAAAGAGCGCCGGCCTGTCTTCCGCATGTGAAGAGTGACGCAGTCATAACTTCCCGAACGCCACGCCTCTCCAACCCCAGCCGGTCCGATGAGCGGCTTCAATTAGGGGCGTCTTTATTTCGGTGGTATTGAAGCGATATTCGTAAACCTTGCCGTAGGACAAATCTTCCTTGAAGGCGAAGGCCATGTCGAAGCTTTTTTCCCACTTTCGACCGCGAAACGCATTAGCGCTCAAAGTAAGTGTGGGCACGCCGGCGCGCCATTCGACAGACCATTCCTGATCGACGGCGCGAACTTCGCAATTGGCAGCATCGAATTTCATCAACACCTTGAACACCCTTTGCAGCCCAGCTTTGGCAAATAGTTCGTACCAGCGGGCATCAACGATCTTCCATTCGGCGACGAGATCGACGCCTTCCGGCTTGCCGTCACGAATGATGAACGGTGCAGTCTTTCTATTGATGGCGAGAAGATCATTGCGAAGCGCTGCCGCGGATTGGCGGTCCACGCCATTCGGCGCCGGTTTATATCCTATCAGCCAGTCGAACAATTTCACGGCAGGTTCCTCAATCTGGGCACTGTGGACAATCTCTACAGTGAGACACATTAAAAATTGAGATCATGTCCGATCAGGTTCAACTGTTTGCCAAGCTCGCTACGAGAACAGATAAGAATAAAATGCACGGCTTTTGCACGCCCCTCTAACTAGAACGGATGACGCAGAGATTCGACCAGCGCGCACCAGCAAGGTCGCAAATGGGGTGGGAGCCTGTCATGCAGCATGGCTGCGGGCACGACGTGACCACGCCCAAAAGCCGTCTTTCATCCGATCTCGCTGGCGAAAAACATCTGTGAATGTGGGAAAATGCGCGCATATTAGCCCAACGATAACGATATCGTGCGCCGCAGGAGCGTTCACCGCTGTGGATCGAAAGCTTGCAGCCATCCTTTCAGCCGATGTTGCCGGCTTCAGCCGCCTCACGGCGCTGGACGAGGAGGGTACGGTTCGCGCACTCGATCTATGCCGCGGTCGGATTGACGAATTGGTTAGCGAGCATGGTGGCCGTATCTTCGGTAGCGCAGGCGACGGCCTTGTCGCCGAGTTCCCAAGCGCTGTTCAGGCCGTCCGGTGCTCAGTAGAAATCCAGCGCCGTCTCTTCAGTCTCTCACAAGCCCTCCCACCCGATCGCCGCTTGGAATTCCGCATCGGCGTCAATCTGGGTGACGTCGTTGTGTCGGGAGACGATCTGCTCGGCGACGGCGTCAATATCGCGGCACGTGTGCAGGAGATCGCCGCTCCGTCAGGCATCTGCATTTCCGCATCGGTGCGCGAACATCTTGACGGCAAGGTGCCGTTCGCGCTGACCAGCCTCGGCGAACGGAGCTTGAAGAATATCCCCCGGCCAATCTTCGTCTTCCGGGTCGATTGGCAGCAAGAGATGCCTGTCGGAGGCAGCATCGCGTCCGCGCCATTACTTGCGGCCCGCCGTGGCAAGGACCAGCCGTCAATCGTCGTCATGCCCTTCGACAACCTCAGCGGCCAGGGCGACGAATACTTCGTAGACGGCGTTGTAGAGGAGATTACCGCCGCGCTCTCGCGCGTTCGGGATTTCTTTGTAATCGCGCGACAGTCCGCATTCACCTACAAGGGACGCTTCGTCGACGTGCGTGAAGTCGGCAGGGAACTCGGCGTCAATTATGTGGTCGAAGGCACCGTTCGCCGGGGCGGCGACCGACTGCGCATTTCCGTGCAACTGGTCGATGCGGAGACAAGGACCCAGTTCTGGTCCGATCGTTACGAGGGCGCAATCGAAGATATTTTCGAGTTCCAGGATCGGATCGCGGCGCAGGTGGCAGGCGCCATTCATCCGGTCATCCGCAATGCAGAGATCGAGCTGGCCAAGCGCAAGCCGCCGACCAGCCTGCGGGCCTATGATCTCGTTATGCGCGCCTACCCGTACCTTTGGGGCCGCCGCAAGGATACCAACAACCAGGCGATCGAACTGCTTCAGCAAGCGATCGCCGTCGATCGGAGCTATGGTCGCGCGCATGCACTTTTGGCGTGGTGCCACGCCTCAAACGCATCCTACCTATGGACAGAACAACCGAAACCTGAGCTGGAAAAGGCGCGCGCAGCGGTCGAAGCTGCAGGCTCGATCAGCGATGATCCAACCGCGCTGACTGCCGCCGGCGCGGCAATGAGCATCTGCGGCGACCAGCAGCGCGCCACCATCTTTATCGAAAAGGCCCTTGCGCTTGATCCAAACAATGCCTGGGCATGGGCGCGCCTGGGCTGGATCGCGATCTACAAGGGCGAAGCCACTCGCGCGCCGGAACGCTTCCAGCGTGGGATGACCCTGAGCCCAAGAGATCCGCTCACATTCAACATGAGATTAGGGATGGCCTTTTCTTTGGCCATGGAAGGTTCTCTTTCACAGGCCATCGCGATAGCCCAGGAGGTCATCAACAGCTATCCTGACGTGACCTGGTCCTATCGCCATCTCGCCGCCTGGTCGGCGATGAGCGGAGACCTAGAGACCGCCCGATGGGCCGCGCAGAAGCTATTGGCGGCCGAGCCAGGCTTTACAATCGAGTGGTATCGAGCGCTGCCCTGGTTTCAAAACATACCGCATTGGGAAGAGCAGATGGCCGAGGGTTTGCGGCAAGCAGGTTTGCCCGAACGCTGATTGCCGTTCGAGGACATGCGCGGTCCGCTCTCGGCCGAGGATTTGCTCTTTTGGCGGAGCCGGCCAATGTCTTGGAAGGGGCGAGAGCAGCTAAGGTCTGGTTCTGGCGCGTTTGAGGCCACGAGCGCATCAGCCGCTCAGCATAAATCCTATTCGATTTAAGGATAAAAACATGCAGCCATTCAAAGTGCTACAGCGACCTTTGTGCGTCTAATAAGACGCGCGGCGCTGTAGCTTCATTATTTCAGCATCTCGTTCCGCGCGTTGACAGGCGTGTGCAGTGAAGCCCCCGTCTTTTCGGCCGCTGCCCGCAGACGCTTGTCTCTGGTCCATAGGGCCGCACGCTGATCAAGGAGAACCGAGGCCAGCAAATGGGCATCAGTGTAGCCAATGCCCATGCTGAAAATGCCGTGGCGATCGATCATCGTCATGACTTCGTCGTGTGTTGCGACGAACGCTTCGCGCTGAGCGGCCAAGAAGGCTATCACGCTCCCGCGATCCCGAAGGCTGCCAAGCGCCAGTTCGCCAATCACAGCCGGATGGCAGAGTAGGCGATCGTCCTCAATAATCCTACGCAGCTCTGCATCGACATGGCGGAAATGATCAATCCAGATAGAAGTGTCTGCAAGTATCACTTGGCCGCTGCGCTCCGGCGGCGTGGGGCTGCCTCCGCATCGGGCATAGTTCCTCCGAGCGCGATGAGGCGTTTTCCCGACTCCACACGAACAAGCGTCTCCAAAGCTTGGCGGACTAAAGCGGCGGTTTCTTTTGTACCGGTTAGGGATCTGGCTCTTTCCATGAGAGCGTCGTCGAGATTGATAGTCGATCGCATCATCTGGTTTCCTAATTCCGGCATTATAAATAGCACCATTTGGTGCTGAAATCTACGCCTGGTTCCCCCTCGTTGCGACAGCGAGCATCAAGGAAGTTGCAGATGTCTTCCGCATGGCAGCACCTTTGTCTTACTGTGAAAGTGTCAGCGAGGCGGTGGTTGCTCTACCGCCTTTAAGGCCACCCCCGCGCCAAAGGTGATTGCGGTCGCGGTCGGCAGGATGTGGATCGATGCGTCCGTGTCCATTGCACTGCCTTCCATCTGATGCGGATGGTCGGCACTATGTCCAACTTGGGAACCAGCTCATATGTCGGAAGAGTGACGGATCCGGCCAGAAAAGGAACGTATTTTGCTGTAGCATCCGGCGTTCACGGGCGGTGCGCGGCGTCGGAAACCCTGAATTCAGCTTCGACATCTCTCGCACTTGGCACTGGCAGTCCGACCCGTCGAAGCGCTGCGATGATGCGAATGCTGTCCTTCTGCGGCAGGTTTCTCTTCCGGTTCTCGGCCACGATGTTGGGCAGATAGTCGGGGCGCATCTTCATGAACACCTCGCCCTCACGCTTTGCGTCTGCCAACAGCCCGGCCTCAGAGTAGATGACCGCCGCAACGCCATGGAAGAGCGGAAATTTCTTCAGGTCGGCCTTGCGGATCAGCCGCACCGCCTTCTCATGATCCTGGAGCATGCAGGCGATCAGAGCGCGCGTCCCGAAGTAATATCCGGCTCCGCCTGGATTGAGCTTGATCGCACGATCCAGCAGTTCCGCACCACGCTCCCATTGCCCCGAGAACGCGACGCGCGTTCCGAGCTCTCCGAGGAACTCCGTGTCGTTCGGGTTGGCGGCGAGCGCCTCCTCGCCGACCTCGAACGCCTCCTTCGGCTCGTTGTTGAAGAAGAGGGCCGTCATGAGCGCCTGCAGGGCGCGCGTGTTGTCAGGTTCGAGCGAGACCGCCCGCCGCGCCGAACCGAGCGCGCGCTCCATCGCGGGAACCTTGTCACTCTGCGGGTTGAACTGGAATCTGCCCTCGTCGAGATGGACAATCGAGAGCATCGACCAAGCTGTGGCGTAGGCCGGGAAACGCGCCACAGCTCTCTCCAGGCAGTCGCGGGCGGCCAGGTGTTCTTCCGGGGCCAGCTTCTCGCGGTAGGCGTAGAAACGCAGCATACAGTCATGGACGCCCACATCGTCCGGCGGCGGGTTAGCCGCCAATGATTTCGCGATGATGCCGTAAGGCTGGGCTATGGCCGTAGCCACTTTGCTGGCGACATCGGATTGGATGGCGAAGAGGTCGTGGGTGTCCAGATCCTCGTCGTAGTCCTGCGACCACAGGATCGATCCGTTGGAGGTTTCGACCAGGCGCACTGTCACGCGAACCTTGTCCCCCGCAACGCGGACCCCACCTGCGAGAAGGTAGTGCGCGCCCAGTCCATCGCGAACCTTCGATGTCTCGATATCGGGAGGCAGTGACTTCGATGTCTCGCGGCCGAAGACCATAATCTCCTTGAAGCGGGGAAGGGCGGTGAGAAGCTCCTCGGTCAGCCCGACGGCATAGCGTGCAGCCTGCGGGCCATCGCCCAGGTCCGCGAAGGGTGCGATCACGAGTGTCGGCTCGTCCGGAATCTGTCCGACGGAACGACTGGAGGCTGCCCCCGTCAGACCGCCTGCGTAATAGCCAAGTCCCGCGCAAACGAATGCTACAAGCACGGCCAGCACGGGCCAGCCGAGATGCCGCCATGTGAAGGCCCGGCGTCCGCCGCCGTCTTCGCTCAGTTCATCGTCGGCCGCCTCTGCCGGCGCCGGCGCGTCATTCCATGTAAAGGTTGGCACGTAGCCACCCTTGGGGATGTCAATGCGGATCGGATCGTGTTGGCCTGCAGTAAGATAGTAGCGTTCGATGACCCGGCGCAAACGTCCGGCCTCGATCCGCACGATGGGATCGTCCTGAGAGAAGTCCGCGCTGCGGTTGAACACCTCGATGGCAACCGAATACGCCTTGAGACGGTGCGCCCGGCCTGCAAGCGCTTCCTCGGTAACATACTTCAGGAAGGCAGCGCCGCGTCCACCACTAGGAAATTCGCGGCTGGAGAGAATCCGCGCAAGTTGCGCCCTGACCTCCTCATGGGTCGGACAGGGGCGCTCTGCCCGATCAACCGGCGACGACACCGAGGTCTGCATGCATTCTCCTCACCGGTCACAGAACGCGAGCAGTTTTTGCTTGTATTGGAATCCCCTTATGCAACCTACCTCCCGAAGGGCATCTCGTCCACACTTGAAAGAGGTTTCGCAGCCGTAAAGTGTGGCGCTGTCGAGACAGAACCACCGGGAGAAATATAGGGTGGTGAACAGTGTACGATATTGCACATCCTCTCGCTCCGCAGCCAACCACCGCACGGCGGGCTTCGGCCGGAGTCGGCATTGGTGCGGTCGCCATCATCGGTAGGGCCGCAGCCGTGGCGGTGTTCTGAACGCGCTTAACGAGCTTCATGAGTTCCGTCCTGATTGAGGGCGTAGGCGAAACTTCGCCTGGCCGACTCCTGACAGGGCGCATCACGCGACATCGTCGCGATTTCCTCGGTATGTTGCTGTAGGTTACGGTGTGGCAGCGGCGGCCGGGGAGGGCACTCCGACGCGGATTGCCTTCGAGAAGTCGGGCGACAATCCATCCGCCCGCGCCCGCTCGTCGATTTTGGAAATCTCTCGCAACTGGGCAAGCGGCATCGACGTGTCGATGGCTCCCCGGTCATAGGCGTAGTCGGGAAGATAACCGTTGACGATCAGCCGCCAGTCGAACGGGACCTTGTCTCCGGCGACTCGCATCAGCTTGGCGACGGTCGTCGTGCAGTTCGTCGTGATCGAATTGTAGAACTGCGGAGTCCGGGCGAGAGCGTTGGCCTCGGCGACGTATTCGAGTAGCAGATTTCGTGCCTGCTCTGGACTGGCCCTCAGCCGATAGACTTGGACGTCCTCGCCACGCACGTTGGAGCGGACGCCGACAACGTCGCGTTCTTCCGCGGCAAGGATCACCAGAGGGTCGTTCTTGAAGAGATCGGCAAGAGGAGAAAACGCGCCACCGACCTTGTGGCGTACCTCGATCGACCAGGCGAGTTGCTCTCCGTCTTCGAAGCCGAAGCTGAAGATGACATGTGCGATCTTCGGCCCTGCCCAGTATGACATGAACAGGTCGACGGTCTTCACTTTGCTCACATCGTAGGTCCGTGTCGTCCAGCGCTCCGTGAAGTCGGAATTGCTTCGCCACCCGAAGTCCCGGACATCTGTCAAGGTCAGCGAATTTCCGTCGATCCTACCCGTGACCTGCCGGGCGACATCCGGTGCCCATGCAGCGTTCGCTTCCGGCTTGATCGAGCTCCACCAGAAGAGAACAAGGGCGAAGACGACAGCGAACGAAAGGATGGCCCTCACGCGCAGCCGGCTGGCAAGCGCCGCTATAGTGAAGAGACCGAAGACGAGGAAGACGCCAGCGCCAATTGCCCGTCCGGCATCAGGCAGGGAAAGGCGAAACCAGAGGGCCAGGGAACCCCAGACTGTCAAAGCCGCCACGATCAGCGCGACCGCGAAGATGAGGATGATCGCCATCAACCGAGGCATGTTGTTCCTTTTCTGTAGCCGCCGCAGTGCCGCGACGATGCGGAGATCGCGTGTTCAACGGGGGGCAGGGAATGGCACGACCTTGTCAAGATCCAGCATGGTGTGGATTTCCTTGCCAAGGCCATCTATGAGTTCGAGCGCCTCGGCGTACCGTTCATCTCGCTCCGGAGCTGTAGACGACTCCCAGTCCCGCACGAGTTGGTCCGCGATGGAAAAGTCGTTGCACAGTTCTCGGAAGCTTTCATTGCGGGAGGCAAGCGCATCGATCTCCTGCGTCTGCCCGGGAAACCTGCGCTTGGCGAACGCCGTATCGTATTTCATTCCATCGCCCCCCGGACCGGCGACGTGAGGGGTTCCCGCACATCCGCGCAGTCATCATGAAGATGGCACAGAATCCGGACGACGCCATGTAGGTTACAGTAACATACGGCGTGTTTCTTGCGGTCGGCAGCGGATGTGTGGTCCAAATCGGACATCGGTTCGTTGGCGGGCCAGCCATGCGAGGACGATGCCGTGAAACCCATCCTGATCTCCGTCACAGCGCTGCTAATGTCGACCGGACTGGCGAGCGCAGCCGACCCGATCGTCGGAAACTGGAAGACGACGCTCGGCGACACCGCCGCGATCGAGCCGTGCGGCGGCGGCTTCTGCATCACGCTGAAGAGCGGCAAACATGCAGGCGAGAAGATCGGCGCGTTTGAAGGCGGCAGCGGCAGCTATTCTGGCAAGATCACCGATCCCGACGCGAAGAAGACCTACAACGGAACCATCAGCGTCTCCGGCGACACGGTCACCCTCAAGGGCTGCGTGATGAAGATAGTCTGCGAGTCGCAGAGATGGTCACGCCTTTAGTCCGCGGGACCAGATGATACGGTAACATACCGGCGTTTCTGTCGGGACCTGCGGTTCTCGCACCGGGATTAAATTCCGGTGATCGGCCGGGCAAGTGGATCGGGCACAGCGGCATGACAGGGCCTCGAAAGAGATATCTCGCGCTATTGCGCCGCGGGCCTTATTAGACCCGCAAAGGTCGCTGTAGCACTTTGACTTGCTGCATGCAGCTCTCGCAGCGGCAGCCCCTCGGCTGCGGCCGACATCTCGGGGCCTGGACCGACCGTCATTGACAACGTCTGGAATAGGTCACGTTTGACGTGGCCGGCGTGCACGGCGACATCGGCGTGCGCGGCCTCCGCGTCAGGCGCGGTTGAGATCTCGCCTCTGGACGTGCTTGAGGATCAGGACGGTGCGATTGCGGGATCCTTTCAAGCGGTCGGTCGAATTTAATCTGATGCTGAGCGTAGCGCCGCAAGTCCGGCGGGTCCAAGAACGTCTTCACTGCGTGTGGAGCGGCGAAAGTTGTCGAAGTAGAGCGTCCATTCCCCTTGGGCCGCCGAGCGGTACGGGCCGAACTTGAAATACTGCCGAGAGCCAAGCCCATGTTCTTCATGCCCGATATGGCCTCGGACCGTCACGATCCAGCGGTCGTTGGCGAAGAGTTCGATATGCCCTGTGCCATCCGGTCCCGGCCGGGTCATCACCGCAAAGTCAATCCATCCACTATGCGGCGTCGGCAGCTCATTACCCCGGTGGATGACGGTGATGCGATCACTGTAGGCCGTGAACAGGCGCCCGTCCTGTGGCTTCCAGCCAGGGTCGGTGGCAACCAGCGCACGCATCTGCCGCTTTTCCGGCCGCAGAAAAACCGGGGTGAGGGCCGATGCGCCGGTCGACAAAGAAGGGCGCCGCGAGATCACCGGAAAAGTGGTCTCAACGGTCGCAAACAGTCGGCCGCGAACGAGACGAAGCGCCAGGAACGGACTGAAGTCACCCCTCGCCTCCGGACCGATCTCGCGCTTCCATTGGGCGATCACATGGCGGTGGTCCCCTTGCGGGATGGGATCGGCAAACCTGACGGAAAAGCCGTACCAGACCGCCTTGTCATATGGTACGCGCAGTGTCGTGCGTTCCCACACCTCCGCCCGCTCGCTTCGATCGTCTTCGCCCTCCCAGAGGGGTCGGACGCTTAGCTTCAACGCGCCGGCACTACCAAAGGTGACGTCGCGCTGAAACTCGACTGAGCCTGCACGTTGCTCGACATTGTCGCGGTAATAGAGCCCACCCATAGGCGAGAAGCTGTCGCCTTCGAAGCCGTCAACAAGGTTGGTTTCCCAGGACAACGGCGTCGCTGCGTCGCCAATCCCGTCAGGTGCGTTGCCAGCGGTATCCAATTCGATCTCCTCCATATCATCCGTACTCGCAACGTATTTTGTGCTTAGAGCTCCGTTCCTATCTTGCGACAGTCTATTGCGAGCCTCCGGTCAGCGATGTGGTCGTTGCACCGGGTTAGGTAGCAGCCGTTGTTTGACTTCAATCGACCGGCCCCACCGCAGACGTCACACGTGTGGTAGGATCGCTCCGCAATCTCGTGGTAGATCACACCAAGCGCGGCGGCTACTTCTGCCGACGGCCGATAGCCATTCGTCGGACTGAGATAGCAGCGAAGGCCACCCCATTTTTCCTCTATTTGCCGAATGTAGAGCTTGGAAAGCAGCCCGCGTTTGGCGAGGAAGACTTCGACGCGCCGCACATACTCTTCGATTAATTCGTTCCAGCCCGTGTTCGCAGTTAGGAAAAGGGACCAAGCCTCCTCGCTCGTGTCTGGATCGAAGAGGCCAGCATAAGTTTGCCGAAGGTGCACGACGAACTCCGCATGTGTCATGCAGCGGCTCCTTTCGTATGAACCCGGGTTGGGAGGGACGGTCAGTTGCTGAGACTTCCCGACAACCTCACGTCGCGTAATATTCATGACGATCCCTCCAAAAAGATCCAATTTTGTCACGAAATGAAACTGGCTCAGTCGATGTTGCCCACGAGGTGACGGCCGCCAAAAGTTTGGTCGTAAACGCCCACAGCATCGCCACGCGATGGCGCGGCGATGCTGGTTCTGACGCAGCCGGCAGGGACAGCGAGACCCCTGACTACAAGATGAAAAACCAATCACTCATGTTACTTCACAAGACCGAGGTTCACGAGCTGAACGCGCCGATTGTCGGCAGCCTTCGGGTTCGCCGGATCTACTGGCCATTCCTCGCCGACGCCGATCGCGAACAGACGGTCCGGCGCGACAGCGAATGTCGTCGACAGGGCCTCCGTAATCGCATTCGCCCGCTTCTGGCTGAGATCCAGATTGTGCTTGGCATCGCCCGTTGAGCTCGTGTGTCCGACGACAAGGAACTTGTAGCGCCGCAGGTTCGGATGATGCAGGGCGTCGGCGATCAGGCCGACTGTACGATAGGATTTCGGTTCGATGGCGACGGAATCGTTCTCGAAGTCGATCTCGACGATGAGCTGCGACAGCTGCGAAAGTTTCTGCCAGTTAGGAAGCGCGGCGACGCCCTTGCCTGCACTCGCAGCCGCTTCTTCCACAAGCAACGCGATGTCGACGGCGGGAGCGGCTCCCTCCAGTCTGTCGAGCGTGCGCACGACCTGCGGGCCGCTCAGGTCCTGCGAGAATGGGTGGCCGGGTGCCAGCAGCAGTCCGGCGGCAAACATCGTTGCAAGTCGAAAGCTCTTCATGATCCTGTGTCCCTTCAACATTGTTCACCGCCATCCGGCATCGGTGATAGCCTGGCCGCATTGGCCTTCATTCACGCGTGTCGCCTTGTTCAGGCAGGCAAGAATGTTGCCCTCGCCTTTCACGTCGCCGCAGTACTGAGCGACGTAATGCTTGCAGATCGTCGTGAACGACGACTGGGCGGCAAGGCGCTGCTCGATCGAGGCAGTGACGCCCACCAGTGTCGCCGTGCAGGTGGGCGAAACCTTCGCGGCATGTGCCTCCAGGCAGTCCTGGATGCGGCCGTTTCCGAGGTTCAGGCCCTTGCAGAACTTCTTGATGTCGGATCCGCAGTCGCTGGCGAGCGTGCTCACCGCATCGGCGAAGCTGATGGTGTCGGCACGGGCCGCGCCCGTCAGCGCGAGGAACGCGACCAGCGCCCCTCCTAACAGTCTGGTTCTCATCGACATGCTACCCCCATAGTGAACGGTTGATCGCCGGAGAAACTCCCCGCACACATCTGTTGCGCTACCGGGGGCTCCAGGGGAAGTATGTTACGGTTACATTGGCCGTAGGATACGGCTTCAACGAGCCGCAACCGAGCTCCGGCTAGAACGTCACGGCCAGTCGCGTGAATGTCCCTAGCTTTGCCAACCGCTACGGTCGAACGCCCGGGAACAACGCTGGAATGCGCACGAAATCGGATTGCGTGGGCTGCCGAAGAATTGGTCAGCGGAACCGACCGCCGGGGCGTCACCGGAACACAAGTGGTCGTGACACTTGGCGCGGCTTTCAAAGCGGTCTCGGGTGGTCGTTGAGCCGTGCTCAGACGGAGCTGAGTTCGCCCATGACGTCATCAACGTCATTCGCCGCACTCCGGATCTGGAGCTGCTCGCTGGACAGCCCATCGACATACCCGGTCGCGACATGCCCGCGATCTTAATTTTGCTGCAATGCAACACAAACATTAGCGCTTACTGTTTGGCCGGGACTGTGGGGTCAAGAACAAGGTTTTGTCACCAAAACCTCGTCGCCATTTAAGGATATCAGATGTTCGACACACCCAAATCCAAATCGAACGACCTGGAAACCATAGCCCGCAGCGGCGGGGCGTTCCGCCGCATGGCTGCACGCGTACCAACCTATCTAACGGACGTGCGGGAGAATCCCGCCTGGCTGCCGATGTTCCTGCTGGCGCGGACAATGCCGTTCCGCAAGGCCCACTGGCTGACCGCCAAACCCGTGCGCTCCACTGACGACGCTACGCCTTCGATGTTCGGCAACCTTCAGGCGGAGGCAATCGCGACCGAACTCAGGCGAACCGGCATCTTTGCCGGTCTGACGCTGCCTGCGCCGATCCGCGAGGAAATCGCCCGGTTCGGCCGCGAAACGCCGTGTTTTGGCAACTTCGAGCGCAAGGTGGAGTTTCTCGCCGATGAGCACGCGGACGCCGAGCGGCGTTTTGGCCGCACGATACTGAGCGGCCATCATTTCGAGCGGGTTCTGCAGTGCGATGCCGCTTTGGCCGTGCAGCGGGACCCATTGCTCCTCAACGTGGCAAGGCACTATCTCGGCGGCCAAGCCAAACTCATCACGACGCGAACTTGGTGGAGCTTTCCGACGAAGTCTGCTTCAGAGGCCGATCTCAGCCGCGCCTCGTTCAAGTTCCATTTTGATCTCGACGATTGGCGGATGTTGAAGTTCTTCTTCTACCTCACCGACGTCGATGCGGACGCCGGGCCGCATGTTTATGTGCGGGGCAGCCACAACCGCCGACGTGTCAAGCATCAACTGACGCTACTTGTCGGGCATCCGGCAGATGAGGTGCTGGGCTTCTACGGTGAGGACAGTGCCATTACCATGATCGGAAACGCGGGTACGGGTTTTGTGGAGGATCCTTTTGGCTTTCATATGGGAACATTGGCAAAACAGTCGCCGCGCCTGATGATGGAAGTTGGGTTCGGCGTGTCAAAGCCGTCAAACCGCCGCTATCATGGTGAACCCGTCGTGCGGTGAACCGAAGACGCCAGATTGGCTACGGTTGGCGCACTCCTGCCGGACCTTCGTCTCGTTCTGGCCCCTAAGAGAAAAGACTGTCCAAGCTGGATTGGGAAGCTGTCAGGCAACCTCGAGGTGAGAGCCTGTCGCCCCATGCGAGATCGCGGGCGCCTGCTTTTGCAGGTGGGATGCGTTAAGTCGGCGCGCCACTATGTCGTGGTTGAGCCACTGGACGGGACCGGAGGGATCCGAGGTTTCGCCAAAAATCAGCTGCCCGGTCGCCTCCACCACGAGGGCACTCAGGTGGTCGCTGATCATCGCCTTGCCGTCCCGATGCATCTGCGTGATCTCGTTGGACGTGCCGATGGTCAGATCGGATTGTGCCTGGCTGTTTGCCATGGGCCACGCCGAGAAATCATAGAACGGACGCATGACCTCGTTGGCCTGCATATCGGTAATTTTCTGGATGACATCCGTCATCGTGAAGCCGTCTGCCAGAAGCCGCTCACATGCCTGCCACTGTTCTTCGGCCCATTGACCGCCGTTTTCCTTCTTCAAGGCGAGCAGCAGCGGTATCAGGGGAAGCTCGATACCCGTGAAGACGTCGGAGGAATTGGTCCGGATTTCAGGGCAGTTATAAACGGTTGCCTTGATACCCGCCGCCCAGGCTTCCTGCGCGATGCCTTCGAGCCGCATCTTGGCGTAGCCTTGGGTGTAGTTGGTGTAAGTCTGCCAGCGATAGCTGCCGTCGATCAGGACCGCCGTTCCATGGTAGCCGTAGGCCGTGTACCGGACCTGACCGCCCGATGCCTCCACACGTGCGCGGATCGCCGAACTGGACTCGATGAGGTGCCGAAAGGTGATTGCGGAGACTTCGTCGAAATTCTGCAGGATGAGCTTGCCCATATCGCTGTCAAGCAGGGCTTGCGACGACATGTGGCGGGGACCACGCCCCTTGTATATCCGATTGGCAACGACCAGGAATACCTTCGCTTTCGGGATGCCTCCGGCCATCGTATGGGCGAATATGACATTGCGGCCGTCGGCAATCATTCCGTCGAGAACGGCCATGACCTGTGAAAGCGAATTCGTGAAGCGCGAAGTGGCAATGTCCCGGCACTGCTGGATGTAGTCCCAGTCGAGCCCGTCCTGTTCCCAGCTCTCCAGCGTCATATTGGCCAGGAGATCAGTCGGAGTGGGGCCACCTGCCGGAGCGTCGAGATCGAAGCCGGCCATAAGGGGGATGTTGATGATCCTGCCGCCCAGTCGCTCTTCGGCGGCAGAGAGTTCCTCGGCGTCCAGAGGCCGCAGCGCGTTGTTCTCGTCGCGACGACCGACCGTGATCCCCACGATCTCCATGCCAGCCTGCCGCGCCTGGTCGAGCAGGCCAGTTGCGTATCCGCGGCCGAACAGTTCGCCGAAGAGGACGAAAACATCACCTTTGCGAAAGACGTTGTTCTCGGCAAGGCGATTCAATGCGATCGGGTTTTCCATACTGTCAGCTCTTTGGTCCGTTCGTCGTCGAGCGGTGACTCGGACGACCTTCAATCGTTACATGACCGGACTGACCCGTAATGGGAAGTCATATTAAGTGACCGTTCATTTCAAAACGTGATGTGCCGCCGGGATCGCTGGGCGTGGAGCTTCGGCATCCAAGGAGGTCCCACAACGGTTTGGGAACCTGCGATTGCCTGTTGTCGCCAGCCGGTGACCGGCCTAGCAGCTTCCTTTCACGCGGCGGCATCCATTTGCCTCTGCCTGCTCAGTCCGGCTTCGCGCACGATGTCGGCGATCCGAGTGAACTGCGTCGACAGTGGATTGGTCTTTCGCCAGACCATCCCGATCGTTCGGGTCGGACGGGGGCCGGCAAGCCGGGACACGCAGACCGAAGAGGACCGCGTTTCGGTCTCGATGGCCATCTGCGGGATAAGCGTCACACCTATGCCCGCACCCACCATCTGAACGAGCGTCGAAAGCGAGCTCCCCTCCATGACATCGCGCGTCGATGCTGTCGTGATGTTGCAGACGGACAGGGCCTGATCCCGGAAGCAATGCCCCTCCTCCAGCAGAAGCAGGCGCATCTCGTGAAGTCTCTCCGAAGACGGCACCGGCTTGCCCGCATCCTCCAGGGGCCGTACCAGCACGAATTCCTCGTCAAAGAGCGGGATTTCCTCCAGGGCAGGCTCCGAAATCGGCAGCGCGACGATGGCGATATCCAGTTTCGCGTCCGCCAAGTCCTCGATCAGTCTTTGTGTGATCGCCTCACGCGGCCGCGGATCGAGTCCCGGATACAGTCGTGTCAGCGACTTTATTATGGTTGGCAGCAGATAAGGCGCTACCGTTGGAATGATGCCGAGGCGAAGGCGGCCCGCGAGCGGCCCGTGCGCAGCCCGTCCGAGATCTGCCAGTTCGTCGACAGCGCGCAGGATCGCGCGGGTACGGCCAACGAACTCCTCGCCGAGACCCGTCAGCCGTATGCGGCGCCCGCCTCTTTCCACGAGCGGCGCGCCAAGCAGTTCCTCCAGTTCCCTTATCTGCACGGATAGCGCGGGCTGCGAGATGGCGCAGCTCTCTGCGGCGCGGCCGAAATGGCCGATCCGGGCAAGGGCGTCAAAATAGCGGAGATGTTTCATCGTCAGGCCATTCATAACCTCAGCATATCGCTGCCTTTAGAATATACAATTGGAATTTATGAGGTGGGCTTGTTACTCATTGGCCACTCGGAAGGCACCTGCCGGTGGCGCTGACCCAAGAGGTGTGCCCGCGAAGCCCTTCCAGTGTCCGTAGATTGAAGAAAAACCCGTTGGAGGACCAAATGGATACGAAGACAACCACGGCCGGCAAGTGTCCGGTCATGCACGGCGGCGCCACGGCTCTCGGCAACTCCGTCATGGAATGGTGGCCCAACGCACTCAACCTCGACATCCTGCACCAGCACGACAGCAAGACCAATCCGCTGGGCAAGGGGTTTAACTATCGCGAAGAGCTCAAGAAGCTGGACGTGGAAGCGCTGAAGGCGGACCTGCGCGCCCTGATGACGGACAGCCAGGAATGGTGGCCGGCTGACTGGGGTAGCTATGTCGGCATGATGGCGCGCGTCACGTGGCACGCGGCCGGCTCCTACCGCGCCGCCGACGGCCGCGGCGGTGCCAACACCGGCAACCAGCGCTTCGCCCCGCTCAATTCCTGGCCGGACAATGTCAACACCGACAAGGGTCGCCGCCTGCTTTGGCCGATCAAGAAGAAATACGGCAACAAGATTTCCTGGGCCGACCTGATCGCGCTTGCCGGCACCATCGCCTATGACGTTGCCGGCCTGAAGACCTTCGGCTTCGCCTTCGGTCGCGAGGACATCTGGGCGCCGGAAAAGGACGTCTACTGGGGTGACGAGAAGCAGTGGCTCGCCCCGAGCGACGGCCGCTACGGCGACGTCTCCAAGCCAGAGACGCTGGAAAACCCTCTTGCTGCCGTGCAGATGGGCCTCATCTACGTCAACCCGGAAGGCGTGAACGGCAAATCCGATCCACTGGCGACCGCCGCGCAGATGCGCGAGACCTTCGCGCGCATGGGCATGGACGATGAGGAAACTGTGGCCCTCACCGCCGGCGGCCACACCATCGGCAAGTCCCACGGCAACGGCAACCCGGGTGACCTCAGCCCCGATCCGGAAGCCGCAGGCCCGGAATTCCAAGGCCTCGGCTGGATGAATACCAAGGGTCGCGGCATCGGCCGTAACACCGTCGTCTCGGGCATCGAGGGTGCCTGGACCGCCGAGCCGACGAAGTGGGACAATGGCTTCTTCGAGATGCTGTTCAACCATGAATGGACGCTGACGCACAGCCCTGCGGGCGCCTCTCAATGGGCGCCGATCACCATCGCAGAGGAAGACAAGCCAGTCGACGTCGAGGATCCCTCGATCCGCACCATTCCGATGATGACCGATGCGGATATGGCGCTGAAGGTGGACCCGATCTATCGCGAAATCTCGCTTCGCTTCAGGAATGACTTCACGGCCTTTTCGGATGCCTTCGCCCGCGCCTGGTTCAAGCTGACGCACCGCGACATGGGTCCGAAGTCCCGCTATCTCGGCCCTGATGTGCCGGCCGAAGACCTCGTCTGGCAGGATCCGATCCCGGCCGGCCGCAAGGACTACGATATCGGGGGCGTCAAGGCGAAGATCGCGGCATCAGGTCTTTCCATCGCGGATCTGGTTGCCACGGCATGGGACAGCGCCCGCACCTTCCGCGGTTCGGATTTCCGCGGCGGTGCAAACGGCGCCCGCATCCGCCTTGCCCCGCAGAAGGACTGGGAGGGCAATGAGCCGGCACGTCTGGCCCGTGTTCTTTCCGTTCTCGAACCGATTGCCGCGGCATCGGGTGCCAGCCTTGCCGACGTGATCGTGCTCGCCGGCAACTACGGCGTCGAGCAGGCGGCAAAAGCCGCAGGCTTCGATATCGAAGTGCCCTTCGCGGCCGGCCGCGGCGATGCGACCGCCGAGCAGACGGACGCCGACGGCTTCGCTCCGCTCGAGCCGCTCGCCGACGGCTTCCGCAACTGGCAGAAGAAGGACTATGTGGTGAGCCCGGAAGAGCTGCTGCTCGATCGCGCCCAGCTCATGGGCCTGACCGCGCCCGAGATGACAGCGCTCGTCGGCGGTCTCCGCGTCATCGGCACGAACCATGCCGGCACCGCACACGGCGTCTTCACGAGCCACGTCGGCGCGTTGACGACGGACTTCTTCGCCACGCTGACCGACATGGGCTATTCCTGGATTCCGACCGGCAACAACCTGTATGAAATCCGCGACCGCAAGACCGGCGCGACCAAGTACACGGCGACCCGCGCCGACCTCGTCTTCGGTTCGAACTCCGTTCTTCGCGCCTATGCGGAGGTCTATGCCCAGGATGACAACAGGGAGAAGTTCGTCAAGGACTTCGTTGCAGCCTGGACCAAGGTCATGAACGCCGATCGTTTCGATCTGGCTGCGTGACCCCTGGGATCACCCAGTCAACGCCTTCCCCCGTCGAACGGGGGGAGGCCCTCGGATCCGCCGTCTCTGGAGATCGGCTCATCCGCACTCATGCTCGAAGGCTACAGCGCCGCGCGTCTTATTGGACGCGCAAAGGTCGCTGTAGCACTTTGAATTGCTGAATGTTTTTATCCTCAAATCGAATAGGATTTAAGGAAACATGCGGTCGGAACGGCTTGCCGGCTTCTTCGCAGGCTTCTCGGATTTGGCACTTCGGCCTGACGGCATCTTTCCAGCCGCCTCCCGCGCGTGGGCTTCCGGGCCGGCGACGATCGTGCCAGGTTTGGAACTATCCCGGCGATCGTTTTCTTTCGATTTGTGCGCTTCAGCCTCTTTTTCCATTGTTGCCGTTCCTCCGTTGCAAGACGCAACCTTAACGGCGCCGCCGCAGTCTGGTTCCGTGCCATCGCAGAAAACGCGGATATTCCTTTAGAGTGTCGATGCAGGAGCTGTCAGCCACATGGCGGTTGGTGCGCCCTTTTGCTAGAGCGCAGGCCGTCTCTTGTTGCTGGGGCCCGCAGCAACAGAGCACCAATAATGGCCGACGAGACCGAACCGAGCAACACACCAAGTTTCAACTCGTTTTGAAGCGCAATCGCATCAGGGAATGCGAGCAGTCCAACGAACAGAGACATCGTGAACCCGATCCCGCAAAGCATCGCTACCCCATAGACCTGTTTCCAGCTCGCGCCGCTAGGCAGTCGCGCCCAGCCCAGACGAATGACAGCAGCTGACGTCAGAAAAACGCCGAGCTGTTTTCCCGCAAACAAGCCAAGCGCGATGCCAAGCGGAACGGGTTCGGCGAGTGATGAAACCGTCATTCCATCGAAGGACACCCCGGCGTTTGCGAAACCGAAGAGAGGAACGATCAGGAAGGTGACCCACGGAGCCAACCCATGCTCGGCTTTGTGAAGTGGTGACATGTCGCCGGGCTTTGCAGCATTTGAACGCAATGGGATAGTCAAGGCAAGGATTACACCAGCCAGCGTTGCGTGGACACCGGATTGCAGAACGAGGAACCAGAGAACCGCACCCAGAGCGAAATAGGGAAACAGGTGCTTCACGTTTGTCCTGTTCAATGCCACGAGTGCGATCGTGACCGCCGCTGCGCCTGCGAGCGCTAGGCCGCTCAACGAGCTTGTATAGAACAAGGCGATGATCACAACGGCTCCAAGATCATCGATAATGGCGAGTGCTGTGAGAAAGACCCGGAGAGATATTGGCACCCGCGGACCAAGAAGCGACAGCACCCCAAGGGCGAACGCGATATCCGTCGCAGCAGGGATTGCCCATCCGTTCGGATGTCCGCCCTCACCTAGGTTGAAGGCAAGATAAATCAATGCCGGACCGACCATGCCGCCGACTGCAGCACTTCCGGGGAGGACGCGGCGCGACCATGTCGATAGTTGTCCGTCAAGTACCTCCCGTTTGATCTCAAGACCGACCATCAGAAAGAAAAACGCCATCAGTCCGTCGTTGATCCAGTGCAGGACAGACAAGCCGCCCACGTAGACGTGCAGTACCTGTTCATAGGACGAGCCGAACGGTGAATTGGCGACGACCAGCGCAGCTGCAGCGGCGAGCATTAGGATGATGCCGCCGGAGGCGTTGTTGTCGAGAAAGGCACGGAGGAGTGATGCGGGGCGCTTGGCCGCGAGCGCTGAATTAATCATGGATTAAGCAATTCTCAGTTTGAAGGACGGATGTCCTTCACCTGATCACGTTCTATCGATCGAAGGAAATCGATAGCCATGTTGCCTCTTATAGAGCCAATCTATAAGAGAGGGTATGCCCAGTATCCAACAGCTTCGTTATCTGGTTGCCATTGCCGACACTCTCAACTTTAGTCGGGCTGCCGAGATATGCCATGTCACTCAACCCACCTTGAGCATGCAGCTTCGAGAGCTTGAACTTCGACTCGATGCACATCTGGTCGAGCGTACACGCTCACGCGTCGGCCTTACGCCAACAGGCGAGGAGGTGGTGTGCCGGGCCAGAGAGGTGCTGGCCAAACTCGGGGATATCCGTGAAGTCGCCAGACACGACCAGACTTCCGGCCTCCAGGGCACATTACAGATGGGCGTTGTTCAAACCGTTGGAGCCTACGTTCTGTCTGTTGCCATGCCGTCAATCAAACAGGATTACCCAGGCCTGCGGATTGTGGTGCGGGAGGACCGCCTTGAGAACCTGCCGAAAAAACTATCTGACGGTGCACATGACGTGCTGCTTCTTCCATGCGGCGTCGATGATTCCGAGTTTTGTTCCGTTCGACTGATTCGAGAACCCCTTCACCTCGTGCTTCCATCCGATCATCCCCTTGCGCAGCAGGAAACGATCGAGCCGGGACAGCTTGCGGGAGAAACTATCCTTTCGATGGAGCACGGCCATAGAATCCACGACCAGATCGCATCGCTTTGTAGCGATGTGGGCGCGATACATGCGAAAGACTATGCTGGGAACACGCTGGACACGCTGCGCTTGATGGTTGCATGCGGAATGGGGTTGACCCTGCTACCGGCGCTTTATGTTAGGTCCGATGTCATGCGGGAGACGCTGGTGACAGCGCGACCGCTATCGTCTAGGGCACCCTCACGCGACATTCATATGGTTTGGCGCAACTCATCTCCACGACAGGCCAGCTACAACGCGCTAGCGGAATTGATAGCAAAGTGCGTGGCTCCATGGGCAGCATCAACGCAGTGAGTTCTAATCGATCCCAAACTTGGTTTGGAATATTGTCGCGACCGACGCGACCAGCTCTATTGGCAGGCTCCGCGCAGATTGAAGGAGATCGGGTCGCTTGATCGGAGCGACGGGCTCTTGCACGTCACTCCGCCTTTTCCCGACAGGTTTCGAACCACTATCCTTTTAGCAGGGCGGGTAGGGGTAATATCCACACTGGTTGTAGTTGTTGTAGTAGGGGTTGGCATAACCGTAGCGGTAGGGCGCGGTGGCGGCTGCGCCAATGGCGGCCCCCGTCGCAAGCCCGGCGCCGGCATACCAAGCGCCATGATAATCTGGAGCGTGCCAATAGTTGGCGTGGACATCGTTCACATGAACGTCGGCCCCCATTCGATCGCCGCCGCCAAAGCCGCCGCCACCAAAGTCACGGCCGCCACCGCCGCCAAAGTCACGGCCACCACCGCCGCCAAAGCCGCCCCCGCCGCCAAAGCCCCCGCCACCAAAGCCGCCACGGTCGATGAACAGTGCTGCAGGGCCGCTTCCGCCCGAAAGACTACCTTCAAGGACCGCCACTTCGAACGTCAGGTTCCCACCCTCGAGCTTTGGCTTCATAATCGTCACGACAGCATCTTCGACCTTCGACCCGTTCCCGCCAAGGACCGAGATCGTGGCATTGGGCGGATCTGTGGAAAAACTGCCTTTGCCTTCGTCCCATTGCATGACGAACTGCTCGGTCGTGAGATGACCGGCCGCACGAACTGGCCGATCGGCGAAGACGATTGAATTCATCGAAACGCCCGTCATTGTGAGCGTGGTTCCCTCCAATTTTGCGCCCGCGGAGTTGAGGACGAAAAGCGATGGAACCGGCCCTGTCGGTGATACCTGGCCGATCGTTTTGGCAAGCGGGACGTGCGGCTTGACATCGGCGTCCTGCGCCAAAACCGAGCCGGGGATGAGAAATTGGCTTGTGGCAAGGAATACGGAAAGAAAGACAGCAGTTCTGGGTTTCATAACTACCTCCTGCGTTTCAGGGCATTTGAAATGCGTATGAGCAGGCGAAGCCGCTCGGTCAGTCCGCGAACACTCGTCTCCAGTCGTTTTTCATGCTGATGACGATCCAGCCGTCCTTGATGGCTTCGTCGTAAAGTTCCTGCGTGAAAGTGCCGACCTTGGTCTCAGGCAAACCATTTGCCGGGCCATAGGCATATTCTCGTTCTGCGTCGTCATGCAGCACGAGAACGGAAAGCCGGGGGCCGTCCCCCGCTTCGGTATATTCGAGCATCTCCTTGTCGCCCGTTGAATTGCCGAAAGCGATGATCGGTTGTTTCCCAATCATCAGATGGATTCCCTCCGGTTTTCCGGCATTGTTGTCATTGAGGAGAAGCTTGGGATCCTTGGTCAGGAAGGGCTTTCCGTCCTTTCCATATCCATAGGTAGTTCCTCCGGCTGTACCCACCACCTGTTCAGGAGGGATCCCGTATGTGCTCTCGGAGTAGACACGCACGAAGTCCTGGCCGCCGCCTGTGACGATGTAGGTCTTGAAGCCATTGTCGCGCAGATAACCGAGTACCTCCTTCATGGGCTGGTAGGTGAGTTCGGTATAGGGGCGCTTCCATCGCGGATCCTTTGCCGATGCGATCCACTTGCTGACCTCGGCTTCGAACTGGTCGACCGTCATGCCGGAGAGCGTGGCAGCGAGGATCTTTTCGAGATCCGCCATAGGGAGCTTGGCGATCGCTTCCCGGTCGCCGGTCAGCACGGTCTTGAAAGGCTCGACGTCCTTGAGTTCGGGCTTCTCGGCAACCACGGCCGGCACCCGCTCCAGGCAATAGATGAGCTGGCTGTACATCGGGTGTTCCACCCACAGCGTTCCATCCTGATCAAAGGTCGCAATTCTTTCCTCGGGCGGCACGAAAGTCGGCTTCGTATTGTCCGTTGTCGCCCGCACGAACTCGACAATCGCCTGTTTCGTGACGGTGTCATTCCAGGATGGCAGGGGGTCGGTCTGAGCCTGCGCCGTGGCAACCGCGAACAACGTCCACAATCCGAGGGACAAACCAGCCGAATGCTTGCGGAATGCAAGTTTCGCGTACATTTCGGACCCTCCGTCGGGATCATAGAGATGACGGACGCCCCGAAGGGCGCCCGTTGCGCTGTCGTTATTCGCCCGCACGTCAGTCGTGCCCTGTCTTCATTTCCTTAACTTGCTGCATGACCTGCTCAAGATTATAACTTGCAGGGTCCTGCAGCGGCGGAAAGTTGATGTAGGTCTCGAGATGCTTCAGCCACAGCTGCTGCCCGATGGGCAGGATGTTCCAGTCATAGACATAGGCCGTCGAAGGCGAGGCGATCGCGCCCCCCATGCCGAAGAGTGTCTTGATCTGCTGACCGACCGAAGTTTCGAACGGATCACGCTTGATGTTGACGACCTGTGTCCAGGAATAGGGCTGCACGCCGGAAATGAAGCCCGCAGGGTCATCGGACACCATCGCGAAATACATCTTCCAGTTTTTGAAGCGGACCGCCGACGGCTCTTTGCCGGAATAGTACAAGAAAGAGTCGCGTGCGGATGGTGCCTTACCTTCCAGGAAGTCGCGCTGATCGATCCCGTCGAGAGTGGTTTTGACAACTCTCGCATATTTGCCCGCCTCGATCTCCTTCTTGAGCCCATCACCCTTCGGGCCGCCAGCAATGTTCACCAATGTCGGCAGCCAATCGAGCGATGCGAAGATCTCGTTCTTGACCGTTCCCGGTTCGATATGGCCCGGCCAGCGCACGACCAGCGGAGCGCGCATGCCACCTTCCCAGGTGCTGAGCTTTCCGCCCTTGAACGGAGTGGTGCCGCCGTCGGGAAAGGTAATCGTCTCGGCACCGTTGTCGGTGGTAAAGACGACGATGGTGTTGTCGAGTTCTCCCATCTCCTCGAGCTTCTTCAGCACGTAGCCGATGTTGTCGTCCATTTGCTTCATACCGGCTTCGTTGACGCCCCAGTCCTTGCCGCCCGGCTCGCCAACCATGTTCAGGTACTTGTCCGGCAGCACGGTGGTGATGTGCATGCGTGCCGGATTGTACCAGACGAAGAACGGCTTCTTGGTTTTCTCGGGGTCGTTCCTGTCGAGGAAGTCGATGACCTTGCCGGAGATTTCTTCGTCAATCGTCTTGGAGCGCTCGAGTGTCAGCGGCCCTTCGTCCTTGCAAGATTGATTTTCAGGGGTTCCGTCGGAGGATGCGCACGCTAGCATGGGACGCGGTGGTGTCAGGCACGTTGTTGTCTTCGGATCGACCGCCGCAGGATTCTCGGTCAGCCCGGGGATTGGCGTATTCCTGCAAGGAGGTGCGATCCCCTGCTCTGTCGGCGTCTTGTTGATGTCGGGGAAGCTCACGCCCTGCATGGCGTCGAGGTGATACAGATAGCCCCAGAACTCCTGAAAACCATGGGCAGTCGGCAGGGACTCGGTGGTATCCCCGAGATGGTTCTTGCCGAACTCGCCTGTCGAATAGCCGAGATCGTTCAGGAACCGGGCAAGGTGAGGCGTGCCTGCCCGCAGGTACGACGGGCTTCCGGGAATTTCCGGCAGGACCATGCCGACACGCACCGGCTGCATGCCGGTTATGAACGCGGTACGACCAGCCGTACAGCTTTGTTCAGCGTAGTAGGTCATGAATTTCGCACCCTCATTGCCGATGCGATCGATGTTGGGCGTTTCACCTACCATCAGGCCCTGGTGATAGATGCTTGGCTGCATCCAGCCGATATCATCGCCCATGATAAACAGGATGTTGGGCTTGGTTTCCTGCGCCTGCACGATTGCTGTGCCGGCCCAAAGGCTACTCACCGCCGTCAATGCTGCTGCGATGCACGTTGCTTTTATGCGAGGCATTTCACGTCCCTCCCTCAGAGAACCTTGCAAGGTTCATTCACTAGATTTGATGCGCGAGAAGAGTTGAATGCGAAGGCGTGGGTGCTGCCATTGCGACGCAGTCGAGAGTGTGCAGCGCCACGATGCAAAGCTGCTACCCAATTCTTAAAACGAACACGGCTCAGAACAAATGGCCCAGTTTGGCCGGATCTGCATAGCATCAGGTCGAACAGCTTCCACCTAAACAGTTTCGGTGGATCTGGTCGTAGCGCATAAGATATGCCCATCAATGCGACGAGAGATCGCTCACGCTCGCGTATAATCATGGTGCAGGAGGAGGGCATTTCAAGACGTGCATTCTCTTTAAAAAGCACGCTGCAGTCGACAATCTGCATTTTCGATACTTGGACGTTCAAAGAGTAATGCCAATGGCTTACTCACGTAGGCCTCGACCGAGACGGCCTTTTAATGCGCACCTGCCCCTCTAGAAGCTGAAGTCCAGGGTTGCATGATGCCGGTTACGCCACAGCGATGAATGGAATGGCACCTCGGCAGCCCAATTTATAGCCAGCCGCAGAACCAGGGTTTTGACGAGTTTTATGGAATTCTTCCCAACGACACCTGGGACGCATTTGGGATGATCCGCCAGGGCCACCTTGCGTTCCTGAGCCGCCCGCAGTTTGCGTAAACCTCGTTGAGCGAGGGTCGTCGGAGGCGCGCATGATCCACCTAGTTGCCAAAAAGCCATAATTGCTTCACCTAGATCGCGTATCGACACTCGGCATCAAGAATTGGATCAACGCTGAATGCGCATATCATACATTTTCCTTGGTGCATTTCTTGCAATCGTACAGTCCGCATATGCTGAAGTCGCCGCACCGCCTGTTTTGGCGCCGCTTAAGCAACAGGCACAAGCCGCTCAGTTGAGTGCGGAATTTCTCACGCGTTTCAGCTACAAGCCCGTTCCACTCGACGACGCCCTGTCGGCCAGGATCATGGATCGGTTCATCAAATCACTTGATCCGGACCACACGCTCTTCCTGCAAGCGGATATCGACAGGTTCATGTCGGACCGCAACGAGATCGACGACGCAATCGAACGGAAAAACTTGAAGATCCCGTTTGCGATCTTCAACGTGTATGGGAAGCGCGTTGTCGACCGCATGAACTACGCGCGCAACTTGCTTAAACAGGACTTCGATTTCGGTGCGCAGGAGAACTTTTCCGTGCTGCGCGATAAGGCCCCTTGGCCGCAGTCGGAGGCCGAGAGCAACGAGCTTTGGCGCAAACGTGTAAAAAGCGACTGGTTGCGGTTGAAACTGGGCGGCAAGACCGACGCGGCCATTCGCGAAACACTCGACAAGCGATATGCAAACGCTCTGCAGCGCGCTTACAAGTATAAAAGCGATGATGTTTTCCAGTCGTTCATGGACGCCTACACAACGTCGGTCGACCCGCACACGGACTACTTCGGCACGGCTGCTTCGGCCGATTTCAATATCGCGATGAAGCTTTCGCTGGTTGGCATCGGTGCGGTACTGCAGGAGCGCGACGACTACACGACGATCCGTGAGCTCGTGCCTGGCGGGCCGGCGCAGTTGTCTGGCAAGCTCTCGGTCGGAGACCGCATTACCGGCGTTGGTCAAGGCAAGGATGGGGCGATAAAGGAAGTGGTTGGCACGCGCCTTGATGAAGTCGTGCAACTGATACGAGGGAAAAAAGGGTCCATAGTACGCTTGGACATCCTGCCGGCGGATGCTGGAGCGGATGCCACCCATCGGGTTGTCAATCTGGTGCGCGATAAGATCAGCCTTGAAAAGCAGGCAGCCCAGAAGGCCGTCCTGTCTGTGAAAGTGGGCGAAGCCACGCGTAAAATCGGAGTGATTACTCTGCCGGCATTCTACGAGGATTTTGAAGCCCGACGCAAAGGAGACAAGGACTATAGAAGCGCGAGCCGCGATGTCCGAAAGCTTCTCGATGAACTGAAGCAGGAACAAGTCGACAGCGTTCTCATTGACGTGCGCAACAATGGCGGCGGTTCACTGAACGAGGCGATTGATTTGACCGGCCTGTTCATCGGCGGCGGCCCGGTCGTTCAGCAACGCGGTAGCGACGGTAAGGTCGCGGTAACAAGCGCTGATTTTCCAGCACCTGTCTGGACAGGCCCTGTGGGTGTCCTGATCAATCGAGGGTCGGCGTCGGCTTCGGAGATTTTTGCCGCGGCAATCCAAGATTACGGTCGAGGCGTGATTGTTGGCGAACCCAGTTTCGGTAAGGGCACCGTCCAAACTGTCGTCAATCTTGACGAGGTGGTTCGCAACAGCAAACCCGAATTCGGTGAGCTGAAAGTCACGATTGCGCAGTTTTTCCGGATCAACGGCGGTACGACCCAGCTGCACGGCGTGACGCCTGATATCAGCTTGCCGGGATTTTCTGATCCGACACGCTTTGGCGAGACCAGTTATGACAATGCCTTGCCGTGGGCTCAGATCAAGCCCGCGACCTATACGCCCGCCGGCACCGTAACGGCGTTGCTGCCGACCCTTCAAAGCCGCCATGATGCGCGGGTTGAAAGCAATCCGGATTTCCAACGCCTGTTAGAAGACATTGCGGACTTGAAAGCGCAGCGCGACAAAGGGGTTGTCACCCTCAATGAAGCCGAACGTCGTAGAGAATTGACTGCTCGCGAAAATCGACTGAAGTCCCGGGCGCAAGCAGGCGATGGCGAAAATACTGGCGAAGATGATGGCCTGCGTGCAAACGAGCGTAGCCTGAGTGCTGATATTGCCATTGAGAATGCTCGCAAGAACGCAAAAGACGTGTTGCTGGACGAGGCCGTCGCCATTCTTGCCGATGAGGCGGACTTGCGGGAAGTCGCGCCGAAGGCGGCCACAAAACAATCGGAAAACACGGACGGAAAATAATCATACCCGGCCGGTGCAACACCATCAGATTTTTGAGGCATAGCCTCAACAGTTACGGGAGGCTTTAAGGCGCATCCGCCCAATGACCGCCCGTCCAGCGCGACGCTCGGCGTCGATAGTGCTTACAGTCGTCTCGTAGGTATGCCCTATTGAGCTGGCGCAGTCGTTGAAGGCTGGGTCGTCGAGGGCTGGGAGGTCGTCGGCTCAGTCGTAGTCGTCGGCTCAGTCGTAGTCGCCGGCGGTGTCGCTGTTTCCGTTGTGGTCGTCTTGCCAGGAAGTAGGAAGACAACGGCAAGGATGACTACGACGACGGCGACAATGACGCCAATAACGGTGTTTCTGCTCATAACTGCTCCTCCTGAGCGTGTTTACCCGTACTTTATAAACTGGAGCAGCTGGGTTCGTTTTCAATTCTGAAGTCGGCGTACAGCAGCCCGGTAGCTCGTCTGCCTCTAACCAGAAGGTCGCAGGTTCGAATGCTGCCATTTCAGCCGGATGAGCATGGGATGAAAGCCGCTGCGCCGAGCTCGCCTTTTCGTTGTCGAATTTCATCAGAGTTTACCCTCCGCCCGGGGCATGCGGCCGCATTTGTACGTCCGGTGGGCGTTGTCGGAAGCGGACGTCGTTGCCAATTTTTGCCAAAGCGGCTATGCTCGTTCCTATGAGCACAATGAACATTTCCCTGCCGGACTATCTGAAGAGCTTCGTAGATGAGCAAGTCGCTGGGCGGGGCTATGGGACGAGCAGTGAGTATATCCGAGAATTGATCCGTCGAGATCAGGACCGGCTCACGTTACGCAGGCTGTTGCTTGACGGAGCCTCCTCTGCGCAGACTGAACCGGCCGACGCCGCTTATTTCACCGGGTTGCGCGATCGAGTTCGTGGTCCGCGGAGCAATTGAAGAACAAACCGATTATTCCACGCGAATTGGCGCGCAGTGATGTCGAAGCAGCCGTCGATTATTACGCACGCGAGGCCGCAATTGATGTCGCGCTGGGCTTCATCGACGCTCTTCAAGCGGCTTACGATTTGATCGCAAGCCATCCGGAGTCCGGATCGTTGCGGTACTCGTACGAACTGGGGTTACCTGACTTACGGAGCGTCTCTCTGAAGCGATACCCGTATCTTGTTTTCTATCATGAGCAGGCCGGCTGCATCGACGTGTGGCGTGTGCTTCATGCCAAGCGCGATATCCCGCAGTGGATGTAGGGGTCGGATAGTCACTGACTGCGCGGAGATTTGCACGGCTGTATCCGCTGTGCCCCACCACCCAATGCACGACCTCTGGCCAAGGTCACTTGCGCTGGCGTCGGGGGACTGACGAAGCAGATAGCTGGGAAGACTTTAGGGACGTCATGCGCAACTTCGAAGATCCTGGTCGGTCGCTGGCCGTCGCCCGTCACGGGATGGCGGCAACCTCACATCCGGCCTCAACCCTGACGGCCATCGAGATCCTGAAGGCAGGAGGGAACGCCATCGATGCGGCGGTGGCGGCCGTCGCGGTTCAGTCAGTAGTCGAGGCAGGTTCGACTGGTGTTGGCGGGGATTGTTTCGCAATGATCGCGGTGGAAGGATCCACCGACATTCGCGCGTATAACGGCTCGGGCCTGACGCCAGTAGCACTGAGCCGCGATGCGCTGCGTGCCGACGGTGTGACAGCAATCGAGCGCTCTTCTCCTCACGCGGTCACGGTTCCTGGAGCGGTCGATGCCTGGTGGCGCCTCTTAAGCGACTTCGGCCGGATGTCGATGGCCGAAGTGCTTCAGCCTGCAATCGCGATGTCCCGCGACGGCTATGCGCTGACGCCCCGTGTCGCCGCCGACCTGGGCATGCAGCGCGATCTCCTGGCTGCCGACCCAACCACCCGTGCCACTTTCCTGGTCGCGGGAGAGGCGCCGGCGATCGGCAGCGTCCAGCGCCAGCCCTTGCTTGCGGATACACTCGACGCGATCGCACGCGGTGGCAGGGACGCCTTCTATCGCGGCGCCATCGCCGAAGACATGGTGGACTATCTGCGCGGCCTCGGCGGCTGTCACTCCCTGGACGATTTCGCCAGCGCTGCAGGAGACTACGTTACACCCATCTCCACGACCTATCGCGGCCGCACGATCTACGAATGCCCGCCGAACGGCCAAGGCGTCGTCGCCCTGCTGATCCTGAACATCCTCTCGCGTTTCTCGCTGTCCAACGACCCGTTCGACCCCGATGATCTGCATCTCCTCCTCGAGGCAACACGGCTCGCCTACGCCGCGCGTGACGCGATGGTCGCCGATCCGTCTGTGTCGGATGGGGCTGTCGAGCGCATGCTGTCGAGTACACTTGCTGATCGCCTTGCCCGTAGCATCTCCCTCGATCGGGTCACCGAACCGCTGCCCTCGTTCGACACCGTCGAGCACAGGGATACCGTCTATGTTTGCGTGGTGGATCGCGACCGCAACGCGGTCAGCTTCATCAATTCGATATTCAGTTCCTATGGCAGCGGGCTGATGGCGCCACGCTCAGGCGTATTGTTCCACAATCGCGGTCAGAGCTTTTCGCTTGCGGCAGGTCACCCCAACGAAATCGCGGCCCGCAAGCGTCCGATGCATACGATCATCCCGGGAATGGTCGCCGAGGGCGGACGTGTCGTGATGCCGTTCGGTGTGATGGGCGGCCACTACCAGGCTATGGGCCATGCTCATCTGTTATCCCGGCTCTACGATTGCGGTGTCGATCTTCAAACCGCCATTGACCTGCCGCGCCTCTTTCCTCTGCCCGCTACAGCGACGGTCGAAGCAGAGGAAGCCATCCGCACCAGCGTCGGCGCCGAACTGGAACGGCGTGGCTTCAAGGTTCAGCCGTCTCTCCGCGCCATCGGCGGAGCGCAGGCCATCCGGATTGACTGGGAGCGTGGCATTCTGATCGGAGGGTCGGACGCCCGTAAGGACGGGATGGCGTTGGGCTACTAACTTTGCCTCACAGGTAGAGTGATGAGATGGACGGCTCTCCCAAATGTCTGACAGCCACCCTATGCTACAGCGATGCCGGATGCGGAGGCCGTCCATCATCACCCCAGTAGGCGTGTCATGTCTCTTGCCCTAGAAATGGACAAGCAGCATTGAAATCTACGTTGACCGAAATCAATCAACAATTTGCAGACTAGATACTTGGGCCAGAGCAGCCGCGACCAAGCTGATTTAGTCTGGCTGGGAAGAGCATCCTGCGGGCTCAGGTATCAGCTGGCGTTGTGCGCAAGAAGGCGGGCAAGCACCGTAACTTCTCGTTCCAGCAATTCAGGCGTTATGCCCACGAAGCGACCTTCCAGGCTAACTGCGATCACGCCATGCACGGCTGAAAAAAACGTGCGGGCGCGGATTGCCACGTCCTCGGCGGAGGCATCCTGAAGATGCGGTGCAAGCGGTTCAGCGATCAGGCCGATCAGGAAGGCGTGTTCAGCAAGATGCCAATCGGGAACGGGGACACCCTCGGGCATCCGATGCTCGAAAAGTGCAGACCACAGGTTCCGCTCGGTGAGCGCGAACTTCAGGTAGGCAAGGGAGAGATTGAGGAAGGTTTCCTCGATTTCGGCTGAAGGTGTCACGGCAGAATTCAACGCCGTTTCCAGGCGCTTGAGCGTGTCGGAGTTGACGCGAAGGATGAGCGCATCAAGGTCATCGAAAACGGTGTAGAGCCCTCCCAAGGCAGCCCCTGCGCGCTCGGCAATGTCGCGCGCGCGCAACCCCTTTAGGCCCTGCTCGCGGATGAGATCTGTACCCGCGGCGATGAGCCTTGCCTTCAGGTCCGCCTTCTTCGCCTGCCGCTTGTCGGTCATGTCCTGCGCCTTTTTGAACAGCGTTCAGTTTTAACTTGAACGATGTTCATTTTTGTGGGAAAACAACATTGAACGATGTTCATATATAGGGAGGTGAAACAATGTTCAAACATGTTCTGACCCTGATACGTGGCCGCGCGCATGCGGCAGATGAGGCTTTTGGCGAGCGCCACGCGCTTCCCATTCTGGCTCAGCAGATCCGCGACGGCGCACGGGGTGTCGAAGCTGCCCGCAAGGCCGTCGCTGTGGCCATCGCCCGCAACCATCTGGAGAAGGAAAATGCCGAGCGGCTTTCCGCCCGGATTGCGGACCTTGAAACGCGCGCCGTCGCCGCCCTTGAGAAGGGCAGGGAGGACCTTGCCCGGGAGGCGGCCACTTCAATTGCCTGCCTGGAAACAGAGCTGCAAAACGCCCGCCAGGTACAGGCGGAGTTTTCAAGCGGAATAGAACGTCTGAAGCATGCGGTGCGGCAGAGCGAAATGCGCCTTGGGGCGCTGCGCCGCGGCGAACGCCTTGCGATCGCACGCGACCGGACCCAACGCCTCACCCGCGATGTCCCGGACCACGAGTCCGCAACGCTTGCGGATGCCGAGGCGACCCTCGCCCGGCTCGAGAAGCGCCAGCGGGAAGCGGAGTTGATGTCCGATGCGTTGACAGATCTGCAAGGTGACCAGGATCCGACCGCCATCGTCGAGAAGCTCGCACAGGCCGGCTGCGGCCGGCCGCTCGTCACGACAGGGGAAGAGGTCCTCCAGCGACTTCGCAGCAAGACTAGCCAGACCCACTGAACCCCATAGCGCACAGAGAGCACGACAATGAACGACAGCTTGATGAAACACTCGCCCGCCTGGACCAGCTTTTCCTATGCAAGTTTCGGTCTTGCCGCCTTCATGCTGGCGCTCGGCATCTACATGATGCCGCTCGACCTCTGGGGGAAGGGCTATCTCGCCATGGGTATCCTGATGCTGGTGCAGACGACGGTGAACGTCACCAAGACCCTGCGCGACAACCAGGAAGCCGAAAAGCTCATCCGCAGGATCGACGACGCCAAGACCGAGAAACTGCTGCTGGGCATCAAGAGCGACGACATTTAACCAGGCATTAGCCTTGCCGTCGCAAGACACAACCTGTGAACGAGCTAGCAAGGGTTTTCATCTAAGACGCTCAAAAAAAGGGGGGACGTTCCGTGAAAGACAATCTCATGACTTCTCGGCGCTTTGCGCCGCTCTTCTGGACCCAATTCCTGTCGGCCTTCAACGACAACTTCCTGAAGAACACGCTCGTCTTCCTCATTCTCGCCCAGATGGCGGCAAACGAGGCGGCATCGCTCGTCACACTTGCGGGCGCCGTCTTCATGGCGCCGTTCCTGCTCTTTTCAGCACTTGGCGGCGAGCTTGCCGACAAGTTCGACAAGGCCATCATGGCCGAACGGCTGAAAAGGCTGGAGCTCGCGGCCGCAGCCGTCGCGGTCGTCGGCATCGCGCTCTCCTCAGTCACGGTGCTGATGGTGGCGCTCTTTCTCTTCGGTGTCATCTCGGCGCTCTTCGGGCCGGTCAAATACGGCATCCTGCCCGATCATCTGCAGCGCAAGGAGCTACCGCGCGCCAATGCCTGGATCGAGGGCGCGACCTTCATCGCCATCCTCGCGGGCACGATCGTCGCCGGGCTTGCCGCCGCAGAAGGTGTCAATCCCTGGGTCTTCGGGCCGATGATGCTCGGGCTCGCGGTTGCGTGCTGGTTGTCGAGCCGCTTCATTCCCCGTGTCGGCGCAAAGGCACCGCAGCTTGTTGTCGAGCGCAACATCTTCAAATCGACCGGTCGCCTCGTTAACGCGCTTCGCGGTGACACCCGCCTTTGGCGTTCAGCCCTGATGGCTTCCTGGTTCTGGCTGGTCGGCGCCATCGTGTTGTCGCTGCTGCCGCCGCTGGTGAAGGACCATCTGGGCGGTGGCGAGACGGCGATTACTGCCTATCTCGCCGTCTTTGCGATTGCCGTCGGCATTGGTTCGGCGATTGCCGCCTGGATGTCGGCCGGCCGTATCGTGCTCCTGCCGGCGCCTTTGGGCACGCTGATCATGGCGCTGTTCGGCTTCGATCTTGCCTGGAGTGTCGCCCATGTCGAGGCAATCGGCACTGCGGAAACACTCTCAGCCTTCTTCACTGGTCCCTATACCATTCGTATCGCCATAGACCTCGCCGGCATGGCCATTGCCGGCGCGTTCCTCGTCGTCCCGACATTTGCAGCCCTGCAGGCCTGGGCTCTGGAAGACCAGCGCTCCCGCGTGATCGCTGCCGCCAATGTGCTTTCGGCCGGCTTCATGACGGTTGGCGGCGGTCTCGTCGCCGGGCTGCAAGCCGTGGGCACGTCGATGTCGGCGCTTTTCCTCGGCCTAGCCGTCGTGAACATCGTGGCCGCTTGGGTGATGCTACGGACCCTACCGACCAACGCTTTTCGCGATTTCGTGTCCATCCTTTTCCGCGCTTTCCTGCGCCTGGAGGTCGATGGTCTCGACAATCTGAAGAAGGCGGGTCGTGCGCCGATCATCGCGCTCAACCATGTCTCTTTCCTCGACGGTGCACTGGCGCTGGCGCTCACTGACGAAGAGCCGACCTTCGCGGTCGACTACGCCATTGCCAAGGCCTGGTGGGTGAGGCCCTTCCTGAAGATGTGCAACTTCCTGCCGCTCGATCCCTCGAAGCCGATGGCAACGCGCACGCTGATCAAGACCGTCAACGCCGGCGATCCGCTCGTCATCTTCCCCGAAGGTCGCATCACGGTCACCGGCGCGCTCATGAAGGTCTATGACGGTGCAGCCATGGTCGCCGACAAGACCGGCTCCATGGTCGTTCCTGTTCGGATCGACGGTTTGGAGAAAAGCTACTTCTCGCGCCTTTCTTCCCTTCATGTCCGCCGTCGCCTGTTCCCGAAGGTGAAGGTCACTATCCTGGAGCCCGTCCGCCTCTCGGTGCCGGAGGGACTGAAGGGCCGCAAGCGCCGTATCGCTGCGGGAGCCGAGCTCTACCAGATCATGTCGATGCTGATGTTCCGCACGACGGATACAGATGTGACCGTGCTGGAAAAAGTCATCGAAACGGCCCACGAGCGTGGCTTCCGCCGACTTGCCGTGCAGGACCCTCTGACTGGCTCGCTTTCCTACGGCAAGCTCCTGACCGGAGCGGCGGTGCTCGGTGCGAAGTTCCAGGCCATGTTCCCCGAGAGCAGGACGCTCGGCGTGCTGCTTCCCAATGCCAACGGCTCCGTGGCAACAATCCTCGGCGCCATGTCTGCGGGCAAGGTACCGGCCATGTTGAACTTCACCGCCGGGGCGGCCAATATCCTTGCGGCATGCAAGGCTGCCGAGGTGCGCCACGTCCTGACCTCGCGCGCTTTCGTGGCCCAGGCCAAGCTCGGTCCGGTGGTCGAAGAACTGTCCAGGACGGTGGAGATCGTCTGGCTTGATGATCTACGCCAGACGATTGGACTTGCCGACAAGCTCCTGGGCCTCCTGCGCAAGGGAAAGCCGCTGGCGCGACGCACCGCGGACGATCCAGCGGTAGTCCTTTTTACCTCCGGCTCGGAAGGCACGCCGAAGGGCGTGGTGCTGACGCACCGCAACATCCTTTCCAATGCCGCGCAGGCAGCTTCGCGCATTGACTTCCATTCCGGCGACAAGGTGTTCAACATCCTGCCGGTGTTCCACTCGTTCGGCCTGACGGCTGGCACCATCTTGCCGCTCGTTTCCGGCGTGCCCGTCTATTTCTATCCTTCGCCGCTGCATTACCGCATCGTTCCGGAGCTGATCTATGCGTCCAATGCCACGATCATCTTTGGTACCGATACGTTCCTGAACGGCTACGCTCGCACGGCTCATCCTTACGACTTCCGTTCCATCCGCTACTGCTTTGCCGGTGCCGAGCCGGTCAAGGCCGCGACGCGCGCCCTCTATATGGAGAAGTTCGGCGTGCGCATCCTCGAAGGCTATGGCGTAACCGAGGCCGCACCGGTGATTTCGTTGAACACGCCGATGTTCAACAAGGCGGGCAGCGTCGGCAAGATCATGCCCGGCATGGAGTACCGGCTGGAGTCCGTGCCGGGTGTCATCGACGGCGGGCGACTGTTCGTTCGTGGCGCGAACGTCATGGCCGGTTATCTGAGAGCGGAGAACCCCGGTGTGCTCGAGCCGACGCCCGACGGCTGGCACGACACCGGCGATATCGTCACGGTCGACGAGGACGGCTTCATCTTCATTCGCGGCCGCGCCAAGCGTTTTGCCAAGATCGGCGGCGAGATGGTTTCGCTTGCCGCGGTCGAAGCACTGGCCGGTGAGCTCTGGCCCAGCAACCTGACAGTCGTCGTCTCGCTTCCCGACAGCAAGAAGGGCGAGCGCCTGGTCATGCTGACTGACGCACCGGACGCAACGCGCAGCACCTTCATGAGCTTCGCGAAGAGCAAGGGTGCGATGGACATGATGATTCCCTCCGAGGTGAAGGTGGGCCCGGTGCCCGTGCTCGGTTCTGGCAAGGTCGACTTCGTCAGCGCTCACCGCCTGCTGGCGGAGCAGGCGAAAGCTCAAGAGGCTGCCTGAGGCGAAATGGGCGAAGCCGGCTCAGTCCGGCTTCAAGCTCACGACAAGCTCAGCCGGCGGCAAGCGGAATTTGGGAAGGGTCGAAGGTGCAGGGCCGACGCGCAGCACGTTGACAAGCCGGTGGCCGGCGGGAAGCATGAAGCGCTTCGTCAGAATGTCGGCGGTCCGGTCTGTATCCGCCAGCGCCGCCATTGGCCAAGCTGCAAGGCCGAAGCGGGTGAAGCCCAGCCAGAAGCGATAGAAGGCCCGTCCGGACGCAACCGGTGTCTCTTGGGCGGGCCGATGAAAGAAGAGGCAGGCCGTCGCCGTCATCGTCTTTGCCGCTTCCGTCACAAGGGTCTTGCCAAGCCCGATGCGATCCGCGAGCTCGAAAAGCGGTGAGCCGAGCACGCGCCCGGCCACGGCACCCTCAAACGGTCCCATGCGTAGCGCCTCCAGATTGAGGCCGTCGAAACGATAAGCGGGATGCGCGGGCGACAGGCGCATCCATGCGACCAGTTCGTCGCGGAACGCACGATCCCGCATGATCGACAGGCTTGCCTGATCGTTGAGCGTGGCAAGGAAGGAAAGGTCGTCATGCCCGCAGGCGTGCGTCACGTCGCCGGCTTCCGCCGCCCAGCGTTCGACGGCAGCGACCGTCTCCGGTGACGCCGGCGCAAAGGGACCACGCCAGGTAAAGCGCTTTTCGATCCAGTCGCCGAGCTGCGGTACAATCGCTTCTCCATCAGGGATGAGGCGTGCGACCAGCCGGTAACCGTGCCGCCAGGAAAGGATATTGTCGTTCCAGAGGTCTTCGACCACGGTGCCGGTTCCACGTGCGGCAAGCGCCATCACCATGCCTTCGAGCGCGGCGCCACAGGAAAGGCCCAGGTCGCGCCCACTGGGATCGCCGATCTGCAGTTGCCGTGACAGATCCGCGACCAGCAGGATGCGACCTTCATCGTCCAGCGCCCAACGGGCCGGCTGGGTGTTGTGGACGGATGGCGCCAGGTTCGCCAAGCCTGCGAGATCTGCCAGGGCGGCGGCATCGATCCGTTTCATAAGGTCTTCCCGAAAAGGTGCAGCCGGTGCAAGGGGCGGGCGCCGGCCCTTTCGGCCTGCCGCAGGCTCGCCACGTTCGCATCGGCGATCCAGGTGCCGCCAGCGTTTTCATATCCGGCCCGCTGCATTTGACCGAGCACGTGGGCGAGCATGAGCGGATTGAGACCGCGCCCCTGGTGTGCCGGCTTCACCCCCTGGAAGATGACGACGGCGCGCCTTCGCCGCAAACGGTGCTTTAGGAGATGCCAGGGAGCACTCAACCCCAGCCGTGACCCCATCGCTTTCAGCATCGGGTTGACATCGGGTATGGCGATCACCGAACCAACCGGCACGCCATCTTTCTCGACCACGGCCGAAATGCGCGGGTCCATGATCCACTTCATTTCTTTGGCCTGAAATTCGTACTCCGCGCGGGTGACGGGTACGAACATCGGATTATCCGAGAAGCTTTCATTGAGGATCAATCGCGAGTCTTCCAGGCGCTGGCCGAGCGTGGCATGACGGATCGGCGAGAAGCGAAAGCCTTCTTCGCGGAGGGTCTGCAACTGCCCCTTGGCCAGCAGCCCGGCCGTCGTCGATGCCCCGACATCGATCTCGAAAGTGCTCATCGGAAAGGTCGCCGAATAGCCCGCCGCCTCCAGGAGCCGCGGGAGGTAGGGTGGCCCCCATATCTGGTCGGTATAAGGTGCATTCTCGAAACCGCCGGTCATGATGCCGACCTGCTGCATGGCGGTCAGATTGAAATTGCCGAGGAGTTCAGTGAAGCCCCGCGCCCTTGCCCAATCCTCCGCCCGTTCGAGCAGCGCGGCGGCTACCCGCCCGTCATCGCTGCAATCGAAATAGCCGAAATAGCCTCGCGCCTGGCCGAACCTGGTGTTCGAGGCACGATGAACGTGCGCCGTGATCCGCCCGCGCACGGCAGCACCGTCATGAGCGGTGAAGAAGGCGAAGTCGGCGGCCGTGTTGAAAAGTGGGTTCTGTTCAGCGGACAGGAACCGTTTCAGGTCGCCAAACATCGGCGAAACATAGGGCGCCCTCTCGCCGTAGATCTCGAATGGAGCCGAGAAGAAGGCCCTCAGGTCGCCTTCGCGAATCTCAATCATGCCCCGCACTCCTCTGCGAAATGAGAAAGGCCATGCGTTGCACGACCTTCAATTCCGTCTCCGCGCCTGGCGTTGCTGAGATGGAGGGCATATTGAGGGCGACCAATCGGAAGGGGTGAAGCGACGCAAGCATCACATGCGTTGCCTCGTATTTCTCCAGCAACCACGCAAGCTGTTCGGAATCCGTTTCCGGCAGGTCCTGGATTTGTGCAGCACGCAGGAGCGGTCGCTCTAAGAAGAGCGTCTTTAGCGCCGGCAGGTCGAAATCGACGAGTTCCGGTTCCCCGAGTTGCAGTGCGCCTTCGACAAGCGGGTGGTTCTGCAACTCCCGCAGGAAGCCCAGCGGGTCATCGATACGGTCCTCTGCCAGATGGCGAATGAGGCTTTGCCGACGCTGCTCGGCCCTCAGAGTGATGCTGTCCTTCCATATGACCCCGAGCAGTGATGCGCAGACGACGACAGTTGCTGTGCGCACCAGGGCGGCGGTGCCGAGCCCATTCTCGATACCGATTGCGAGTGCTCCGACCAGCGCAACGGAGAGCAGGATGACGAAGGAGGCGAGCGTGTCCCTATGGCTGACGGTGCGCTGACCCAGACTGATCAGCAGCCAGCACAGGAAGAGGACGGCGACCCCGCCCAATCGCACCGGCATATCGATGTATGGGGAACGGAAATCAGTCACGAAGAGCGGCAGGATCAGAAGCAGCGACAACGCCACCCGGTCGACGGCCTGGTTCTCGGCCTTCGACAGGCTCGCCCGATCGCGCGTAACCGCCATATGCGCGGCGAGCGCGAAACTGACGAACTGATAGGCAAACAACATGACCGAGCGCCAGGGCTCGGCGAAGGTGGCTGGTAACAGCGCGAGAACAATGAAACTGGCCGCGCCTCCTGCCGCGATCCATTTCGTTAGCTTCGGCGCATGGCGCCGAAGCAGGCCCTCGGCAAGGATGATCGTCGCCAGTGGCACCAGCCCGGCGGCCATTACCGTTGCAGCTTCGAACACGAAAAGCCCTGTCCACCAGGAAAGGACACGGCTCGCCATCAACAGCGAAAGCACGCGCAGCCCGAAAAGGAAGCGGCGGGTGAGTGGGCTTGTTGCGTCGAAGTCGTGGATGGCGCCGATCAGGATCAGCAAGCCGCCGAGGGCGGCGAGCGAGACAAAACTGTCGGCGATGAGGGAGGGGCTCATGATCTGTATGCCTAAGACGCAGCAGCGGTCATTTGCGAGAGATAGCGGCGTACGATCGGCCGGAGTATCGCTGCGACGAGCGGATTGCGCGGATGCTCGACACGACCCGCATGCGGGTTGAAGAACCATCCGCGATGGTCGGCGCCGTGCGGCGTGCCGAGGATCGCACGGATCCCTTCATAGGCCATCAGCATACCCGTGGTGATCACCATTGGAGCGAAGGACATGCGGCTGCGCTTGCCGGCAACCACCTCGCCGGCGAGCGACAGATCGATGTAGTGCCGGGACGACGAATGGACCATCACGTATTCCGCCTCGCTTTGGAAGGCAGCGGCCCGCTGGGCGGTCGTCAAGGCGTGCCAGGCGGTTTGCACTGTCGGGTAGCGCAGCCGTTCCTCCGGCATCGGGTCCTGCGGACGGGTCACATAGACGGAGGGTAGGGGGGAGGCATAGGCATCGATCATTGTCGTGCCTTGCTTTCGCGCCGTCCGGTAAAGAAGCAGACTTGCGCCGAGATCGTCCGTGCCGTTGACCACCACGTCCGCATCGGTGACCAGATGCTCCACGTGGTCCGTCCACTCCGGTCCGAAGACGGTTACCGCCAGACCCGGGTTGATCTTGAGGCACAGGTCGCGGGTCGCCTCTGCCTTCATTTGCCCGATCGTATCGGCAAAGCAGAAGACCTGGCGATTGAGGTTGGACGTTTCGAAACGATCGATATCGGCGAGTACGAGGCGGCCGATGCCTGCGCGCACGAGCGCCTGGATGCAGGCGCCGCCCATCCCGCCGGTTCCGCAGACGAACACCATCGCTTTTGAAAGGCGCTCCTGTTCCGCTTCGCTGACGAAGCCGATGTTGCGCGTCGTGAAAGTCTCGTAGAAGGACATTTCGCTCATCGGATGAAGGGCCTCAATATGCCCCATTGCCGCTTGCTGTCGGCCCAATGCAGCACCGGCAGGAACAGTCGTTGCATGAGGATGACGAAGCTCGCGACCGCGAGCCTCCAAAGAGCGTTGCGCGGCACACTTTCGAGGAGATAGCGCTGCGCGGCATTGAGATCGAGTTGACCGATCTGAATGAGGTCGTCGCCGCGTTCATAGTCGAGCTCGGCGGCGCAGAAATCGTTGTATTCTGCCTTGCGGTGTTTCGGCGCTACCTCGAACGTCTTCTTCAGGTTGTCCGAACCGCCCGTATAGGCATTGGTGATGACGAAGCGGTCTGCATCGAAGCCGGCCTCGGGACCGACGCCGAACACATGACGGTGCGAGGCCATGATTTCGGTCGCAATCAGATGCTGGCGCAAGGACCGCCGTGCGCCACGCGTCGGTGCTGGAAAAACGTTGCTGAAGGTCTCGGCCACCATGCCGGCGACGGCTGGAACCTGTGTCACGTTGGAAATCCACAACGGGCGGAGCTGGTTGCGCACGAAGAGAAGAAAACAGGTAAGGCCGTAGAGGACCCAGGACAGACCCTGACTGCGCACCGCGGGATCGACCATCACAAGTCCCAGGTGGAGAACGTCGGCGGGCTTGCCCGATAGGGAGAGGCCTATCACCGGTAACGCATTGAACGCGACCGGCTGTCCGTCCGATATCCGGTATACGAGCGTGACGATCGTTCGATTGAGCACATCCTCGCTGTCCGAAAAGACTCCGTAATCCAGGCTTCCATCCGGAACCGACCGGTGTGCAACCGCCCGAAGATCTTGCCGCAAGGCGGTGATTTCTCGCGCTGACATCCAGAGGCCGGGAAACTCGACAATCCGCGCGCGAAAATCGGCTGATGTCTTGAACTTGAGGTCCATTCGCTTCTTCAGGATGATCGCCAGCAGATTATACAACGGGTTAGGTCCAACGATTCACGGCTTCGCAATGCGCGCGCGGCGGCCGCATGCATCTAATTCTTGCAGCCGATAGGAAACAATTCGTTTAAGGTGGTGGCCCAGCTACAATTTGCGATGGAAATCTAGCTTTGTTCGCAAGGCCGACGACGGCTGACACACTTCGACCACGTCGACTAAGTCGTTCGCCTAAGGAGCAAAACGGCTTCGATCGTGCAGTCGATGTTCTCGTTTTTTGCTCAAAGAATGGCATTTTGCGTCGACCGGAACGACGTTAAGAAGCCACGCCATACTGCTTGGCTTATTTCGGCTTTCTACCTGCCTTGATCGGGTCCGGGGCTGGGGCGGAATCTGGGCGATTTACGAACAGCTCCGAGATGTCGACGCCCAATGCTGCGACAAGTCGATCTAGCAGTTCAACCGAAGGGTTGTATTCACCGCGCTCAATGCCGCTAATTGCGGTCCGGTCCACATTCGCATCCACCGCCAGATGCTCCTGCGTGATCTTCTTCGAAGACCGTATGTGCCGGAGATTCCAGGCTATGCGCGTACGAGTGTCCATAATTTATGGCCACCACCTTGCGTGGCATTAATCCATAGAATATATTCGACATATTTCTTAAAAGGAGTGCTTCGCAGCGGCATCGCCCGCGCGCGATTGCGACGGACCCTGCGCATCGATTGGAGAATGGACCCATATGGAACTTCGCCAGCTGAGCTATTTCGTGGTGGTCACTGAGGAACTGCATGTCGCTCGGGCGGCAGTACGGATGCGGCGACTACCCTTTCTCAGCATCCCGCATCAGTTGGTAAGGGTCGGCGCCAATCGCCCGACTGACTTTCACGAACTCTGCAGGATCCAGGCGCCGTTCGCCGAGTTCGAACTTAGACACGAACGTCTGTCGCTGCCCGATCCGCTCTCCGAGTTCGACCTGCGTAATGTTTGCAGCTTTTCGCGCAGCTACGAGGCCATCGATCATTCGACCATAAACGATTGCGTGAAATGAGGACAATTTCGAGCGCCAGCTAGAGAAAACCGACGCAATGAATAAAACCGATTTTCGGATACCCCAAAATAGGGTATTCATGGTTGCAGCGCGACGGAGTGCTCGCGTTTTCAACGCGCCAGTTGAAAGGAATCGACATGGAACTTCGCCAGCTGAGCTATTTCGTGGCGGTTGCCGAGGAGCTGCATTTCGGTCGGGCGGCAGCCCGGGTGCATATCGCCCAGCCGGCCTTGAGCTGTCAGATCCAGTCGCTGGAAAAGGAACTCGGCGTTCGCCTGTTGGAGCGCTCGACCAGAAAGGTCGAACTGACCAGGGCAGGGGAGATTTACTACGATCGCTGTGTGCGGATCCTGGGCGATGTCGACCTGTCGGCCGAGGTGGTGCGCTCGGTTGCCGGTAAGGCGAGGCGCAAGATCCGGATCGGAACGGTCTATCCGGCAACGATCGGTCTGCTGCCGGCGTTCCTGGCGCGCATCGGCCGCAAGTATCCCGATATCGAACTGCATATATCAAGCGGCTCGACCAACGACATCATCCGTGGACTGGAGAACGGCCAGATCAATCTCGGCTTTATCCGCCCGGTCGAAAACATCGGCTCGCTCAGGTTCTTCTCGATCGCGCATGAGCGCTACCTTCTGGCTTTGGAGAAGAACAGCGCGTTGCTCGCCCGAAGCGAGATCGGCATCGAGGACCTGAAGGGTGAGAAGATCATCTCGTTCTCGCGTCAGAACCTGTCGTATACCGAGCGCTACTTTACTGAAAAGTTCGAGGAGCACGATCTGTCGAAGAACGTCGCCTATACCTGCGACGACACCTTCTCTTTGGTGTCGCTGGTATCGGCCGGTCTTGGCATCGGCTTTGCGCCGGAATGGACGCTGGATCTTCCCAACCGCAATTTCGAGCTTCGGAAGGTCCGGGGTGTCGACTTCAGGATCGGGCTTGGGGTCGCCTGGTCCAAGGACGACCCGACGGCCGCCAGAGACGATATCATCGATATCGCCCGGTCGCTGGTGAGGCAGGGCAGGTGAGGGCGCTTGTGCTCGACGGCTGGGCGCGGGTGGTCGCTCCTGTTGCGATCCCTCGGGCAAGCGGAGCGGTTTTCAAGCCTGTGGCGGGAGAGCCCACCTTGCAGACTACAGAGGCGTCAAAGTTGCAAAGACACGCCGGTCTACTGGGTTGCTCGATCGGAGGCGTCTCTTGATGATGCCGGACAGGGAATCGATAAAGGAAAGTGCTGCAGATCCTTGGGGACCATTTCGCCTCGAAATAATGCTGAGGTCCCGCGGTGAAAATCTCTCCTCGAGATCCAACAATACCGTGCGGCCGTAGAAAGGGGGTACAGCCGTCATGATGCTTGGAACCCAGGTGCACATATCTGCCTGCTCAACGAGTGTCTGAGAAAGCAACACGGAGTGTGCCAGTACAACGCGCTTTTCATCCAATGTCGCGCCATGTCGCCAGAAAACCTCCTGCATCAGGCCATCGCGTCCGTCAGGGGCGTAGTTCAGCAGCCAGTCCTGATCCAGCAGTTCGTGAATGGACTTGCATCCCTCTTTCGCATGACCTCGACGAACCATGATGCCCGTCTCGTAACGAACCAACGGCTCAATCAAAAACTCCTGAGCAGACATCGCTGGCGATGCCTGGCCTATGGCGAGATCCATGTAGCCGTCGCGAAGAAGTGGTTGCGTGATCATTACGAAACTGTCGAAGAATTCGAGCCTGACATTCGGCATGCGTCTTCTAAACTCGGTAACGACCTCCGGCAGCAATGTCAGGGAAAGCCACGGCGTTACGGCAATGCAGAGCCGTCCCTCAATTTGACCACGCCGAATGCTCATCTGGCTCTCCGCCTGCCTGAGCTGATTGAGAACGAGACGAGCGTGGGTCAGTAAAGCATAGCCGTGATCGGTAAACTTCAGGCCACTTGGCGAGCGAACGAGCAGCGGTAGCTGCTGTTCGGCTTCCATCTCCCTCAAGGCCCGCGTTACAGCGGGTTGCGATATCCCCAGAAGGCGCGCTGCGGCGCGGATACTGCCGGTGTCGGCGCTGGCAACCAGAGCCTCGAGTTGATGCAGCTTCATCCGACCTCCGCTGATAACGATTGGTTATCACCATAATAAACTTTTGTCTCCCGCTCAATGCAAGCATTCACTAGATTGCTAAGCACTGCCTCACGGGCAGAGGTCGGGAATTCTCAGCGGCGGAGTGGTGGATGAAGAACGCGATCGTGTTGCCAGGGATTTCCGATTTCCAATCTGAAGCGATCTCGATTCGCAGACAGATTCACGCTCATCCAGAGCTGGGCTTTGAGGAGTTCGCGACGAGTGAGCTGGTCGCCAAGCTGCTCGCCGAATGGGGCTATGAAGTTGCGAGGATCGCAGGGACTGGCGTTATCGCAACGCTGCGCAATGGTGAGGGGCGGTCGCTCGGCATTCGCGCCGATATGGATGCGCTGCCGATCGAGGAAGTGACGGGACTTCCCTATAGCAGTACCGTTCCTGGAAAGATGCATGCCTGTGGTCACGATGGTCACACGGCGATGCTTCTCGCTGCAGCCAGGCATCTGGCGCAGTCGCGAGACTTCCACGGCGCTCTCCATCTAATTTTTCAGCCGGCCGAAGAGGGCCTTGGGGGAGCCGCGCGGCTGTTGGGAGAGGGGCTGTTCGAGCGGTTTCCCTGCGATGCTGTCTTTGCCATGCACAACGTCCCAGGCCAACCGATCGGCACGTTCGGCTTTCGCAGCGGCGCGTTCATGGCTTCCGCCGATACGGTGACGATCCGTATCATTGGTCATGGCGGACATGGTGCTGTTCCACACAAGGCGGTGGATCCAGTCGTTGTCTGCTCGGCGGTCGTCATGGCGCTTCAAACAGTGGTCTCACGCAATGTCGATCCGCAGGACGCTGCGGTAATCACGGTTGGATCAATTCACAGCGGAACGGCGTCGAATATCATTCCGGACGCGGCCGAGATGTCTGTAACGGTGCGCTCGCTGTCACCGGAAGTCCGCCGCGAAGTCGAGGCGCGGATCTGTGGCTTGGTGCACGCGCAGGCGGAGAGTTTTGGGGCGAGAGCCGTCATCAATTATGAGCGCTGTCATCCGGTGCTTATCAATCACCCGGTCGAGACGGAATTTGCCCAAGCCGTCGCTCGGCAATGGCTCGGTCCGGAGGCATCAATCCTGAACGCGCACCCGATCATGGCCAGCGAAGATTTCGCCTTCATGCTGGAGCGCTGTCCTGGGTCCTACATCAATATCGGCAACGGCGAGGCGAGCCACCCGCTGCACAACCCGAGCTACGACTTCAACGATGAGGTATTGGCGATCGGGGCGACCTATTGGGTCAAGCTCGCCGAGCGGTTTCTCGCAACGCCCGCTCAGTCCGACATCACCCGACGCACGCGAGGCATCGCAGCACAGCGCCCATGTGCTGCGACCGAGTAATCGGTCCGGTTCGGGCGAAACCAACGAAAACCAAACTGGGGAAAAATCATCGTGTTCAAGATCATAGCAGCATCTCTCATACTGCTTTCCGGCTCCGTCGCGGCACATGCCGCGGATCGAACCGGACAGACGATTAAACTGGGCATCGATCCAACTTATCCGCCGCTCGAGTTCAAGAAGCCGGACGGGAGCCTGACCGGTTTCGGGGTTGAGATCACCGAGGCCATCTGCGCCGAACTACGCGCCAAGTGTATCTGGGTGGAGAGCAGCTGGGACGGCATCATTCCTTCGCTGCAAGCACGCAAATTCGACATCATCGCGTCGTCGATGACGATCACGGAGAAGCGCAAGGAGCAGATCGCCTTCTCTGACAAATACTCCAACGCGCCCTCGCGCCTGGTCGCAAGACGGGGTTCCGGTCTGGAACCGACGCCGGAATCGTTGAAAGGCAAGCGGATTGGCGTCCAGCAGGGGTCATCGCAGGAGACCTACGCCATGGCCGTATGGCGGCCTGCCGGTGTGGAAGTTGTCGCTTACCAGACGCAGGACCAGATCTATTCCGATCTCGGATCGGGACGTCTCGATGCATCTTTGCAGGCGTCAATCCAGGCAAGTGACGGCTTCTTGAAGAAGCCTGAAGGGCAGGAATTCGAGTTTGCTGGTCAGGATATGAACGACCCGAAGTACTTCGGCATCGGCTCGGGTTTTGGGCTCCGCAAGGAAGATGCGGAACTGCGCGAGGACGTCAACAAGGCGATCGCGGCCATCGTCGCTGACGGAACCTACAAGTCAATCAATGACAAGTACTTCGACTTCGACGCCTACGGCGGACAATAAACGCGATAGCGATGTTCCTGCCTGGTCAACTCGCCCTGTGCAATCGTATCGGCTGCACAGGGGTAAATCCCGCGTTGCCGTGGCCATTCACGACGCGCTTACGAAAAGAACAGACATATGGCCCTCGACGGATATGGTCCCCTTGTATTGGCCGGATTGCTGACGACGATTGAGCTCGCCGTTCTGTCGATCGCAGGCGCATTCTTTGTTGGCATCGTTGGGGCAAGTTGCAAGCTGTCGTCCAGACGCTCGCTGCGCCTTGCAGCCACCATTTATACGACGGTGATCCGCAGCGTACCCGATCTCGTCATGATGTTGCTTCTCTTCTACAGCCTCCAGATGTGGCTGAACGGAGTTACCGATCGCCTTGGTCTGCATCAGATTGATATCGATCCGTTTGCTGCCGGTGCGATCACACTCTCGTTCATCTATGGTGCTTACTTCACGGAAACATTCCGAGGCGCATTCCAGGCCGTCCCGCGCGGACAACTCGAGGCGGCGGCGGCATATGGCATGACGCCGTGGAAAACGTTCTGCAGGATCTTGTTTCCGCAGATGATGCGCCATGCCCTTCCAGGCATCGGCAACAATTGGCAGGTCATGATCAAGGCGACCGCACTGGTTTCGCTCATCGGCCTCAACGACTTGATCAAGGTTACGCAGGACGCGGGCAAGGCGTCTTCCAGCTTCTTTTTCTTTAGCATTCTGAGCGCGGCCATCTTCCTTGGGCTCGCAACGGCGACAAATGTCGTCGTGTTCATGCTCGAGCGATACTTCTCAACCGGCGTCAGGAGGGTAGGCGCATGATTGAGATCCTGCAGGAGTACTGGAAGGCCTATCTGTGGACCGATGGCTACCGGATTACCGGCGTCGCCATGACCTTGTGGCTCCTTGTTGCCTCCATCGTCCTTGGATTCGTTCTGGCGATACCGCTTTCGGTGGCACGAGCATCGGCCAATCCATACATCCGGGTTCCGGTCTGGCTCTACACCTATGTGTTTCGAGGCACGCCCCTCTATGTGCAATTGCTGATCCTCTACACCGGTTTCTACAGTTTCAGCTTCGTACGGTCGGTGCCTCTTCTCGACAGCTTTTTCCGCGAGGGGATCAACTGTGCGATCCTGGCATTTGCGCTTTGCACCTGTGCTTACACGACCGAGATCTTCGCCGGCGCCATCCGCGCCGTGCCTCACGGTGAGATAGAGGCGGCCCGCGCATATGGCATGTCGGCATTTACGGTTTACCGGCGGATCGTCCTTCCGTCAGCCCTCAGACGCGCACTGCCAGCCTACAGCAACGAAGTGATCCTTGTCCTGCACGCGACGTCGATCGCGTTCACTGCGACCGTGCCTGATATTCTCAAGGTTGCCCGCGACGTGAATTCGGCGACCTATGCCTCATTCGAAGCCTTCGGTATCGCCGCCGTTCTCTATGCATCGATCGCATTCACTCTCGTGTGGCTGTTTCGTCAGCTTGAAGGCAGGCTTTTGGCATTTACGAAGCCTCACACTGCCCTGAGTGGCGCAGGGCAGACACTGGTGTGAGCACCGTGCTGGATCAATTGGGACAGTCTCACGAAAATAACGAAGGGTCGGAGTTGGTCCGCCCTCACAAGGGAGGGTGCTTATGGTGAACGGCCAGGAGGTGTTGGAGGGAAAATCGATCGCGGTGGCGGTCGGGAACCTGCACAAAAGGTTTGGTGCCCTGGAGGTTCTCAAAGGCGTCAATTTGAACGCATTGGAGGGCGAGGTGGTCTCGATGATCGGGGCCTCTGGATCCGGCAAGAGTACGTTGCTGCGCTGTATCAACCTACTTGAACTTCCCTCGCAGGGAACAATCGAGGTCGCCGGCGAAAAGCTGAAACTTCAAGCCAATCGCGACGGAAATCTCCATCCTGTCGATCACCAGCAGCTTCGACGCATCCGGACGCGCCTGTCCATGGTGTTCCAGGGGTTCAATCTTTGGCAGCATATGACGGTTCTGCAGAATGTCGTGGAAGCGCCGATCCACGTGCTCGGCATTTCGCGTGCGGATGCGCGAGAGAAGGCGGAACACCTGCTCAACAAGGTCGGTCTTTACGAAAAGCGACACCAGTATCCGGCCTATCTCTCCGGAGGGCAGCAGCAGCGGATCGCCATCGCCCGTGCCCTATGCATGGATCCCCGTGTCATGCTTTTCGACGAACCCACGTCGGCGCTCGATCCTGAGCTCGTCGGAGAAGTCCTGAAAGTCATCCGGGACCTTGCTGAAGAGGGACGAACGATGCTTCTTGTGACCCATGAAATGAAGTTCGCCAGAGACGTTTCGAACCATGTTATGTTCCTTCACAACGGAATCGTTGAAGAACAGGGGCCACCTGAACGGGTGTTTTTCCACGCTGAGAGCGAGCGTTGCCGCCAGTTCCTGTCGCGCTCGCACTGACATCTAGGGAGGGCTGCTAGACAATTGGAAACCAAGCAGCTTTCTTACTTTGTTCTCGCTTGCCAGTATAGAAACCATGCAGAGGCGGCCGCAGACGCAGGCATGTCGTCCTCGGCGCTTAGCGAAAACATCAGCCAGCTCGAGCAGGACCTCGGGATCAAGCTTTTTCAACGGGGCCCTTTGGGGCACTATCCGACTGAAGCTGCGCGATGGCTGTATCAACGAGTCGAGCCGATTTTGCAAAGGATCGAAGCGGCCGAAGACGGCGCTTACGCCGCTATCCCTGCGCCAGCACGCCGCTTGGAGGTTTCGACCCCTCTCCAGTTCACGCTGGGGCGCTTGTCCAGAGCTATAAGCCTTTCCGTCAGATATCTGCGAAAGGAGCACCCGCAGGTCATTCCACGCGTCCGTTTTGATGTGCCGATTGAAGAGGACCAATCCGATCTGCCCGCTCACGTGGCTATCCGCTACGGTGACGATAGCACCGCTTGCGAAGATGCATTGCTTTATCGCGATGATTGGATCGCTGTCACCAACCATGAACGGGCCGGCGAGCCGGGCCGCAGCTTGGACTTTGATGCACTCCGGCGGTTGCTGATCCTGGTGCCGCCGCTTTTGCCGGCGCAGCGCAGACTGGTTCGCGCCTATTGCGCGGCCCATGACCTTCCCGAGCCGATCGCCACTGCCGAGGATGTTGGAACCTTCCCTTATCTCTCCCGCGAAACGCGCGCTTGGGCTATGCTCGCGCCACGTAGCCTTGTCGCCGTGGGCGCTTCGCGCCTGCAGCTCGATTATGCGGTTTTGCCGGTCGAACTCAGCAGCCCTGTCGTGGCGCATGTCACAGGCATCGCGCAACCGGCAAGAACATTCGTCGACCATCTTCAGCGCGTTCTGTCTTCGCCGCCGAGACCTGTGGTCTACGACCCGCGTATCACTTTGCGGCAGATGCGCTATTTCCTGGCATTGATGGACCAGCTCAACGTCACAGCCGCCGCTCGCAAACTTCACGTCGTCCAGCCGGCATTGTCCAGCCAGTTGCGCAAGCTCGAGGCGACGCTGGGTGTCAGTCTTTTTGAGCGTCAGCGGACGGGCCTGAAGCCGCTGGCAGATGCCCACGGCTTGGCGGGGCTTTTCAGAGAGGGGGTTGAAGCATGCGACCAACTCGTTGTGCAGGCCAACAGGATCGCGCCCGGCGACCCTCAGAAAATAACCATTGGTGTCGTTCCTCTTGCGACGCATATCGGCCCGCTTTCGGAGGCACTTGCCGCGGCAATCAGCGAATGGACCGGCCAGCATGCTGCGATCAAGCTACAGCTAGTCGAGGCACCGGCCACAGCACTTCATCGTTGGGTAGAGGCTGGCGAGATCAGTTTCGCCATCGTTGAAACGCAGGTGTCACGATCGTCACAGCTCGATCTGCGTAATCAGGATCGTATGGTGGTGGTCACCAAATCAGTCGATGCCATTCTTCCGCCTGGCGATGTCGAATTGGCAAAGTGCACGACGCTACCGCTGATATTACCAAGTCCTGTGTTCGGTCTTCGCCAACTGCTGGACCAGGCCGCAGAGAGCGAAGGCCTGGCTTTCGCGCCTGACATGGAGATCAACTCCATTGCCATGATCCTTGCGCTCGTCCGTCGAATGCGGCTTGCGACTATTCTTCCTGAGACGGCCATCCAGAATGTGGCGCGTGCCGAGATGTTTCAGCTCAACCCGATCGGTAGTCCGAGCATCTATCGGCGGTTGTCGATCGTCTTCTCGACGGACCGAAGCCTGACCGATGCGGAGCGCGGCCTCGTGGATCTCCTCAAAGCGCGCCTCGCCGATGCAAACCAACAGGAAGTCCAAGTGCCGCTTGAACCAGGCTGGGAAGACTAAGTCGCAGCAAGAAATACCTTGGCGTCACTACTCCTTCCAACGCTTGACCACGCCGACGTCCAGATCGAAGAGGTCCAGCGCGCGCCCAACGGTGTGGTCGATTATGTCATCCACAGTCTCAGGGCGGGAATAGAACGCTGGCACCGGCGGCATGACGATTGCACCCATCTCGGTCACCGACACCATATTGCGGCAATGCCCCAGATGAAGTGGTGTCTCACGGAACATGAGGACGAGCCTCCTTCTCTCCTTCAACATCACATCCGCGGCTCTCGAAACGAGGGTGCCACATGCTCCCGATGCGATTTCACCCAATGTCTTGGCCGAGCAGGGCGCAATGAACATGCCTTGGGTGCGGAAGGAGCCGCTTGATATGGCGGCCGCGACGTCGTCGTTGGAGTAGACATGATCGGCGCGGTCCCGGATGTCCTTCACCTTGATGTCGGTCTCGTAAGCGAGGGCCACCATCGCTGATTTGGACATGACGAGGTGTGTCTCGCAGTTCAGCTCGCGCAACACCTCGAGCAAACGGATGCCGTAGATATGGCCGGAGGCGCCCGTGATCGCCACCACGAAACGCTTCCTGGGCTGAGGCACGATAAACTTGCGGCTCGCGCTGGTCGCGTCTGGGACAAGGTTCTCAGTAGTCATCAAGCTGCCTCCTCACACTTTCGTAGATATCCGAAGGCGGCCTGACGAATTCCGATCGTCCACCCGGTTCGCCGTCGCCCGGTCGCGTCGTGGCGACCATTCCGATCTTCGTGACAACAAGGTCTTCGTGGACGGGATCGCACCGGTCGGCCTTGACCCCAGGCAGAACGATGAGGTCCTCGTGGCCGCGGAAACGTGCAGCGAGCGACCATTCGACCTGCTGCCAGTCTTCCGGATCGACGTCGTCTTCGACGGCGATCACGAGCTTCAGAAGATTGACGCACCCCATCGCAAGCAGAATAGCGCGCTTGCCTTCGCCGAGCTTCGGGCGCTGCATCGCGATCACTGCATGCAGCCGGCCCATGCCGCCGTCGGTGATCACAACGCGTTTCACGGCCGGAATGGCACGTTGCAGATCACGTGTGAGCGTTGCCCCAATCGAGACCGCCCCCATGAGGCAGTGTTCTGATGCATAACCCGGCAGGATCGCCTGGTAGATCGCCGGCTTTCGATGGGTGATACAGGTGACGTCCACTCCAATTCCGGGTCCGTAATAAACATAGAAGCCTGGGAATTCAGACACCGCCCCCTCATTGATCAGGTCATCGGGCCGCAGGCGTCCTTCAATAACGATCTCGGCGTGCGCCGGAACTTCGACATCAACCGTGCGGCATCGCACGAGTTCGATCGGCTCGCCCAGCAGCGCGCCGGCAGTGTCGAATTCGTCATCGCCGAGGTCGAGGTATAGCTGTGAGCCAAGAAGCACGGCCGCGTGGTTGCCGATGGCGATTGCAATTTCGAGGTCGCGTCCGAGGTGCTTGGCCTTCTCCGCCAGTTGAGCCAAATGGTGGTTCTTGGCGATACCGGCCATCATGCGTTGACCACCCTCGAGACGGAGCCGAGCAATTGAAACGTTGCGGCGGCCGGTCTCCGGATCTTTTACGACGATGACACCGGCGGTGATGTAGGGGCCACCTTCCTTCTCGAACCAGTGTGGGACTGGCAACAAGGCGCCCACATCGAAGGGCGGGTTATGGATCACCTCCTGCACCGGCGCACGATCAACCAGAAGCGGTTTGATCGGGGCACGCAGCGCAGACAGGCAGAACGCATCGAGTTCGGCGGCATCTGTACCCAGGGCGAGGGCATACCTCTGCCTGTTGTTGTAGAGATTGCCGACGACCGGCATGATGTGGCCGCGTACGTCCTCGAAAAGCTGAGCAGGACCGCGGTCGCGCAAGCTCAGGACGGATGCAATTTCGAAGCGGCTATCAACCTCGCGTACTACGCGGTGCAGCTCTCCTCGCTGTTCAAGTGTTGCGAGAAAGCTACGCATACTTTGATCACGTCTAGACAATAGCTTCTCCCGAACCCTGCTCTGGTTCTGTGACGAGGTCGAATTTTAGGATGGCGTCGTGGATAACGGCGGCGCCTGCTGCAAGACTATCGCGCTCGGCCCACTCTTCGGGCGCGTGGCTGCGACCCTCGCGGCACGGAACGAAGACCATGGCGCTCGGTGCGATCCTCGTGAGGAAGGCCGTGTCGTGTCCGGCTCCTGAGGCCATGGTCCGGCTCGACAAACCAAGGGAGATTGCACTCTCTTGGAGCATCGACCGAAGCGTGTCGTCGCATTGAGCCGGGTCGCTATCGGAGAGGACCTTCCAGACCGGTCGACCGATCCCCAATTGGTGTGCGATCGCACGGGTGCGTTGGTCCAATGCGGCTATGAAGTGTTGTGTGAGCGAATGGTCTTCGGCACGGATATCTGCGACGATCCTTGATGCGCCGGGCACGACATTGGCCGCGTTGGGCTGTTGTTCGACGATGCCGCAGGTGGCCACGAAATGTCCTCGTCCGGTCAATGCGTCCTTGGAAGCTCTGTCGGCCACGAAAGACACGGTCATCGCCGCGGCAAGCCCGGCATCGCGCCTCATGGCCATGGGTGTGGTGCCGGCGTGGTCGGCACGGCCCTCGAAAGCGATCTCAACCCGGGCGATTCCGACGATAGCGCTGACGATGCCAAGGTCTATGCGGCTCTCCTCGAGCACTGCACCTTGCTCGATGTGCAACTCGAAGCAGGCAACGACATCGCCGCGGACTGCATCGGTCAAGCGCTTGGGATCACCGCCGACACGCATGATCGCTTCGCCTAGGCGCTCGCCGGTGGGATCCGCATATTCGAGCTGATCGCCGGTCAACATTCCGGTCATCGCGCGACTGCCCACGCAAGAGAGTCCGAAGTCGGACGGCTCTTCGGCGAGAAAGTCCACCACCTCGACAGCATGACGAAGTTTTCGGCCGGCTTGGTGCAGCGACCGCGCAATCTCAAGTGCAGCAATAACGCCGGCGACGCCGTCGAAGCGACCGCCAGATGGGACGGTGTCTGAATGCGAGCCGATTATGATCGTTCCGGCAGTCGTATCAGAGCCCTCCAGCCTTCCGATCAGGTTTCCCCCCGCATCGATGCGAACTGTCATTCCCGCTTCCTTGAAGCGCCGCGCGAGCCATTCACGCCCCTCGATGAACAATTTCGAAAACGAGCGTCTCGTGTAAGGTCTTTCGGGCTCGGTGATCGTCGCGAGTTCCATGAGATCGCTCCACAGACGCTCGGCATCGAGGGGCATATTCCTTCCCGATCTTAGCGCGGCGCTCATATCAAGGTCTCCCGCGAGGGCGTGATGAACTTTCCTGCTCCGGGGTGAGCCAGGACCTGCGTGCCATCGAAAACCATGTGGCCCCGCTGGAAGGTCGCAATCGGGCGGTGCTGGATCTCGAGCCCTTGGTACGGGCTCCAGCCAACAAAGTTGTGACCGCTAGCAGCCGGATCATAGCGTCTGGGGTCTTTGGCCATGACGACGATATCGGCATCGCGACCCGGCTCGAGCGCTCCCTTCCGGTGTCCTATTCGAAACAGTCGCGCGGGATTTGCTGCAAGCAGCCGGGCGGCCCATGTCGGGCTCAACCCGCGAAGCAAGAGCCCATCGAGAAGCAGCGAGTAGAGAACCTCAAGGCTCGGTGCACCGGATGCATTCTTGAGCATGTCGGGGTCGCTTTTCCGATCCTCCGACCAACTGACGTGATCGGTCGAGACGACCGTCACGCCGCCAGCGGCAAGGTGCCGCCAGATCGCCTTGAGCTCGCTGCGCGGTCTGATCGGAGGGTTGACCTTGGCCTTGCCGCCAAGGCGCGCCACGTCGTTTTCCTCATCGAGCACGAGATAGTGGATGCAGGCCTCTATCGTCGCATCGAACCCGTTTGTCCGGTGGTTTGAACACAGTTCATAGCCACGACCGATCGAGCAGTGCACGATATGCGCCGAGCAACCCGTTGCAGCGCCGATCTCGTAGACCTCAGCCGTGGCCAGTGCTTCGGCGATCGCTGGCCTTGCCATGCCATGCGCGCGATAGTCGCTGATGCCCAAGGCTTGGACGTCGGCGTCAGCAGCGCGCACCATTTCATCGTTCTCGTTGTGAACGCCTGCAGCCATCCCGTGGCGTGCAATTTCGGCGAAGCACGCATGTAATGTCTGCGGAGGTATGCGCGGAAAGCGCTCTGGGTGTGTTCCGAATGTTGAGAACTTGAAAGCAGCCGCTCCGGCGCCGACCATCTGGGCAATATGCTTTGGCCCGTCATTGGGATGGACGGTGCCGTAGAGCGCAAAGTCCACGCGCGCCTGTTGCCCGGCTTCCAATGCCTTTTGGGCAAGCCGCTCGGCGTTGCAGATGAGATTGCCGTCGTCATACGGCATATCGACGATTGTGGTTACGCCACCGGCGGCGGCTGCGCGTGTCGACCATATGAAATCCTCCTGACCGGCCTGCGAGCGCGAATGCACCTGTGAATCGATGGCGCCGGGAAGAATATAGGCATCTTCGAAGTCGTGCCGCTCCTTGCTCGACGCTGGGGGAATACCCTCGCCAATGCGTTCGATGATGCCGTCGCGCACAGCGACATAGCCGTTCTCCCGGACACGATTAGCGTCCACCAACCGGCCAGTTAGGATCAAGTCAAAATCACTCATAGCGTCTCCTCAATGCCATGAGCATGCGCAGGCAGGTGGTCTCTGGATAATTGCTTTGTCCGAAGTCGGCTATCGCCGGACCCGAATTCGCCGAGGCGCCGAAGCGATCTGACGAGGATGTTTGCTATTTGAGAGCGCGGTGGCCCGCAGGTCGCAAATCTGTTGGGCAGTTCGCCGTCCGCTATGGCTCACTTCGCCATTCCTGTTTGGACGGAAGCCTTGCATCCCAGCAGGGTTGCGATTGCAGGGCGCATTCGGCACGGGCACTTGGGGACTGGTACAAGCCGCCGCCGCCGCCATCACCATAAGCAAAATAAGAGGGAGCATTGTCATGAGCAGCATCACATCTGGGGCGGAGGCCTCAGATCGCAAACAGGTCATCGCTGGACGCCGGGCTGTTGTCGCGGCATCGGTCGGGAACGCGCTTGAATGGTACGACTTCATCATCTACGCGTTGTTCGCCGTCTATATAGCCCAGAACTTCTTTCCTGGGGGCGACCAGACGACGGAACTCGTCAAGGCATTTATCGCGTTTGGTTTGGGCTTTATCATCCGTCCGCTGGGCGCAGTTCTGATTGGCGTCTACGCGGACCGCGCCGGTCGGAAAGCGGCCCTGACGCTGACGATCATGATCATGGCGCTTGGCACTCTCGTTATCGCCGCCGCGCCCACCTATGCCGCCATCGGGATTGGTGCGCCACTCCTCCTGCTGGTCGGCCGGATGCTTCAAGGTTTTTCCGCGGGCGGCGAACTCGGCGGTGCAGCCGCTTTTCTCGTTGAGCATGCCCCTGAGGGAAAGAAGGGCAAGTACGCATCATGGCTGCAGGGAAGCATGGCGATCTCCAATATTCTCGCCGCACTTGTCGCATTCACGGTGACCGCTCTGCTCACGCAGCAGCAGATCGGTGAATGGGGATGGCGCCTGCCGTTTCTTGTCGGACTTCTCATCGCGCCGGTGGGTATCTGGATGCGCCGCACGCTCGATGAGACGCCGCATTTCCGCGAGGAGATTGCTCGTCAGAACAAATCCGGCGTGACCGAACGACTGCCGCTAAAGGCGGCGTTCGTGGAGTTCTGGCGGGAACTGCTCAAAGGCACGGGAATGTGTGTGCTGTGGGGTGTGTCGACCTACACGCTCGTCATCTTCATGCCGATCTATATTCAGCGCAGCTTCGGCATGAGCGGATCGGACACCTTCCTTGCTTCCCTTATCGGCAATGTATTCATGTTGATCAGCTGCGTCGTGGCGGGAAGCTTGTCGGACGTTGTTGGACGCAAGAAGGTGCTGGTCGTGGCAGCAATCATCCTTGCGACGGCGGTCCATCCGTTGCTTTGGCTGCTGCACATGTCGTCGACGCTTCCCACGCTGATCTTTGTGCAAACCGCGTTCTGCATCATGGTCGGCCTCTATGTCGGCGTGGCACCGTCGGCCCTTTCCGAGATCTTCCCGACACGCGTTCGGTCGACCGGAATGTCTCTTGCCTACAATACCGCTACGACAATCTTTGGCGGTTTCGCACCCGCTATCCTCACATGGCTCTCCCAAGGCGGAGGAATCTATGCGCCAGCCTGGTATATGACCGCAGCGGCGGCATGCGCGTTGTTGGCTATCGCCACGTTGAAGAGGCCGGTCGGGTAAACATGCCGGCCGCAACGCCGAGCGGCTGGGAGCATTCGCCGCCGTAGCGGAAGGCGCTGATAGCGATTCTCTCTCTACGGCGACGCAGGCAATGATTGGCTGGGGGGAGGAGATGGCAACGACGACATGGAAGTCGGTATTGGCAACGAAACCTTCGTAGACGGTGAGGGGAGCGGCGCCGCGGGTTAAGTCCCGGACTGATCGTGTCGTCGGTTCCATGTGTAGGGTTCGGTTTGCGGCCATCCCGCCGGTGAGTCTTCCCAGAGTTCCTGGCGACCATACGATCAGAGCGTTCAATCGCGCATCACCCGGCCGTTGCGGAAATATCGGAACGCAGGCAGCGGATATAGGCGCAGAACATGTCGGACATGGCATTCGCGTATGCTGCGATTTCCGCGTCGGTCTTCGGCTCGGCTGAGAACTCCTTGCCGACCGTGGTCATGGTCGCCATGACGAGGTCGCCGGCCGTGGCCCGGATCGCCGCGGAGGTGTCCGGAAGAAGCTCGGACATGAACGCCTCGATGACCGTGTCATCCGCCGCCCGCGCGTCCTGCGCTTCCGGCGCATCCCGGTAAAGCGGGGCGGCATCGCTAAGTGCCACCCGAACGGCAGCTTCCTCGCATTCCGAACGGATGAAGGCCTGCACGAGGCTACGGAGCCGCTCGAGCGGCGGACGGGACCGGTCCGTCAGGATGTCGCCCAGGAGATCCGATGTCTGCCGCCACTCATCGCTTTGCAGACGGAACAGGATAGCCGCCTTGTTGGGGAAATACTGGTAGAGAGATCCGACGCTGACACCTGCCCGTTCGGCCACCCGCGCGGTCGTAAAACGCTGCGCACCCTCCTGCGCCAAAACTTGAACAGCCGCCTGAAGAATGGCGGCGACAAGCTCGTTCGAACGCGACTGTTTGGGCTGTTTTCGTGTGGAAATACGGGGACTTGCGCGATCAGTCATCGGGACCTTTTGCAATGCGATTAGCAAACGCGACGAATTATTCGTATTTTCAATTCGAAAGCAAGTCATCGCAGCGAACCAAGGATTTTCCGATGAACACTCTCAAGGACATACGCCTTGCATCTCTTCTCGACCGTCTCTTCGACGAAGCGGATGCCGCCACCAGCCCGGCCTTGGCAGAACTCTCCCACGCGGAGCGCGACCGCCTCATGCACAGCAAGACGGAGTATCTCGACTTCTACAGCCGCATGAAGGATCTTTGGCTTCCCGTGTCCCGCCAGACCGGCGAACTGCTCTACATGCTGGCCCGAAGCAGCGGCGCAAGGACGATCGTCGAGTTCGGCACGTCGTTCGGCCTCTCGACACTCTACCTCGCGGCAGCGCTCCGGGACAATGGCGGGGGGCAGCTGATCACCAGCGAGTTCGAGCCGTCGAAGATTGCAAGGGCACGACAGAACCTGGCTGACGCGGGCCTCATCGACCTCGTCGAAATCCGCGAGGGCGATGCGCTGACGACGCTGAGTATGGATCTTCCCGAAAGCATAGATCTGCTCCTGCTCGATGGCGCGAAGCCGCTCTACCCGGAAGTCCTTTCACTGGTCGAGAGCCGTCTGCGGCCCGGAGCACTGGTCGTTGCCGACGATGCGGATCATTGCCCGGACTATCTCGATCGCGTCCGCGCGACTTCGGGCGGCTATCTGTCGACACCGTTCGCCGACGACATCGAGCTGTCGATGCGCGCGGCCTGAGCCTGCCAACGTTCAACTGCCACCAACCCAAATCGAACATACAACGAAAGGGCCGTCCCAATGGGACGGGCCCTCAATGGAGAATTGTCATGCATGTATTCGTAACAGGCGCAACCGGCTGGGTCGGCTCCGCCGTCGTCGAGGACCTGATCCGCTCAGGACATAAGGTCAGTGGCCTTGTCCGTTCGGCGGAGAAGGCATCTGCCCTTGAAGCCATCGGTGCGAAGGTTGTCGAAGGTTCGCTTGATGACCTCGACATCCTGCGGGCTGCCGCTTCAGCCGCCGACGCCGTGATTCACACCGCCTTCAACCACGACTTCTCGAGGTTCCTGGAGAACGCGGCACAGGACGAACGGGCGATCGAGGCACTGGGAGGCGTCCTCAAAGGGTCGGACCGCCCATTGCTCGTCACCTCCGGCCTCTTGGGTCTGCCACGCGGCGCAACCGAAGCAGACCTTCCCAATCCGGCGTCGCCGCGCAAGTCGGAAGCTGCCGCAAGGGCGGTGGCGGAACAGGGCGTGCGCGCAGCGACGGTGCGTCTTGCGCCATCCGTTCATGGGGTGGGCGACCATGGTTTCATCCCGATCGTCGCGGGCCTCGCGCGCGAAACCGGCGTGTCCGCCTATGTCGATGACGGCTTGAACTGCTGGTCCGGGGTTCACCGTCTGGATGCGGCGCAGGTCTACCGCATGGCCCTTGAAGCCGGCGTGACGGAGAGCGTCTACCATGCGGTTGCCGTCGAAGCGGTTCCGTTCAGGGAAATCGCCGAAGTGATCGGGCGCCAACTCGGCCTACCGGTCGAACCACGGTCGCGAGAGCACTTCGGCTGGTTTGCCAACTTTGCAGCGGCGAACATGGCGGCGTCCAGCGCCAGGACCCGCTCGCTCCTTGGCTGGCAGCCGAGTGGTCCGGGCCTGATCGCCGATCTCGATCAACCCGCCTACTTCCCGCGCTGATCGTGAGACGAGTTCTCACTGCCGCGCTGATGCCGAGCCCCAGGCGTTACACTGAAACTGCACGCCAAACACTCGCCTCACGTTTTGCGGTCTATCTCAATGCGCGCGCAGGAAGCGAAATAGATCCTGTGTGAAGTCATGCGGGTTCTGCAAATGGGAAAAGTGGCTGACTTCCGGCTGTATTAGCAGACCAGCACCGGGAATGTTTTCGGCGATGAACAGCGTATCGGTACGCCTGACAATTTCGTCGTGGTCGCCGGCTGCAACCCAGATAGGGTGTTCAAGGTTGCGAAGGTCACTTTTCGTTATGTTTGGTTGCGAGCCCCACATTTTTTCCATTTGCTCAAGGAAGTCGTCGTATTCGACGGGTGTGGGAGACAGCTTTTCATACTCATCGCGCGTCCGCTGAGAATAGTTCTCAAACATCCTGCTATCGGATAGATCGTAGATCCCGGACGGGTCACTGTTAGCCGCAAATGCGAATAGGCGGCTAACGCGGCCAGGATTAGCGATCACTAGCTTGAGGCCGATGATTGCGCCGTCGCTCCAGCCTATCACCGCAGCCTTGGACACCGTTAAATCATCCATCAATGCGATGACGTCGGAGGCCATGCGGTCGTAGCTGAAGGGGTCCGCATTCCGAGTGCTGCGTCCGTGGCCGCGGCTGTCCATAACGATGACCTGATAGGAGTTGGCGAGTTCCGGAACCTGATGGCCCTGGAATTGGCGAGACCGCCATGGAGCATAATCACAGGCTCACCGGAACCGTAGACAGCATACCAGATCTTGATGCCGTCGACCGCGACATACCCTTCGCGGGTCGTCGCGGGCAACTCGGGAGTTGCGGGAAGAGTTCGCCACCTTGGTTCTGCCATAGTAGCCTCCATCAACCCTTAGTTTGCGGCCTTCGAAGATCGCGGCAATCGTTGTCCGTGTAAGTTGCAATATACGTCATCTTCTCGCGGTTGCCAGTCGCCCGGTTTGGTGACTGCGGCGTTGGCTGCCATAGACGGCCTGAGCCATGCGGGAGTTTGCGCGTACGACAAGTCTACGCGTGAAGGTGACGAGGAAAACTTTGGGCGGTTTTCAGCCTGAAGTGACGTATTTTCTCCAGCCGTGCTCGCTGCGAAAACCCAAAATGTCATGCGCCTTCCAATTCGACAGCAACGTCTCGAACTCGCCGAGTTCCCGCTTGAGCGGTACACCGGGATAGAAGCGGTCGATGAGTTCGCGGGTAGGCAGATCGGAAGAGGTGTCGTCGTTTGCGGCATTGAAGATCTGGAATCCAAGCCCGTCCTTCTCAATCGCGCGAAGCGTGATCTGGCCGAGGTCGCGCGCATCGATGTAGCTCCACGCGATGCGTTTTCGAAAGCCCGGATTTGCGAACCATCCAGGAAACAGTTTGTACTCGCTCGGCTCAATGACGTTTCCGATGCGCAGGGCATAGATGTCGAAGCCGCTGCGCAGGGCAAAGGCGCGTGCCGTCTGCTCATTGACAACTTTCGACAAGGCATAACTGTCCATGGGGTCGACGTCGTATTCCTCGTCGAGCGGAAAGTAGCGCGGACTGCGGGGCTCGTTGGCAAAGACGAGGCCGTAGGTCGTCTCGCTGGATGCTATGATGACCTTGCGAATACCGAGTTTCACAGAGGCTTCGATGACGTTGTAGGTGCCGAGCGCGTTCACGCGGAAAAGTTCGTTGTCAGGAGCGATCATGATGCGCGGGATGGCGGCAAAATGCACGACGGCGTCGATCGGCTGGGGCCTCAAGGATGGATCGAACTCGTGCAGTCCGGTGTAACTCGACAAGGCGTTGAAGACTTGCCCACTATCGGTGATATCGGTGATGAGCGTCCTGACCTTCGGATTGTCAAGAGGCCGGGTATCGAGATTGAGGACCTGGTGGCCCTGCTCGATGAGATATTGCACGACATGGCGGCCGGCTTTGCCGCTGCCGCCGGTGAAGATGATCCTCTTTGCCATTCTGCTCTCCACAATGTGACGCGCATAAGGTCTCGCTCGCCAATGCGACGCCACGGATCAATTCGTTCCGATGCTGGCGATGCATGTCGCTCGCGTCAATGGGGATGCCTTGCCACCGCCTGCGCTGGCAAGGCTTCGGTCGGCGATTGTCCGGGCGCCCGCGAACGGGGCCCGGACGAGATCGTCACTTCTGGATGCACGTGTCGACTGTGTCCTTGGTGCACTCATCAAGACCGGTGAACACCGGATCTTCCACCGGCTTGCCGGCGATCAGATCCATCATGACAGACGGTGCCTTGTAGCCCATCTCGAACGGACGCTGCCCGACGAGTGCCGTCACCAACCCTTCACGCGCAATGGCAACCTCGTCGCCGATCGTGTCGGCAGCGCCGATGACGAAATCGTTGCTGGCAATCTTGTCTGCGATCGGCTTGAACAGGTCGCGATAGGGCTGCGGTGCGCCGAATAGCGGCCAGCCACCCATGATACCAAAGGCATCAAGGTCCGGATTGGCGGCGAGAATATCCGTCATGGCCTGCACGCCTGCTGCTCCGTTGTCATTGGTGAAGACCGGGCAGCCTGCGACTTCCGTCCAGCCTCCCTCACCCTTCAGTTCCGTCAGTCCCTCCTTACCGGTCAACGTGTCGCGCATGCCCTGGGCTCGGCGCAGAATGTTGTCCGCGCCCGGATTGCCCTCGATCGTGCAGATCTTGCCGCCATCCGGCTTGGCCTTCTTGATGTATTCGCCAATCCGGGCACCCATCAGGTAGTTGTCGGTCCCGAGATAGGTCTTGCGCAGGGCCGAGTCCTCTTTGGCGAGATCGGCGTCGAGCGTCATGACGGGGATCGTCGGGTTCGCGGTCTTCAGCGTTTGAGCGATCAGTTTGGCATTAGACGGCGAAATGGCGATTGCAGCCGTGTCGGCCTTGCCAAGCATGTCCTGAACGATCTGCGCTTCGCCGGCCTCGTCGGATGTCGAGGCCGGTCCGGTGTAAAAGCACTCATACTCGGAGTCCGGATTTTCCTTGTTCCATTTCTGGCAACCCTGGTTGATCGCTTCAAAGAAGGGGTTGTCGAGGCCCTTCACGACGATGACGAGCTGCTTCTTGGCCAGAGCCTGACCGGCACAGAGCGCCAGGACAGCAACGGCGGCCAGCAATATTGTCTTTCTCATTCTTTCCTCCCGTTGAACAAGCGGACATTGTCTGTCCGCGGCACAAATCAACCCGGATAAAAGACGATACGAGGATCGTTCGACTGACGCTCGTATTGCCAGGCCGAGTCGATAAGCTTTTCGAGATCGTAGTCAGGGCGCCAATCCAGAAGGTATTTGGCCTTGCTGTTATCCATCCAGTTCGAGTGGAAGGCGCTGGGGACGTCAACCGAGCCGAGGCCGCGCGTGCGTGCGAGGTAGCTTGCGACCTCGCCATAGTCCACTGGACGGTCCATGGAGACGTTGAACAACTGCCGTGCAGCGCGGGGATTGTCGATCGCAGCCAGGATCGCTGAGACCAGGTCGCTGACATGCACGAAATTGCGTTTTAGCGGCCGGCCATCTGCGTCGCGAAGGAGCGGCACGGTGCCGGCCTCGGCGTATCGCCTTGCTTCTGCGGGCGAAAAAAAGGTCTTCCAGTCTGGCCCGCCAAACACATCGTCGCCGAACGACAATGTCTGTTTGAAGTCGTCCTTTTCCATGATCCACGGCGCGCGCAGGCAGCAGCCGTTCGTGCCGTATTGAATTGCGTACTGCTCGAGCATCACTTCCTCGAGGACCTTCGATAGCGCGTAGCAACCGGGATAGGCGCGATGCGGCGTCTTCTCAGTCACGGGACCATCGTGGCGATAAAAGAAATGGCCGACCGACGCGTCCCCGCCGACGAGGATAAACTGGCGTGCGGAAGGGCTGATCCGGAAGGCCTCGAGTAGCCAGAACAATCCCTTGACCGTGATGTCCATGACCGCGTCTGGCGTTTCCTTGCAGGTGGCGAGGTGCACCACATGGGTGACGCCCTGCATTGCCGCATCTGCGACGTTGCGGTCGGCGATCGTCCCACGGACCATGTCGATTCGATCGCACGGGTCGAGCAGGCGATTGTGGCAGAGCGCACGGATCTGCGCCTGCGAAAAACGCGGTTGGTCAAGCAGCCCCGCGATGAGGTTCCGCCCGACCTTGCCCGTTGCACCGGTGACAAGGATCAGCATTTTTGTCTCCCACCGGTATCTAATATACAGGGCAACGTGTATTTGTCATACAAAACAGTTTCTACGCACAGGACGTCATTGACGCCTTCATAAGGATTTGCGTAAATAAGCTGTCGACCGCTGGGTGAAGACTGAGGAACGATCGCGCCCGTTGGCGTGCCGGCGCGCTTCGGGAGGCGAGACGACTGGTGGCGACACTCGAGATCACCAACATTTCCAAGCATTTCGGCGCCATTCAGGCGGTCAACGACGTTTCGCTTTCGCTGGAAGCAGGCCAGGTGGTCGGCCTCATGGGAGATAACGGCGCCGGCAAGTCGACGCTGGTCAAAATGATTGCCGGCAACCATCGCCCGAGCCAGGGAACGATACGGCTCGACGGCAACGAAATCGTGCTGCATCGGCCGATAGAGGCACGGCAGCACGGCATCGAGATCGTTCATCAGGACCTGGCGCTGTGCAATAATCTCTCGGCGGCGGCAAATGTGTTCCTTGGACGCGAACTCAGGCGCGGCTTCGGCCCACTGCGTGTATTAGACTACAAGGCAATGTACCGTCGCGCGGGAGAAATCTTTACCGAGCTTCGATCCGAAACTCGGCCCCGCGACCTCGTCAGGCAAATGTCTGGAGGGCAACGGCAGGCGGTCGCGATCGCGCGAACGATGATCTCCGAGGCAAAGATCGTTCTCATGGACGAGCCGACGGCGGCCATTTCGGTGCGCCAGGTCGCCGAGGTGCTGCATCTGATCCGTGGGTTGCGCGACCGCGGCATTGCGGTCGTGCTCATCAGCCATCGCATGCCGGATGTTTTTGATGTCGCAGATCGCGTCGTCGTCATGCGGCGCGGCCGAAAGGTCGCCGACAAGCCTATTGCGCAGACGTCGCCTGAAGAAGTGACAGGATTGATTACGGGCGCCATCGAAAGAGGATGAGCGCTGCAGGTGCCGCATCGGAGGAATGCGTAGGAAAATGGCAACAACGCTCGACCAGACGATTGCTCAGAAACAACGCACGCTGGGCGCTGCGATCCTCGCCAACCAGACGTTCTGGGTGTTGGTCGCCGTCGTTCTGGCGTGCATCTTCCTTTCCTTCGCAACGGATTCGTTCGCCACGCCGAAGAACCTCTACAACATCACCCGCAATGCCACCTTCGTCGCTATCATTGCCCTCGGCATGACGCTGGTTATCATCACGGGCGGGATCGACTTGTCGGTTGGGTCGGTGCTTTGCCTATGCAGCATGGTCCTGGCGGTCGTCATGCATTCCGGCTATAGCATCGAGGTCGGGATTGCCGCCTCAATGGCAACGGCGCTCCTCATTGGCGCGTTCAACGGTGTTCTCATCGCCTATGTCGGATTCCCTCCTTTTGTGGTGACGCTCGGCATGCTTTCGATCGCGCGAAGCCTGGCGATGGTAGCGTCCAACAACACGGTTGTTTTCCAATTCGGACCGGACCACGACAAACTGCTCGCTCTTGGCGGTGGGGCCTGGCTGTTCGGCATCGCCAACCCGGTGATCTACATGATTGTGCTGACGCTGCTGACGGGTTTCGTCCTGCGATGGACGAGGCTGGGCCGCTATATCTACGCCATCGGCGGCAACGAGCACGCCGCGACTGCTACCGGTATACCTGTGCGTCCGATCAAGGTCGGTGTGTATATGATTTCTGCCCTCTCCGCCGGAGTCGCCGGTATCATCCAGACTGGCTGGCTTGGAGCGGTAACAACGAATATCGGCGCTGGCATGGAACTTCAGGTTATCGCGGCGGCGGTGATTGGTGGCGCCAACCTGGCCGGCGGCGTCGGCACGGCCCTAGGTGCACTGGTCGGTGCGGCGCTCATCGAGGTGATCCGTAATAGCCTCGGGCTGCTCGGCATCAATGCGTTCTGGCAGGGAACGTTCATTGGCGGCGCGACCATCCTTGCGGTGCTTTTCGACCGCATCCGCAATTTCCGGCAGGCCGAGTAGCTCTGAGATTTCGTGGGCGCCGACCGCGTCGTGGCGATCCTTTCGCAGCCGACATGGATGCCAGCTGGACGGATGTTGTGGCCGGAACCGATGGCGTCCTCTTTGCTCGCTGGCATCAGCGCATGATCCAAGCCGGCATGGCCGTGGTCAAGATCGCAGGCTCAATAGAATTGCAGCGCGCGGGGGCGCCAAGCCTTTTGGATTGAGAGGTCCCGTTGGGGCCTGGCGGTTGAAGCTCAAGGTTCAACCTTAGAGGTTCCGTACCTCGCCCAATGGGCGAGACGTTGCTCCTAGCGCACCATGCGCGGGCTTACGCCTGCCAGCATCTTGATGATGTCGTCCTCTAGCTTCTGACAGAGATCCTCATAATCCCCGATCACCGTGGGATCCGGCGTCAGTTGCTCGCGTAACTCATCACGCTTCATGGCGGCCAGGCCGTAAGCTTCCAGCAGATCGTTGATCGCAAGGAAGTTGGCATCGGAAATCTGTCTTCGGTGTCGTGGCAGCCGCATCATCATTCGGCTTCGCCCGACCTTTTCGAAATTCATCATCCGCTCCTCGGTCTGTCGGCTGAGAGATTGTCCACCACCAAAATGAAAGTAGCAACATGACTTTGAGCCGATGCATCAACGGCGCGCCTGTCTCTAGCGGATCGAGAACTAGTCATGATCCCAATCCCATTCGCAAACTCCCACGTGATCAAAGCGCGCGGAGTGTGACATGTTCAAGCAACCACATGCCGGTCTATCTCAAAGCAGCACAATTATGCGTCGGATTTCTCATGGCGCTACTCTCAGAGTTTGGGATCATCCCGGGAAGAAAGCCCGTGGGAAGGGACTACCGGGCTTTGCCGCGCTTCTCTCGTTCTAAGCTGTCGCGAAGCGCTGACATGATATCGACGACGTTGTCTTTCGCCGGTGTAATCCTGCGCTTGGCCTTCGGCTTCAACGTCTTCTTCTTGTCGGCGATCAGTTCGAGCATGCGATCCTGAATGGGGTCGGTGATCGGCACCCACTTCTTCGTCTGCTGCTTGATCAACTGCTTCATCAGCGGAGCAAGGCCGCCCTCGGGCTTTGCCTTGATGTTCGAGAAATACTCTTCCTCAGGTCTCACCTCGTCACCATAGCGCAACGTCCATAGAACGATGCCTTCGCCGCGGGGCTCAAGCATCACCGCGCGCTCTCTCTGGCCGAAGACGAGACGGGAAATCCCAACGACGTTCTCTGAGCGCATGGCGTCGCGGATCACGGCGAACGCATCTTCACCAACCTTGTCGTTCGGCACCAGGTAGTGCGGTTTTTCGAGCCAGATCCATTCGATGGAATCCCGTGGCGTGAACATGTCGATCTCAATCGTCCGGACGCTCTCCAGCGCCACCGCATCGAGCTCTTCCTCCTCGAGCATGATGTAATCGCCTTCGCCACGCTCATAGCCTTTCACCTGGTCCTCTGTATTGACTTCCTTGCCGGTGATGCTGTCGACGTATCGTGAAGCCACGCGGTTGCCGGTGGCGCGGTTCATGGTGTGAAAGCGGATCTTCTCGGTGTCGCTTGTGGCCGGCGACAGGGCGACGGGGCAGGTGACCAGTGAAAGTTTGAGATAGCCCTTCCAGTAGGGTTTGACGGCGGCCATGACTTAACCTGCCTTCTTGCGCGCTGCTGGCCGGGGCGCGGGGACGGCTCGCGCAGCTGTTGCAGCGGTGCGAGGCTTGGACGCCCGAGCAGAGCCGAAGCCGGCACTCACGCGAAGCGCTTCCATCAGGTTCGTCGACGGCTCGACCTTCGGCTGTTTCTTCACCTTGACCGTCCGGCCTTCCATCTTCGCCTTCACGAGCTCGGCAAGCGCCGCGTCGTATCTGTCGTCGAAGGTTCGCGGATCGAACAGTCCGGCCTTGGTCTTGATGATGTGCTTTGCAAGGTCAAGCATTTCACCTTCGATCTTGAGCTTCGGAATGTCGGCGAACGCGTCCTTGGCGGAGCGAACCTGGTAGTCGAAGTTGAGGGTGGTAGCGATGAGCCCATCTCCATGGGCGCGAATGAGAACTGTCCGGAGCCGGCGGAAAAGCACAGCCTGGGCGAGGGCGCCGACCTTGGACTCCCGCATTGCATCCCGGATCAGGGCGAAGGTCTCTTCGCCCAGCCGATCGGGAAGCAGGTAGTAGGGCTTGTCGAAATAGAGATCATCGATTTCGCCGAACGGCACATAGGATTGGATGCGCAGCGTCTTGTCGCTTGGAGGAACCGCCGCGGCCAGCTCCTCGGGTTCAAACAGCACGTAGCGGCCGTCATCGATCTCATAGCCTTTGATCTGGTCTTCGCGCTCGACTACCTTCCATGTGTCGATATCGACATACTCCCGCTTCACGCGATTGCCGGTTTTTCGGTTCAAGGTGTTGAAGCTCACGCGCTCGGAAGTCGACGCGGCGCTGTGCAGCGCCACGGGGCAACTGATCTCGGCAAACTTCAAAAAGCCCTTCCAAAGAGCACGTCCGGCCATGTCGATTTCTCCCGGTAAACCCGGATTCAACGGAGGCAGATTACGTTTGTTCCGGCTAAGACGCGAATCAATTGTGGCGTTTAGTGGGCTGTCGATAGTAGGATGGCCCTATCCACGGGTATTGCGTTAGAGGCGTCTGTTGCACCAGGCCAAGAGTAAGGAGGCGGTGCTATGAACACGAAGCTCCATATCGACGGGTCATTTGAGGCTATGCACCGGGCGCTCGACGAAGCCAATCGCGCTTTCGAAAGTGGCGGCGCCGATCGACATCGCGACGCTCTGCAACGTCTCGGCCGCGCGGTGATGAACTCCCTTGCGGAGATCATCGAGACCGATGGCGGAACGGACGGCTACCTCTACGACGCCGACGGCATCGCCCATGACATTGAGGCCTGTTATCACAAGCTGGTCGAGGAAGAGGAAGCGGCTGAGCCGCACCAGGCGCCGCAGCAAGCCAGCCATGGGACGCTCAACTTTCGTCAACAGGGAGTAGGGCGATGATCACCGGCACGGATCTGCTGCAGATTTCACTTGCGCGTGTGAACATGGACCGGTCCGACCTGGAGGCGGCCGGCGTGATCGATCCCGGACAAGCGGGCGACAAGGCCTGGTCAAACTTCGGACGGGACATGGACACCTTCATATTGAAGCTGCCGGAATGGCGCCGTGCAGCGCTCGCCGCTGTGATCAGAGCGAGAGCGGGCAGCACCAGTGAGGTGTCCCATTAACGCGCTCAGATCTATGTTTTCGAGCCCAATGTGACGTATAGCTACGAGAAACGCCTCCGAATACCTGCTCTCCGTTCACGCACGCATGCCAGATTTTCTCAGACCGCTGCTTTATCTGCTTGTTCTCTTTTTTCACCCATCACCGCTGCAGCGGCGGGAACTTTTTTCATCGATTGCCGCTCGAGGCGCTTGATGGAACTCGCCAATTGGCGCCGATCCCGCATCGAATTCCGGCGCCGTTTCGTGGAGTTTTACGGCTCGCTCGGTGTCTTTGGCCTGTATCCAGATCATTTACGAGCGCCGCCACCGTTCAAATATCAATAGCGTCTGGAATCTCGCTTTTCTGGCTCCGGCAGAACGCTGCAAAGTCCTTGAGGAATTTCTCCGCCCCGGGACGATTAGTCGAAGTCATGAGGCTTCCCCTGATTGCGTCAGGCGCCTGCTTCATCACCGGAAACCGAAAGAAAATATTCTCGGAGAAATTTGAGCTTACGGTCGAAAGTACCGTTCGCAGCGCCGCCAGCATGTCCTCGCCTCGGTGCGAAACATGGGCGAGGGCTATTGGTTTTCCGATCACCGCCTCACCGGAGACAAGCCAGTCGATCGCGTTTTTGAGACCGCCGGGAATGCTGCGAACATATTCAGGGCTCGAAATGATCAGCCCGTCACTCGCGGAAATTTTCTCGATGAACCGGATGACGCTCTCTGGGGTATTCGGGCCCTCAAGGTCAGGAGAAAAGACCGGCAACTCACCGATCCGGTCAAAGACATCGATTGCGATATCGGCCGGTGCCAGGGCTTGGAAAGCCCGTAACAAGGCCGTGTTGGTGGATAGCTGACGTGTGCTGCCCGAAATCGCCAATATCTTCATGCCCAAAAGATAATGGAATATCCTTATCCGGCAAGCGGTCCACACCAGCGAGTTGAGCCCGAGTCGATAGGTGAGGAAGTAGTTCGATTCCACTCAAGAGCTGAGATTCAATCGTCTACTGAGTCCAGGCCGACGACTTCGCTTTGATCAGTCTTTGGTCGTGGAGGCGCACGTACCACGAGTTTGTGCGGTTGACGCGTCGATCCTATCCATGCGGCGGCAAGGCTGACGGTCCTTTTTCCGGCTCGGATGCAGGCGGGTCTGCCCCGCATAAGTGCAAGCTCGACCATCGCAAAATCTGATGTTACATGCCCAACCGGGCGAGCTTGTTTGCGGGGTCAGGGGAAGCCCCGGCTAGCGCTGTCTACTTGAACAGGACCACCCATCCGGCATGAACGCCACTCTGTCGGGTTCATGCCGGTAACGCGCCGGAATTCACGATTGAAATTGGATTTCGTCAGGAAGCCTACGTCGTAGACGATCGTGGTGACGGCGATATCGGCTTTTTCGAGGAGCCGGCAGGCCTCCGCGATCCGGAAATCGTTGACATACTGCGAGAGGTTCTTGCCGCAAACGATGTTGACGGCCTTCGACAGGTGACGGGCGGGAATGCCTGCCCTGCGCGCCAGCCGGCTAAGGTTGAGCTCATGGTCGCGATAGAGCCCTTGCGTCTGCATCAGTTGCGCCAGGCGCGCAACAATATGGGTGTCGTCGTCGGATGCCGGCGCCGGCTGCACGGCTTCGGGCTCGCGCGGGGGCGGAGCTCGGGATGCGATCGCAGCCCCGGCCCCGAGCAAAAGCACGAGGGGGATCGTCGCAACGGTCACGATCGTGGCGGCATACGAACCGTCGAACACGCGCAGGTCCAATGCGATCAAGCTGTCCGCGATGACCGCAAGCAACAGCGTCGCAGCCATGATCTGCAGCGACCGATGAACGAGAGGGGCATCGTCGAAACGCGCAAGGTCGAGCGCGTCCGAGCCACCCCACGCGAGATGTCCAAGCGCGACCGCATAACAAGCGAAAATGGCGATGAGAGTCAGATCGATCCACTGTGGTGAGGCAACGGCAAGGAGTGTCACCAGCAGCGACGGCAGCATGTGCGGCCAGAAACGATAGGAGGATGTGTTGCCCGGCTCGGCGACGAAGGTCGCGAAACAGACCCAGGCCATGGGGCCGACGGCAGAGGCAAGAATGGCCTGGGCCGGCAAGACACGTTCGATCCCATAGCCCCAGCGCATGCCGATGACCGTCGCAAGAACGCAAAGCAGCAGGACCAATATCCGGAAATGCCGGCTGGCAGCCTGCTCACGAAGGCTCATCTGTACCAAAAGAATGAGCAGCAGCAGCGCCGCGACGAACGGCAACGGAACGAAGAGCATCGAGTCGGTCCTGTTTTGCGGCCACTATTGACCAGATCGTGATCGGAGACGACCTCGAACATGATCTTGGTCTCGATTGCGCAACCGTCATGTCAACGTCCCCGGCGTCATTTCAATCGGGCCAACTCCATGATCTCGTTCAGACCGTTTTTCCTGCTTCTTTTTCAGGTTACGCTTCTCATATCCTCGGCCGCCTATGCGACCGTCGGCTTCCAGGCGGTTGAAGTCTCCGATCCTCTCGATCGTCCTCTCCAGGCAGCGATCTGGTATCCATCGAACGAAGCGCCTCGGATGCAGGCACTCGGCGATTATACCCAGACCGTTGCCGCTAACGGTTCCGTCGTTGGCAAGCGACTACCCCTGGTGGTCCTCTCGCACGGCACGGGTGGCAGCGCCCACGGCCATCACGATACGGCCTTCGCGCTGGCCGAAGCCGGGTTTGTCGTTGTCGCCCTTTCGCATTCCGGCGACAACTATGCCGACATGCGCCACTACGCCACCCGCAGACAGCTGACCGAGCGGCCGCGGCATATATCGCTGATCATCGACTACATGCTGCAGACCTGGCCGCAGCGTGCTGCAATCGATCCGGATCGTGTCGGCATTTTCGGGTTCTCCATTGGCGGCTTCACGTCGCTCGTCGCCCTGGGTGGCAAGCCTGAGCTTTCCGGTCTGATCGACCAATGTGTGGCGTTTCCGCAAAGATGGGTCTGCCGCGAGTTCGGCGGGGCAGACAGTATCGCCCGGAGCTTCGGCGCTGCGGCGCTGGACGTCGTTCGCGATGAACGGCTGAAGGCGGCCTTCGTCGCCGCCCCGGCGATGCCGGCCTTGTTCCTGCCTGACGGTCTGCGCGAGGTGCAAAAGCCGGTGGCACTCTGGGCGGCGGAGCTGGATCACATCGTGCCAGCGGAGCCGGACTTCGCAATCGTGAAGGGCGGGTTACCGGTCATGCCAGTATCTCATATCGAGCCTGGCGCCGGACATTACTCATTCCTCGCGCCTTGCACAAAAAGCCAGCTGGCGGCGTTGCACGAAATCTGCACCGATACACCCGGCTTCGATCGGGCAGCATTTCATGCGCGCCTGAACGCAGCCGTCGTCGCCTTCTTCCGCCGAAATCTCTAGCTCAGGCCGCGTCTACGCGCCGGATGCAGTCATTCAAAGTGCTGCAGCGACCTTTGCGCGTCTAATAAGACGCGCGGCGCTGTAGTCCCTCCAGGTGATTTTTGCGGACAGGCGCCAACGGCGGCATCATCCAGCCTCGCGAGAATTGGCGACAATGGTCGGCAACGACAATGGCTCATGCGGGTGTGCTCGTTACCTGGGGCAAGATTCGCCGCCATTCGTTTTGGAACGGCAGCCCGAACAGATTGATCAGCGCCTCCTCGGTTGCCACTGCATCCAGCCAACGACGATCGACCTGTCCATTGCGATGGCGGATCGTCAGCCTGTTCCCGAGCAGTACGTTTCGTGCTTCCGGCGTCGTCAAGGCCACAAGCAGTTGCTGGCGGAAATGGGAGTGTGGATGGGTCGAGGCGCCGGCGTTTGCGATATCGTATTCCTCGTCGGCGCAGGTTCTCGTCGAAATCTCGTAGACCGGTGACCACTTTGCGGCGAGCAGTACCTTGAGCAAAAAGCCTTCCGGTGTAGCGGTCAAACGAAACATCTCATGCGTCGTCGGTTGTGGCGCCGCGACGTCGAAGCGCAAGGGAAGCGTTGGAACGCAGCTGCCGAAGCCGACGTCGACGAGGTAGGCTACTCCATCGATAACGACGCGGAGCGCCATATGCGACCAGGCCGGCGGCGGAGCAGTTTTTTCCCGCATCCACAGGACGCGAGCCATCAGCGGCTCTGCCACGTAGCCGAGCGATAACAGGACCCTTTGAAACAGTCCGTTGTGCTCGAAGCAGTATCCGCCGCGCCGGCGCGCGATGAGTTTGACATCGAGGGCTGCGGGCGACAGATCGATCCCGTGTCCCAGGAGGACGTCTATGGCTTCGAACGGAATAGTCGCGACATGGTGCGCGATAATCGCCCGAAGGTTCGCCAGATCCGGTGAACGCGGCCCGCCGTAGCCAATGCGCGCGAAGTATTGGTCGAGATCGACGGGAACAGCAGACCTCGGCATCTCAAAGGCTCCGGTATAGGGCATCGCGTAGGTCGGTCGTAAAGCGGCCGATCATGCCTTCGAACGCCGTGTTGGTGAGCGCAACGATGGAAAGGCGTCGATCCGGATCGATGAACCATTTGTGCCCATAGGCGCCGTCCCATTGCAGCGTGCCCGGACATTGGGGACTTCCGGCGTCTTCAGGAGAGGCAAGGATCGCGCCTCCAAAGCCGAACTCCCAGCCCGGTCCGGCGGCTGCGCCTGCAGTCTTCGCCTGCATTTCAAACATTGAACTGGCGGTCTCGCGTTTCAAGATGGGCGTACCACCCGTTCTGAGACATTCGAGAAGGCGCAGGATATCGCCAGCCGTGCCGGCCATGCCGGCGCCGCTTGACGGAAAAGCTTGGGTGTTGAAAATCCGCACGGGGGAGAACCTGACCGGATTGCCGAAGAACGGAATGGCATCGTCATCCGCCAATCGCCGTGGTCGCGGTGTCCCGTCACCGTAGTGTGTAACAAGCCGGCTGCGATCGACAACCGAAAATGCCGTATCCTCCATCTGCAGCGGACCGGTCACCAGCGTCGCCACCGCGTCTGAAAGCGCACGTTCCGTCGCACGCTCGATGACGGCACCGAGAACGTCGAGGCTCATCGAGTAGCCCCAGCCCTCTCCGGGCGGATACGCGAGCGGGACGGCGTTCAATTTCCGAATGAGGTCGGAAAGATCGTCATTGGTGTTGTCGAGCCCGGTGCTGATGGCGAGCCTCTGATAGGGGCCGTCACCTCGTTCCATGAAGGCGTAGCTGAGCCCGGCGCTGTGCGTCAGCAGATGGCGCAGGGTAATGCGCGGCAGGCTTCCGTCCGGCAGGCGCGGCGAGAAGTCGGGCAACCATGTCGATACCGCATCGTCGAGATGCATCACGCCTTTGTCGATCAATGCCAGGGCGGCCGCTGTTACGATCGGCTTTGTGACGGATGAGAGCAGGAAGATGCTCTCGAGTTGCATCCGGCGCCACGCCTCTCGATCGGCAAAGCCGGCAGCGCGCTGGTAGGTGAGGCTGCCGTCGATGGAAACCAGGACGACGGTGCCGACGATCCGCTCTTGCGCCAAAGCGTCGTCGATCGCCTTATCAACCGCGGCCCGCAATTGCGGCAGCGGCGTTCGTTTCAGTTCGGTTGACGTCAGTCCGCCCATCGATTTTCTCCCGTCAGCGCCCCGGTCTTTGCCGACAGGGCCTCGCATCGATGGAAACGGCTCGGTGTGGACGAGTCGATTGCCTGCCTGCGTATGGGAGGCATACGCCGCTACAGGAGGACGCGGTCGCCAGTGCAGGCTACACAGCCACCGCAGTTTCAGCGTGGAGGTCGGTCGATGAATGCCCTTGAACAGAGATATCCCGGAAAGGTTGCGCTGGTCGCCGGCGCGAGTAAGGGCATTGGCGCGGCCACCGCCAGGGCATTCGCGAAGGAAGGCGCGGCCGTTGTGCTGCTGGCCCGCTCGAAACAGGCGATCGATGAAGTTGCGCTTTCGATCCGCGAGCGGGGCGGGGAGGCGTTGGCGATCCAGGCGGATGTCGGTGACGAGAGTGCGATGAAACGCGCCCTGGACAGCGCCCTTGAGCGGTATGGACGACTGGACGCTGCCTTTAACAATGCGACCGACGGCGGGATGCCGGCGCCCCTTGCCGATCTCGATATCGAGGCCTTCGATCGCAGCATGCGAACCAATATTCGTGGCACCTTCATTGGTATGCGCCACCAGATCGCAGCCATGTTACACAACGGCGGTGGCGCGATCGCCAACATGGCCTCGGTTGCCGGAGTGAATGGGACATCAGGTCTTTCGGCCTATGTCGCGGGAAAGGCCGGCATTATCGGCCTTACGAAGGCTGCGGCGCTCGACTACGCCGATCAGGGGATCCGCATAAACGTCGTCGCCCCAGGGCCGATCCTGACCCATCATCTCGAAGCCGCAGGCGCGCAGGTACAGCAGCAAGCCGCCCTTTCGACGCCGATGGGCCGTCTTGGCACGGTCGAGGAGGTTGCGGCGGCAGTGCTCTGGCTTTGTTCCGAACAGGCAAGTTACATCACCGGCGCGGTGCTTCCCATCGACGGGGGAATGACGGCAGGCACCAAGCTGTCTATGAATTATCGCCGGGATCAGCCACCTCGCCTGGCGGTGGATTGACGGATTTTGCAGTGCCGGCTTCGGGTCCGTCGTAGGGTGCAGGCGCAAATTTGGGATGGAGATAGCCGTATGGACTGGGAAGAACTGCGTCTTGTTCAGGTGCTCGCCCGCCACGGCTCCCTAAGTGCGGCCGCCCGCAGCCTTGGCACCACGCAGCCGACGCTCAGTCGTCGCCTTGACGCCTTCGAGACAAAATGCGGCCATAAGCTCTTCGAAAGGCATTCGAACGGGCTGATGCCGACTGTCGCATGCCAGTCCATCCTGTCGATTCTCGATCAGATGGAGGCGAGTGCCCTGGCAGTAGAGCGCCGCTTTGCGGCGCAGGAGGAAGGGCTGCAGGGAACAGTTACCGTGACTACCCTCGACTGGCTGGGCGACTATGTCATCGCGCCCATTCTGGCGAAATTCGCCGCCGACCATCCGGGCATCACCATCAATCTCATCAACGATAGCAGGCGCTTCAACCTGTCCCGGCGAGACGCTGATATCGCCTTCCGGTTTGGCGGCTTCGACCAGAAGGACATCGTTGAATGGAAGGTGGCGGAAGTTCGGTACGGGTTGTTCGCATCGCGCGATTACATCGAGCGTTTCGGAAAGCCGGCAGCCGGGGATAGCACGGCGCATTCCATCGTCGAACTCGCCGAGGCGCCCGTACGCGTATCGCTTTCCACGTGGCTGAAGGAGATCCTTCCGGACGCAAGGGTGATCCTGCGGACAAATTCGATACGCTCACAACTGAGTGCGGTGGAAGCGGGTGTAGCGGTTGCCACGCTTCCGTTCTTTCTGGCCGCCGATCGACTGGGATTGCTTGCCGTGGATACAGGGAACTCTCCACCGACATTGCCACTCGTGATCGGCGTTCATAGCGACATGCGCCGCATACCTCGTATCCGAAAACTCATTGACTTTGCTGTCTCCGAGTTCGTCGGCCTTCGATCACGGCTCAGTCCTGCAAGGCCATAGCGATGGACAGCGGCGGGGCGACAGCGACAGTGGAGCAAATGAATACATGGCCTCGCCTCTCGTTAGCGAGAGGTTCATCGGCTCAAGCTACACTTGGCGCTGACGAATACCGGGTCGAATTCAAATTTGATTTTGGAGGGTTGTGATGGCGGTCGATTTCCAGGGCAGCTACATTGATAGAGCGGCCCTCGTCATTATGCACTATCAAGTCGACGTGTTCGCAATCCTTTTCGGGGAGCAACCATCGTCGTTGTTGCAGCAGTGTAACGCATTGATCCGGCGCTGGCGCGCCACTGGTCGACCGTTGCTATTTCCCAACTTTTCGCTAGGCGAAGGGTATGAACACGCACCGCCGGCGGATAACCGCCAAATCTCACCGTATCTACCGACCGGACGATTTCGTACTGGTCTGCCCGTCGAAGGTCTTGCGGTCGAACGGGGTGACCTTTTCTATGCATGTCCGCGAGCCAGCGTCTTCTATGGCACATCGCTTGACGCCGACCTCCGGACGCGCGGCGTAAGCACGCTGGTAATGGCTGGGATAAGCACCACCGGTGTTGTTCTTTCAAGCGTCGCCTGGGCCAGTGATGCGGACTACGCTGTGCGCCTAGTCCAGGACTGCTGCTTTGATCCGGATCAGGATGCGCACGAGGCTCTGTTTCGTTCCGGCTTCGGCGGGCGCGCGGAGGTCGTGTGACGCGGTACCCCCATGGTTTTGACGATTGGCGGGGAGATCAGAGCGCCCATTTTTCCCGTACTCCGGTCAACCTGATGGGCCGCTCGGTTGTTTCATGCTTTTGGACAGTGGACTCGCTGTTCAGATAGGGTGCGAAGATGGCTGGCCGATGTTATTGTTAGTAAGCAGCGCCTTGATTCGCTCGGCGTCAGCGCCTGTGAGATGGATAAGTAGTGAAGGCAGCCAATTTCGGGAACAAACCCGGGCCTAATTTCGTTGAAAATGAAGTGGTCGTAGCAGAAGCGTAGGACTTCGGGCGACCGCAGGAGGCTTCCATGAGAGCCAATGACGGCGATGTTTTCGACCTCTTTTCGCAGACTTACGCAAGCGGAGTGCAAGAGAAGTTAAGTCTGCAGGAATATCTCCTCGCCTGTCGCGACGACAGGAGCATGTATGCCACGGCGCCGGAGCGCATGGTGGCTGCCATCGGCGAGCCGCAATTGATAGACACGAGCGCGGATGAGCGCCTCGGCCGTATCTTCGCTAACCGCACCATCAAGATCTACCCCTCCTTTGCGGACTTCTATGGAATGGAGGATACGATCGAGCGGATCGTCGGATATTTCCGATATGCCGCGCAGGGGCTCGAGGAACGTAAGCAGATCCTTTACCTCTTGGGGCCGGTGGGTGGCGGCAAGTCGTCGCTTGCCGAACGGCTCAAGAAGCTGATGGAGCAGCAGCCGATCTACACGCTGGCCATCGACGGTAAGATAAGTCCCGTCTTTGAGTCGCCCCTTGGCCTGTTCGACCGCGATCGTATGGGGGATCTGCTCGAAGACAAATACGGCATTGCCAAGAGGCGGCTCACCGACTTGGTATCGCCTTGGGCAACCAAGCGGCTGGACGAAATCGGCGGCGACATTTCGAAGTTCAGCGTCGTCAAACTTACGCCCTCGCGGCTGCGCCAGATCGCCATCGCCAAGACGGAACCGGGCGACGAGAACAACCAGGATATTTCCGCGCTCGTCGGCAAGGTCGATATCCGCCAGCTCGAGAATTTCAGCCAGGCCGATCCCGACGCCTATTCCTATAGCGGCGGGCTCAACAGGACTACGCAAGGGCTGCTCGAATTCGTCGAAATGTTCAAGGCGCCGATCAAGGTTCTGCATCCGCTGCTCACCGCTACGCAGGAAGGAAGCTATAACGGCACGGAGAACTTCGGCGCCTTCCCCTACCAGGGTATCGTGCTTGCCCATTCCAACGAGTCCGAATGGCTGCAATTCAAGCACAACAAGAACAACGAGGCCTTTCTCGACCGGATTCTGGTCGTCAAGGTACCCTATTGCCTGCGTGTCACGGAGGAACGGCTGATCTATGAAAAGCTGCTTCGCGAGAGCGAGTTGTCCGAGAGCCCATGTGCGCCCGAGGTGCTGGAGAACCTTAGCCGCTTCACGGTGGCGACGCGCCTCGCTCTACACGAGAACTCGCCGTCCTACACGAAGATGCGGGTCTATGACGGCGAAAACCTGAAGGATACCGATCCCAAGGCGAAGTCCCTGCAGGAATATCGCGATGCCGCGGGCGTCGATGAGGGTATGACCGGCGTCAGTACCCGCTTTGCCTTCAAGGTGCTGTCGGAGACCTTCAACTACGACACCAAGGAAGTCGCGGCCGATCCGGTTCATTTGATGTATATCCTGGAACAGGCTATCCGGCGGGAGCAATTTCCCAAGGAGACCGAAGCGAACTATCTCGATTTCATCCGCTCGGAGCTCGCCGCTCGTTATGCCGAGTTCATCGGTCACGAGATCCAGAAGGCTTATCTCGAATCCTATAGCGAATATGGTCAGAACCTGTTCGACCGCTATATCTCTTACGCGGATGCCTGGCTCGAAGATCAGGACTTCAAGGATCCTGATACGGGTCAGATCCTAAATCGCAACGTTCTCGACGGCGAGTTGTCGCAGATCGAAAAGCCCGCAGGGATCGCAAACCCCAAGGATTTCCGCAACGAAGTCGTAAAGTTTACCCTGCGCGCCCGTGCCAGGAACAACGGGCGCAACCCCTCTTGGACAAGTTACGAAAAGCTCCGGGAAGTGATCGAGAAGCGCATGTTCGGCCAGGTCGAGGACCTTTTGCCGGTCATCAGCTTCGGCTCGAAGAAGGACAGCGTGACCGAGAAGCAGCATGCTGAATTCGTGGAACGCATGACCGAACGCGGCTACACCGAGCGTCAGGTGCGGCGGCTCGTCGACTGGTATATGCGCGTCAACAAGGCCGGTTGACGATGCGTAAGCGGGGGATGGGCACATGCCGAATTTCATCGATCGCCGGCTGAACCCCAAGGACAGGAGTCTCGGCAACAGGCAGCGCTTTTTAAAGCGGGTCCATGAGGAATTGAAGCGCACGATAAGGGATCAGGTAAAGTCGGACAGGATCATCGATGTGGACGCCGCCCACGGCGTTCCGATCCCGAAGCGTGGTGCGGACGAGCCCAGCTTCCAGCATTCGCGCGGCAGCGGCGAGCGGCACTATGTCCTGCCCGGAAACGAGACCTTCTCGCCCGGAGACCGACTTAGGAAGCCGGAATCAGGCGGTGGCGGAGGGGTCGGCGGCCCCGGACGGGGCGAAAACACGGACGACTTTCTCTTCGTGCTGTCGCGTGAGGAAGTGCTCGATCTTTTCTTCGAAGATCTGGAGCTTCCGGACATGGTGAAGCTGAACCTGCGCGAAACCGTCAGCTACAAGTCCCATCGCGTCGGTTTCTCGACGGTGGGCACGCCCAGCAATATCAATGTGGGGCGAACGATGCGCAACAGCTTCGGACGGCGCATGGCCCTGCGTCGCCCGAGCGAGAGGGAATTTCAGGCGCTTGCCGACGAGATCGCGGCACTGGAACGGGAGGAGCAACCGTCTCCGCAGCAGCGCCACAGGCTCTGGCACCTGCGCGAAGAACTGGAAGTGCTCGAACGGCGGCGGCGGCGTATCGCCTATGTCGATCCCGTCGACGTGCGGTTCAACCGTTTCGAACGTCAGCCTTTGCCGAACGCGAGTGCGGTGATGTTCTGCCTGATGGACGTCTCCGCCTCGATGGGGGAGCGCGAGAAGGATCTTGCCAAGCGCTTCTTCGTTCTCTTGCATCTGTTTCTCAAGCGTCGTTACGAGCGGATCGACATCGTGTTCATCCGCCACACGGATGAGGCGCGGGAAGTTGACGAGGAGACGTTCTTTTTCAGCAAGCAGAGCGGCGGCACGGTCGTTTCGACGGCGCTTGAGGAAATGCTCCGGGTCATCGAGGAGCGCTATCCCTCGAATCTCTGGAATATATATGCGGCCCAAGCCTCCGACGGCGACAATGCAAACGGCGACTCGGAGCGGTGCGCCGAACTTCTGCGGGAATCGCTCATGCGTCTGTGCCAGTATTACGCCTATGTCGAGATCATAGACGAGCGCGAGAGCGGAATATTCGGGTCGACGGACAACGGCACCTCACTCTGGCGCGCCTACCGCACGGTCGACAGCGAGGTACCCAATTTCCAGATGACGCGCGTTGCAATGCCCGCCGACATCTACCCCGTCTTCCGCAAACTCTTTGCCCGGCATCAACCTGTTCAACTGCGCAGGTGAGGGGACGATCGAATGGCAAGACGGCCAGCCTCCACTCTGCTGTTCGACGGTTCGGAATGGAACTTCGCGACGCTTTCGCGTGCCTATGAGGCGATCGAGGCGATTGCGATCGGCGAGATGGGACTGGACGTCTATCCGAACCAGATCGAGATCATCTCCTCTGAACAGATGCTCGACGCCTATTCGTCCGTCGGCATGCCGCTGATGTATCAGCACTGGTCGTTTGGCAAGCGCTTCGTTTTTGAAAGTCAACTCTATCAAAAAGGCTATCGCGGGTTGGCCTATGAACTCGTGATCAACTCCAATCCCTGCATCACCTATCTCATGGAAGAAAACACGATGCCGATGCAGGCGCTGGTCACCGCGCATGCGGCCTTCGGCCACAATCACTTCTTCAAGAACAACTACCTGTTCCGCCAGTGGACGGATGCCGGCGCGATCCTCGGCTACATGGACTTCGCCAAGAAGTACATCGCCAAATGCGAGGAGCGGCACGGTCTCAGTGCGGTGGAGGAGATACTCGATTCGGCGCATGCCCTGATGGATCACGGCGTATTCCACTATCGCCGTCCCCCCCGGCTCTCATCGGAAAAGGAGACGGCGCGGGCCCGGGAGCGGCTGGAATATGAAGAGCAGACCTATAGCGATTTATGGCGGACGCTGCCGACGGCAAGCGGAACATCCGGCATCGAGGAGGCGGAGCGCGAGGCTTCGGAACGGAAGAAGGCGCTTAACCTTCCCGAGGAGAATCTGCTCTACTTCCTCGAAAAGCACAGTCTGATCCTTGAGCCCTGGCAGCGGGAAATCTTGAGGATTGTTCGCGTTATCGCGCAATATTTCTATCCGCAAAGTCAGACCAAAGTGATGAACGAGGGATGCGCGACCTTCGTCCACTATTCCATTATCAATAGACTGTTCGACCAGGGCAGGGTCAGTGAAGGCGCAATGTTGGAGTTGCTGGCAAGCCACGCCAATGTGGTGTTTCAGCCGGGCTTCGACGATTCCCGCTTCTCAGGTATCAACCCTTACGCGCTGGGCTTTGCTATGATGCAGGATATCGAACGCATCTGCACCATGCCGACGCAAGAGGATCGGGACTGGTTTCCCACCATATCCGGCAACGGTGACCCATTGGGCACGTTGATCGGCGCCTGGGAGAACCACCGCGACGAGTCCTTCATTCTGCAATATCTGAGCCCGGCGCTGATCCGCAAATTCCGCCTGTTTCGTCTCTCTGACCGCGCGACCAACAAATTTTGTGAGGTCACTTCCATCCACAACGAGCAGGGGTACGCTGCCGTGCGTGCCGGGCTCGCTCGGAACTATGACCCGGTGGCCAATAGACCGGACATACAGGTGGTCGATGTCGATCTGCTGGGAGATCGGCAGCTTCGACTGAAGCACGTCATCAAGAACGGCATTCTGCTGGAGGAAAGCAATCGGGACGCGACACTAGCGCATATAAGCCGGCTTTGGGGATATGAAGTGAGCCTGGCAGGCATCGATGCGTCGACCAGTAAGGTCCTGTTTGAGTGCTCTTCCACAGGAGCGTGACCGCAAGCGAGCGGCGCCAGCACGGGCCCTTTCACTCGACCGGCCGGTGCTTGTTGTTGAAGCTGAAGTGACTGATTACGCCCAAGAAAAATTATAACTCCCAAGAAGGGCGATGCTGAAGAACAGGCTGTCCGCCATCCCAGCCGCCAAGAAGTGGCGCCGGAGCTTGACGGTCACAAAAATCCGCCTCGAGATACAAGTGAGCGCCGACGCCGGACCCAAACGGCGAGCTGTCCACATGCAGCAATTCAAAGTGCTACAGCGACCTTTGCGCGTCTAATAGGACGCGCGGGGCTGTAGCGGCCGCGGCCCGACGCCACAACGATTTACTCTTGCGGATTGTTGCACGGGTTATTGGGGACTTTCCGCCGCGCGCCAAAAACGGCGAAGTTAACACCAACCGCCAGGAGAAGTCCGCACGTTGGAAATGACTCGCGTTCTCCCCAGCTTGAGCGTTAACTGTGTTGTTCTGGGGGAGGAGGCAATCCATGGCCATGTATCTCACGCGCTTCAGCTACACGCCCGAGACTTGGGCGCGCATGATCGAAAACCCTGAGGATCGTCGCGAGGCGGCACGCACCTATATTGAGTCCGTCGGCGGAAAGCTCCATGGGTTCTGGTACGCCTTCGGCGAGCGAGATGGTTGGAATCTGTGGGAGGCCCCTGATAACGTATCGATGGCGGCTGTCGCGCTTGCGATCGGTGCAGGCGGCGCGCTCAGCTCTATGGAGACCACTGTCCTCCTCAGCGTCGAGGATACGCTGGACGCTTTGGAAAAGGCAAAGTCGATTCGGTATCGTCCACCGGCAGCGTAGGTGCCGGTCCACGGCTTCCGATCCATGTTGAAGAACGTGGTTCGGCTGGCTGTGCTTTCGCCGCCGCAGGCGCGACATGCATTTTCGAAGAGACTGGTGAGTTGACCGGCTGCGAGGAAATTATGGCAGATCGGGCGGTTACCCCCATGCTTTCCGACGAACTCCGCGCAGCTGTCGCGAAGGCCGCACGCTACTATGCAACGCTGGGCTATGGCAGCTTTGCGCCGGGCAATGCCGACGGAGGCCTAACGACGATCGAGGAAAAGTCGATGGGCGCTTATGCAAAGTCCGGCGCGTCACCGATCGTTGGCCTGATCAAACCAGGCGATATCCCTCCGCATGGGGGCTTGTATCTAATGGATGTGGTGCCCGACGGAGAGGTGCGCTTCGGCTTTCCCAACATTCGGACAATGCTGAGATCGTCGAAATGATTGCCTCAGGGTGTCATGCCGTCTTCTTCGCTTGCCCGAGCTAAATTAGTCCACCCTAATTCCCCGCGCCTATTAACACCGCCCGCCTATGCTATAATTATTTAGGGGAATTTTGCGTCCATACACGCGAAGCGGCAGGAGTGGCGAATGCTGCGCGAAAGTCGGGTCAACGGACTACGACAACCGACGAAAGCTTCGCGTCACAAGGCGCGCGCCTCCCTGTATGGTGGCGAGCGGCGGATCATCACCGCCCTCTGTTATGATCTTGTCGGGTCGACCAGGCTTCTTTCCCTACTGGATATAGAGGATTACCAGGAACTGATCGCAGCGTTTCAGAATGCGGCGAAACAGGCGATAATCTCCCATTCCGGCGTCATGCAACTTGAGGCCGGAGATGGAGGCGTAGCGCTCTTCCCTATCGAGGTCGGTGAGAAGGATGCGGCATCGCTCGCCATTCGCGCAGGCCTCGGGATCGTCGAAGGTTGCGCGCGCGTCGGCCGGGAAGCTGGGCGCGAAGACTTGCACGTTCGCGTCGGGATTGCCACATCCATCGCGCTGATCCAGGAGACGGACGAGGGGAAGGGGCAACCGGTTACGAGTGCGGCACTGGCCATAGCCACCCGTCTGGAAGAGATCGCCGCACCAGACAGCGTTTTTGTTTCTGAGGACACGCGCAACCTGGCCGGCAGGTCGCATGCCTTCGTGTTCGAAGGCGTCAAGACGCTCAAGGGCTTTACCGTGCCGGAGAAGGTTTGGCGTGCACTTGGGCACAAGATCGAGGTCGATAGGTTCTACGCGTTCGGAAGCCTTGGCGGCCCGTTCATTGGTCGCGAAAGCGAGCTGAGCATGATCGCCGCCTGTTGGGAAAGGATTCCCGCCGAGGGGGGCGAAGTACTCCTGATCGAGGGAGACGCGGGCATCGGAAAGTCGCGCCTTTTGCGCGAAATCCGCAAGAAGACTCGCGACCGGCGATCAGGGCTGTTCTTCTTCCAGTGCCTGCCCGGAGGGTATCGCTCGACGCTGCATCCCCTGTTGAACAGCTTTATGGGCGTCATGTCAGGACAGGACGGTCAGGGGGGTCTGACGGCTTCCGCTGTGGCAGCGCTTTTCGAACGCAACGGCATACGCGACGCAGAAACGATTGAAACGTTCGCATACTTGCTGGGCGCGCTGGGACGAAATCAACGGCTTGCCGACAACGGTCCCAAAGCCATCCGGGAAAAGGCTCTGCGCGCAGTGTTTCGCGCACTCGAGGCGTTGTGCGCGAATGGGCCGGTCGTCCTGGCCATCGAAGACATTCATTGGATCGATCCGACCTCCCAGGATCTGCTGGCGGAGGCCGCGCGAGTTGCGCGCCAACTTCCGATTCTCCTGGTGGTGACCTCACGTCTCGGTTTTGCGGCGGATTGGCTGGATGCAGCCAACCCCACCCGTCTGACGCTGCTCCCCCTTGATCGTGACGAAACACGACTGGCCATCGAAGCAAGGTGGCCGGAGCACAGGCAGGCTATGCTTCCTGAACTCTATGACATCACCGAGAGGATATCCGGCGGCGTACCGCTCTTCATCGAGGAAATCTGCCAATGGGTCTCGCAGAACGTTGCGACGGATACGATGAGCCTATCGGAAAACGTTGGACCCACCCATGTATCCGCATTCGAGGGAATACTCGATGCACGCGTCAAGCACCTGGGCCCGGCCAGAGATGTGGCGCGAGCGGGCGCAATTGCCGGCACATGGTTTACCCTATCGCTGCTTCGAGCGCTGCTGCCGGGTTTTGGCAAGAAGTCTTTGGCCAAGGCCGCTGATACCCTGTGCGACACGGGGTTCCTGATGAGGATCAGGGCGCCGGGACATACGACCTATGGTTTCAGGCACGTTTTGATTCAGGAAACGATCTACAACGCGCTGCTGCGACGGCAGCGGCAGGCACTGCATCGCCGGCTGTTCGGCGCTGTCAGCCAAAATCGCCAAATGGCGCCCTGGATCGACACCGGAACATTGGCCGAGCATGCGGAGCGGGCCGGGTTCATGGAAAGCGCAATCGATCTGTATATTTCGGCAGGGAAGGAAAGTTCGAGCCGGTCGGCGATGGTGGAGGCGCGCAACTATCTGGAGCACGGTTTGGCACTTTGCGACCAAGTGAGCCAAGGACATCCGGTCGAACCCCTGCAGCTATCGGCGCTGACGTCGCTCGGTCCGATTCTGACCGGCCTTCTGGGACTGAACGCGCCGCCGGCTCGCAAGCTTTATGAAGATGGGGTGGTCATCGCCCGCCGACAGCCGATGGAAGATCAATCCAAGTGGTTTCCGATCTATTGGGGCTGGTGGCTCACTGGATCGGATTTTCGCGTCATGCGCGATCGCGCACGGCAGGTGCAGGCCATGCTGGCGGAAGCCGAAGACCCGGAAATACAGCTCCAGGTCAACCACTGCATCTGGGCGATCGATTTTAATCTCGGCCATCATCGGGAAACCCAGGATGCGGTCAAGGCGGGCCTTGCCCTTTACGATGAGCAGTCGGCGAAAACCAGCCGAATGTTGTTTGGCGGCCATGACGCCAAGGTTTGCGGTCTCGGGCAACTCGCACTTTCGCTGTGGCTGACGGGACAATCGAAAGCATCAAACGCGGCTCTGACGAAGATGGTCGCTTTCGTTGATCGGATATCCCATGTGCCGAGCAAGGCGCATTCACTTGATACGGAAGCGGTGTCCGCCTTTTACCGGGACGACTATGGGCGTCTCATCGAAATTTCCGAAAGAATGGCGAACTTCGCGAAGACCCATGAGATGCAGTCGCTGTCTGGTCTGTCGCTGCTCTTCGGTGGGTGGGCTCGCGCTCATGGCGAGAGCCTCACGAGCGGGCACACGATGTTTCGCGAGGGGCTGTCGCTCTTGCAAAACCTTGGCGCCGTCGCAGATCTGCCGATTTATCTCTACATGCACGCCACTCTGCTCGGGCTTGCGGACAAATATGAGTCGGCGATCGAGGTCACGAATGACGCGATCGAAAAGGCCAGGGAAACCGGTCATGCCTATTGGCTTGCCGAGCTTTACCGACGACGCGCTGTCCTTCATGCGCGGGGCAACACCACCACGGAACCAATTGTCGCCGACCTGCGCTCGGCGGTGGAAATTGCCGAGAGCCAGGGAGCAACGGCGCTATTGAGGCGGGCGAGGCATTCAATTCTGGAGCTTGGCGTTGTCGTTGAGCTTTAAACCGGCAGGCCGGAACACGGATCCGTCAAACCCCAGAGGGATGCTCGCAACCTTTCGCGGCCGTATCATTGCCGACCTCGGCAAACCCCTGTCGCAGCTCGCAGGTCCCGACGTGGACGATCGATGCCTGCGTGCAATTCTGCCGCTCTGTCGGCGCGCGCGCATAACCCGCCTCGGTGATCTGACCGGGCTTGACCGGATCGGGCTGCCGGTGGTGCAGACCGTTCGACCCGCCGCCCTGTCTGAAGTCACTTCGCTCGGGCGAGGTCTTGCCACGGCAAGCGCGGCAGTGGGGGCGATCATGGAATCGCTGGAGCGCTTCTACGCTGAAGCCATCCCGCCGGAGCGGGTGTTTCTCGCCACGGCCGATGAGCTCAAGATCGTCGGGGGCCTGTTTGAAAATCTTCTGGTGCCTGGCCGCCGGGGGACCTGGCGGGAAACGACGATACCGTGGATCACCGGCATCGATGTGGCGACAGGTCGGACGCAGCCGGTTCCGCTGGAACTTGTTCACACCTGCTACACGGATCCGCCGCCCGCCCATGATGGCTTGTTCACGCGTACGACCACGGGTCTTGCCTGTCACATGACCGTCGTCGGCGCGTTTCTGCATGGACTGTTCGAATGCATCGAACGCGACGCCGTCGCGCGCGCTTTCGCCACCCACGGCTTCTTTGATCGAATGCGAATTTCGCCGTTCGGGCTGGGTGACAGCGTTGATCACATACTGTCTGTCGCCGGCAAGCACGATATATCCATTGGCCTTTGGCTCGCCCCTTCGCCGGCAAAAGTTCCAGTCGTCTGGTGCCAGTCGATCGAGACGGGCCGGGGCGAGCCCATCCTTGCTCTTCCGACGGAGGGTTATGCGGCGGGGCCGAGCGTCGAGGCGGCGGCGTCAAGCGCAATGCTCGAAGCCGTGTCAGCACGCGCAGGGGCGATATCGGGTGCACGCGATGATCAAACCCGGGAGCATTATAGACGAAGCACCGATGCTGTCGTTGAGAAGGCCCGCCAGCTCATTCTTGGTGGCGCATTCGGGACGCCACACCCGGCAATCGAAGCGCCCGCAATCTGCGATCTCGGATCGCTTATCGACGGGGTCACATCTGCCGGGCTGGGACCCATATTAGCAGTGCCCGTCGGAGCGGACGCTGAAACGGGAGTTCAGTGCATAAGGGCCATCCTTCCCGGAGCCCTTCCTTTTTCGATTTTACGGTGAGTGTTCACATGGTCGATGCGAGCGAGGAAAGTCCGATCTTGGTGTTTCTTGGTCCGACTCTTCGGTTGGCCGAGGCGGAGCCAGTTCTCGACGCCATCTACCTGCAGCCCGTCGCGCAAGGCGACATTCTGCTCGCCGCCCACGCATTCCGCCCGCGTGCGATGGTCCTGATCGACGGGCAATTCGAAGACAGGCCGGCTGTCCGACACAAGGAAATCCTCTGGGCGATGGCACAGGGGATCGTCGTGATCGGCGCTGCGAGCATGGGCGCACTCAGAGCGGCGGAACTCAACGAATTCGGGATGATCGGCGTGGGCCTGATCTACAGGTGGTATCGGCGCTGGCGGCTCGCTCCCGATGATGCCGTCGCCGTTCATTCGGGGCCGCCGGAGCTTGGCTTCCTTCCTTTGACGGACTCATTGGTAGATCTGCAGCGGACGTTCGCCAGCTTGATGCGCGGGAATTTCATAACGGCTGCAGAGCGCGATTTGCTGACAACAATCACGCGAAACATGAACTTTCGAGAGCGGCAGTTGGAAGCGATCCTGCGCGCCGCGGGGTGTCGGGCGGAGAGGTTCAAAGAGCTGCGGAATGAGATGGTGAGACAAAAAAGACTGGACGCGCTGCTTGCGCTGCGAAGCGCGCGAGCCATCGCGGGGGAACGAAATGCGACGCGTGTAAGCATCTCCTGGGTTGCGACGAACACCTTTGTTCGAGACCTTGAGGCGGGCGGCATTGACTCAAAATTAGTAAACACTTATAAATTGAATCCTTAATTGCCGGATTTTCAATCGAGGGGGGCAATTGTGCGATGCGTCTGCTTCGGGACGATGCCCTCGACTCTGCAAATGCGCGTCTCGGCACGCGTTTCTGGATTTATCCCCAGCCGCCCTTCATTCCCGGATACGAACAGCCCGATCGTGTGTGGCTGTCGATACCGCGTGACGAAATCGGTGAGGGCCCCAGCGACCTTTCCATGTATGTCGCTGATCCGCTCTATGACAAGCGGCCCTACGGTCTAGCGGGTTTGCCGCCATTCGATGGGGCAAGGCGTGCGCCGGTGAGGCCAGGCCCGGATCGCCACTTCGACAACATCGATCCAACCTCCCGACCCTTTCTCGCCGTCCACGCCTACGCCTGCGTGCGTTTCGTTCTCGACATCTGGCAGAGTTATCTGGGGCGGCCGATCCATTGGTTCTTCGATCAAACTTTTCCGAGGCTTGAAATCATTCCTTTTGCCGATTGGGACAATGCGCAGGCGGGCTATGGCTATCTGGAACTCGGCTGGTCCGATGTCGACGGCATACTTCGACCCTATGCGTTGAATTTTGACACGATCGCGCACGAAGTCGGGCACCTCATATTGCTATCGGAGACAGACGTGCCAACCGCGATATCGCCCGACGGCGACTTCTTTTCGTTCTCCGAAGCCTTTTCCGACTGTGTTTCGCTGATCTCGTTCCTGCATTTCGATTCCGCGATTGACCGGCTTCTGCGGCGAACGAGAGGCAATCTGCTGCTCGACAACGAACTGAACCGCTTTGCGGAAACCAGCCCCGAGACGCAGATCCGCCTTGCCACCAATTTCCGCCAAATGTCCGCAGTGACACGCGAAGTGCACGACCGCGCGCTGCCGTTCGTCGGCGCCATCTTCGATAGCATCGTTGCGCTTTACCATCGGGATCTGGTTGCAAACGGCTGCGCCGACAGCCGGCTTCTGGATGTCGATATCCGGGAACTGGCGCGGGACGAATTCGATACGTTTCGTCAGGCGACGGCGGACGCGTTCAGCATCAAGCCGCTGTATTTCAAGCTGGCACTGACCGCTGCACGCGACGCGGTGGGCGCGGCGCTTGCTACCGCATTGAGAACGCTTGATCCGAACACACTGCGCCTTGACCAAGCGGCAAACGCCGTCATTGCCGCGGCGGGTGGAGCGGCGGCCGAACTGCTGGAAGAGAATTTTGCGTGGCGTGAAATCATCGGTTCAAGATGAGCCATAGGAGGGAAAGATGAGTGGTTGTTATGTTAATCCTGTTGTTGGAAATGCAAAAGATCTAGAAGGTCTAAAAGATGTAATTGAATACGAGGCTTATCGTCCAGGAGATATTAGACTGTATGGGCGGCCGGCGAAATTTTATGATAAACAAAATAAAGATGAAAATATTAATGAAATGATATCTGAGATTGATGGTAAGATCAGAAGTATTGGAGACGACAGCATAATTGATGATATTGGAAGGTTAATTGATTATATTTTGAAGAGTTCCGGAGTTGTCGGCAATGGAGTAACAATAGCGGTATTTGATGGAAAGTCTTATAGTTTCCTTCCTGTTAGTTTGGGTGGTAAAGTGGATTATATAAAAAGCATCGGTGTGATTTATGGTTATGCGTATGAGGGGCATTGCTACAAGTTGCCAAAACCGCAGATCATGTGCCTATCTAAAAGACCGTCGAAAATCGCCAAAGGCGATTGCGGCTGCGATTGTGGATTTGACTCGGCATTCGGTTACGCCGTTTGGTCGATCGATAAGCTCGATCGTGCCATATCTCTCGATGTTCGCGCCGGCGATCTCAAGACGCTGGTGCTGGACGAAAACATGCCGGGCAACCGCTCTCCGCTCGCCTATGCGCAGACGATGGCGTTGGCTCCACAACGGCAACGGGACTAATAATTGGCGACAGAGCCCCTACAAGGATGGAGATACGACTTTGTAGGTGAGCCGGATCGACGCCGCCGCAAGGCTCATTGGGTGCGACAAATTCAGCGTGATGGAATGCCTCGCGCAAAATAAGTTGCGCCCAATGGCAAGCCGTTGGTCAGGGAGCGTGTTATTGGCATGGGTGCGGTTGGCATTGGCTGCTCCCACGATGGATCAACTCGATGCTGGTTCGTGCACACTGGCCGACGCCATGTTGGAGTCCTGGGACAACGATTTCGGCTCGACCGAATAGTCAGGGCGCAACGCCGGTAACATACCGTCAAGATCGAGCAGTCGCAGTGCCCCTTAGAAACAAATCCGCGCACATCCGCGCGCGCGCGGCAATCTCTTCGATGCGGGGCGCCGGTTTCTGACGCAGCATGGCGGCCCGCTGGGGTTCCATGACCATCATCCCGCGAAGCATCCCGCAAGCGGCATGCGGATCTGCAAGCGCAAGGGCGCCGCGATCGGCCTGCTTACGCAACCAATCCTCCATCAAGTTGTTGGTCTTGACGATCGCCTGCTCATAAAAGGAGGCTGCGATCTCCGGGAAGCGGTCGGACTCGCCGATGACAAGGCGCGTGATGGTGATGGTATCGTCGGAGAGCGTCAGCATGCCATAGGCCGTCAGCATCCGCTCGAGACCCTGCCGCAGGTCCGTCGTCGCAAGCGTGCCCACATCCAGCGCCAACAGGAAGCGGGCGATACGATCGGAAATCAGGTCCGAAAAGACGTCGGCCTTCGTCGGGAAAAGCCTGTAGAGCGTTTTGGTCGAGACGCCCGCCTCTTGCGCGATCGCCGCAATGCTGGCTGCTGCGTATCCGTTCTCGTGGAACTGCCTGTTTGCGGCCTCGATGATGATATTCCTGGTGTCCTCGTCGCACCGCACCTGGGGCCGGCCTCGCGATCTCTTCTCGATTTTGTTATTTTGGACCATCATGAGTTTCCAAATTTCCGTTGACTTCGATTTTATAGCGCGTATTTTGGAAAATATCAAATTTCCAATTAACCAGAGGCCGTAGCCTTCGCGACCTGTTCCGGAGAATAACAATGCCTAGCAATAAGCTGCATGCCCTGAATAACAACGTCCCCTCCGCCGCTCATGCGGTTGCGGAAGCGGTGCCTGCAACGCTCGATGCCGGCAAGCCGCCACGCGTAGCAGAGCTGGCCGGGTCGGCCGAAGCAAGGACGGCCCGCAAACGCTCGGGCCGCTCTGTGCTCATCGGGGCAACTGCGCTCGCGTTGATTGCCGCCGCAGCCTATTTCGGCCATGACTATTGGACGGTTGGCCGCTTCCACGTGTCAACGGATGACGCCTATGTGAAGGCCGACTCCAGCACGATCGCTCCGAAGGTGTCCGGCCATATTATCGAAGTGCTTGTCAGCGACAACCAAACGGTCATCGCTGGTCAACCGCTTGCAAGAATCGACGATCGCGATTTCAGATCCGCGCTCGACCAGGCGAAGGCTGATGTCGCTGCCGCCGAGGCTACGCTTTCTGCCAAGGAAGCCGCCCTCGACATCCAGCAATCGACGATCGCCGCAGCACGCGCGACCGTCGACGTCGACAAGGCCAACGAGACCTTCGCGCAACAGAATGACAAGCGCTATTCGAATCTTGCGACCACAGGATATGGCCCGGTGCGGACCGCTGAACAGGCAGCCTCGCAGATCGGGGTAGCCAGGGCCGCCGTCGCGCGCGACAGCGCCGTTCTCGACGCCGCGATCAAACAGGTTGATCTTTTGAACGCCGAGGTTGCCCAGGCAAAGGCCGCTCTTGCCCGTGGCCTGGCCCTTCAACGCCAGGCCGAACTCGATCTTTCCTATGCGACCATCCTCGCGCCTGTTGACGGCTCGGTGGGCAACCGCACGCTAAGGGTCGGCCAATATGTTCAGGCCGGCACGCAGCTGATGTCGATCGTGCCAATCACGGCGGTCTATGTGATCGCCAATTACAAGGAAACACAGTTGACCGACGTGCATGCCGGTCAAACTGTCGATCTCGAAGTCGATATGTTCCCCGGCCGCACCTATCATGGCCGTGTCGACAGCATCGCGCAGGCAAGTGGCCAGGAGTTCGCCCTGCTTCCGCCTGATAACGCCACGGGCAACTTCACAAAGGTCGTCCAACGGATCCCGGTCAAAATCATTCTTGACGGTAAAAGCGCCGCTACCGGCGATCTTCGCCCCGGCATGTCGGTGCAGCCGAGTATCGATACCAAAGCTGCCGCTCAGGGCAACCGGGTCTGATGGCAAAGGTGAGGAGATTGCAGCCATGTCCTCCGAAATTTCAACCACCACAGTCGGCTCGCAGCCGCGGGCCAGCACCAGGGATTGGATCGCCGTACTCGCCGGCATGATCGGCGCGTTCATGGCCATTCTCAACATCCAGATTACCAATGCCTCATTGCTCGATATCGAGGGCGGCATTGGTACCGGCATCGACAATGGCGCCTGGATCTCCACCTCCTACCTGATCGGCGAAATCGTCGTCATTCCCTTGACGGCCTATTTCAGCAGCGTCTTCTCGTTCCGCCGATACATTCTGGTAAACTCCGTTCTCTTCCCGTTGTTTTCGATTGCCTGTGCCTTTGCTCACGACCTTGGAACGATGATCCTTCTGCGCGGGTTGCAGGGCTTTGCCGGTGGCGTTCTGATCCCCATGGCGTTTACCATGGTGCTGACCAAGCTTCCGAAGACGCAGCAGCCGCTCGGCCTGGCATTCTTTGCTCTGTCGGTCACGTTTGCCCCGGCGATCGGCCCGACGATCGGCGGCTATCTGACCGAAAACTACGGTTGGCAGTCTATCTTTTTCATCAACGCCGTACCGAGCGCCCTCATGGTCGTTGCCCTTGCCCTGACGCTCGACAAGCAGCCGATGCAGCTCCACCTCCTGAAGGAAGGTGACTGGGCAGGCATCATTGCGATGACCGTCGGGCTCGCCGCTTTTCAGACCGTGCTTGAGGAAGGCAACAAGGAGGATTGGTTCTCCTCTCCATTCATCGTCAAGCTCAGCATTGTTGCCTTCGTCTTTCTTGCCGCTTTCATCTGGATTGAACTCACCGTGAAGAAACCACTGGTGAAGCTGCGTCTGCTGGCACAGCGCAATTTCGGGATCGGCGTTGCCGTCAATATGCTCGTCGGTGTCGCGCTTTTCGGTAGCGTTTATATTCTGCCGCAATATTTGGGCCAGGTTCAGCGATACAACGCCGAGCAGATCGGCAACGTCCTGGCTTGGACGGGTTTGCCGCAGTTGCTGCTCATTCCGCTCGTCCCTGTCCTGATGAAACGGTTCGACGTCCGTTACATCGGTTTCCTCGGCATCTCGATCTTTGCGATCAGCTGCTTCATGAACATTACCCTTTCGGCGGACAGTGCCGGCGATCAGTTCTGGATCCCCAACATCGTGCGTGCGATCGGACAGGCGCTGGTGCTGACGCCGATCACCGCCATCACCACGGCTGGTATTGTGCCGTCCGACGCAGCTGCGGCCTCGGGGCTGTCCAACATGTTGCGCAACCTCGGCGGCGCCATCGGCACGGCAACGCTCGGCACGATCCTGACGAAGCGTGAGCAGTTTCATTCGAACATTATCGGCCAGTCGGTGACCCTTGCCCGGGAGGAGGTCCGCGACCGTCTCTCCCAGACTGCCAGTTACTTCATGGCGCACGGCGTTTCCGACCCGGTTCTTGCCAGTTACAAGGCGATCGCGGCTCTGGGCCAAGTCGTTCGACGCCAGGCGCTCATTCTGGGTTTCAGTGACACATTCGCTGTCATCGGAGTCGTACTGGCAATCGCTGCGGTTGCTTTGTTGCTGACCCAAAAGCCGGGCGCTGGAGGCGGCGCCGGTGCTCATTGAGCCCCCTCGCAAAAACCATCTTTCTGAAGATAGTGGTCATGTTGCCAGCGCCGAGCCCCAAGAGGCTTTGCGCTGCACACGGGGAAGGTACGCAACGGAGGGTTGATCGTGGTATGTTGCTCCAACGCGGAATTACACAGGGGAAATGATGCGTATTGCCACGACGATCGGGCTGTTGCTCGCCATGAGCACAGCGGCAAAGGCGGAGACGCTCTATTACGGCTCGCGTGCCGGCATGGAGGTGACGGTGGTGAAGAAGTCGAACATCGGGACGACTCACGCCAAAATATTCACGAAACACACGCGAGAGAATGCCACGGCCTTTTGCCGGGAGTACGTGCAGAAGGTAACGCCGAAGTGCATCGCGGACGAACTGAAGGTGGAACTGCTGACGGAAATCTCGGCCAACTGCAAAACCGGCACCTTCATCACGCTCAATGGACGAGGCTACCAGTTCAATGGGCCGAACCCGGACTATGATCCGACCGGGATGAGCACCGAATACCTACTGGTCGAGGCAGGCGGCGGGAAGCCGTTGGACGGCTCGAGCGCCTCCGGCTACGATGTAGCCTTGGACCAGTACAAGGCGTTATGCCCGAACTGGGTGCAATAATCCGGAAATCCGCCTGGCTGTGTGACAGCCAAAACCGGTGATCGCCGACATGGGCAGAATGAACGGACGATGGCGCTAGACCGCACTCTTCGCGGGGCACGACGCCGGGGCCGAAAGTTGAGCCACTATCGCCACGCTCATTGAGACCTGCAAGCTCAACATCGTCGATCCCTTGACCTACTTGACCAGCACGCTCACCGCTATCGTCAACGGCCACAAGCGGAGCAACATCAGCGAACTCCTGTGGTGGAATTATCCGATCAAGGTGCGATCGGGATACCGCGTACGCTACGTCTGGCACCGCGTACTGGATTTCTTCCGCAGATAGCTGATCAGCGCACGCTCGCGTGGCACTAAAAGCGGACCTCTAGACGTTCGACAGGGTCCTTGGTGAAATCGGAATATCGCATCCACCGAGGGACGACCTTGAACAAGACGGCACCATTCTCGACAAACTCTCTCTCAACTGGAACGCTTTCAAGATGCGCTTTCTGGTATTCCTGCATTTCGTAGGCGGAAACCTTCATGGCGTCGCCCTCATATTGAACCGTGATATTCTTGTCCCAGCCGACGACAAGTGCGACGCTTGTTCTATCTGACAGGTTCTCGAACTTGCGGGTCTGTTCGAAGGTATCGAACACGATTTCGAGGTTGTCACGCACCGAAAAGTCAATGGCCGCAGCTTCAGGCTTGCCGTCTGCATGAGATGTTGCGATCACCGCCAGGGTGTGCTGGCGCAAGAACTCCAAGATCATTTTCTTGGCTTGAGCGTTGTCCATGGCTGAAGTCCCCCGAGTAACGTAGAGGGTATCGAGAGGATGCGAATTCGAGGCATCCTCACATCTGAAGCCTGACATAGCGCCGGAGGGAGTCAAGGTGCGACATCGGCTCCCTCCTCAGCCTGGACAATCTCGATGGCCGTTTCCAAATCCTTCAGCGCGAGATCGAACTGACCGGGATCGGTCTCTGCGGATTTGCGCTCAAAGGCCGCCTGCGTGAAGGTGGCAGCGGAGTTCGCCAAATTCACCGGCTCGTGCGCTTCTTCGAAATCGATGCGTTACTAGAGCCGGCGCAATGGCCGGAATGCGGCGTGCAACTCGGCGCTGAAAAGCTCCGGTTCTTCCCAGGCTGCGAAGTGTCCACCCTTGTCCACTCGGTTGTAGTAGATCAGGTTGTGGTACGCTCGTGCCACCCAGTCCTTCGGCGGCCTGTAAACCTCTCCCGGGAATATCGTCACGGCCGCCGGGATCGCAATAGGAGCCAACTTGCTGTTGCCGGCGCTGCTTTCCCAGTAAATCCGGCCGCTCGAGGTCGCGGTGTTCGTCAGCCAATAAAGCGTGATGTTGTCAAGGATCTCGTCGCGGCCCAACGCGCGTTCCGGTTCACCGCGTGTGAACACCCAGTCGGCGAGCTTGTCATAGAACCATGCTGCCAGTCCAACCGGCGAGTCGGCAAGGCCATAGCCGACGGTTTGTGGACGCGTTCCCATGATTGCCGCATAGCCGAAGCCCTTGCTGAGGAACTCCCTGGCCTGGTCAAAAACTGCCCGTTCCTCGGCGGTCAAATTCGCCGGTGCAGGATCACCACTTCTCAACGCCCGTGCAACTTCCGGCGGGATGGTGGTCGAGCGCTCAATCCTGTTCACATGAATGCCGAGCAGACCCGCAGGAGCCTGGCGGCCCATCGCATCGGAAATGATGGCGCCCCAATCGCCGCCCTGTGACACGTAGTTTCCATATCCAAGGCGCTTCATCAGGATGTCCCAGGCGCGAGCGACGCGATCCGGGTTCCAGCCGGTACCTTTGGGCTTCTCCGAAAAGCCGAACCCTGGAATGGACGGAAGCACGACATGGAAGGCATCTTCCGCCGTCCCTCCATGCGCCGTCGGATCGGTCAGCGGGCCAATGACTTGCAACAATTCGAAAACGGAACCGGGCCAGCCGTGGGTCATGATGAGCGGCAATGCGTTCGCATGACGCGAGCGCACATGAATGAAGTGAATGTCGAGGCCGTCGATGTCAGTCAGAAACTGCGGCAAGGCATTAAGCTTCGCCTCTGCCTTGCGCCAATTGTAGTCCGTCTCCCAGTAGCGCACCAGCGCCTGCAGCTTCGCCAGTTGTACACCCTGGGAGCGGTCATCGACCGTTTCCGGGTCTGGCCAGCGTGTCGCGGCAAGGCGCTGTCTGAGATCGACGAGCTCTGCCGCCGGGACATCAACGCGGAAGGGGCGAACTTCGCCGGCCTCCAAAGGCGTCGTGGTGTTCGCTTGGGCGACGACGCTAGCAGGGCGAGACACCGCAAGGGCTGCCGCCACCGCTCCGTTTAAGAGCAGAGCCCGGCGCGACAGCGCAAAAGCGTTGGCGGTTTTCTCAGCGGTCATTTTCACACTTCCTTCTCTCTGCTTTCGAGGATCCATGTCGAAACGCTCACTTGACCGGGACGACAAGCGGGGTTCCTTTCTCGACGATGTAGGTCGCGAGCTCCGATGCCTTGCCGCTGCCGACATTCTTCGCGAGATGAGCCACCCCGGCCGGAATGAACAGGGCCTCTCCGGCATGAAGGGTGACCGGCGCTCTATCCTCGAGCTGGTATTCCAGCGAGCCTTCGAGGACATAGGCCACCTCTTCGCCCGGATGAGAGTGCTTGATGGAGATTGCGCCGGGCCCGAAGTCGACGCGTGCCTGAACGGTTTCGTGCGCGGGTATGCTGAGATCGTGCTGCACAAGGTCGGTGCGCTGAATTCCCGGTTGCTGTGCGTTGGCCGTGGGCAGCGCCAATCCACTTCCAACGATCAGCAGCGCACCCGCCATGACATGAGACATTTTCATCTGGTCTTCCTTTCCGCATTGTTCGAGCCTTCGTCATTGAGGCCAGCGGCACCATTTGAGTGCGTTCGTGTATTGACGATGTGTCCGCCCGACGGGCCGTTTGTAACGGCATGTATCGCCGCTCACGTCCCGGGTCCGTATCGCTCCAAAGGGCAGTTGTATGAGGATGTATCCGCCCGGCAGTTTGACACAGTTCGAAACACACCGGCTGCATTTGTGAAAAATGCGATACACAAGAAACGCGCAGATCTCCTCTGCGAGCTGAGGATGGTGTCACCACCCTGGCCGCGCGCAACATAAGAGGAAGATCGTAATGAACGATATCACAGCTCAGCCCGACAAGCCCCGCGGGCTGCCGGGTCACTCGACCGTAGGCACCAATGACCTGGATGCTGCAGCGGCTTTCTATGACAAGCTGCTCGGCGTATTCGGTATCGGCCGCGTTCTGGTGCAGCCCGGAAGGGCTGTCTATTACGGGCACCAGGCGCTCGAATTCGGCGTGATCAGCCCCTTCAACGGCGCACCGGCAAACGTCGGCAATGGCGGGATGGTCGCCTTCGAAGCTCGGTCCCGTGCTCAGGTTCACGAGGTCCATGCGGTTGCTTTGGCGGCTGGCGGCTTTGACGAAGGCGCTCCCGGACCGAGAGGGGAAAACTCCGACGGCCCGTACTGCGCATATTTTCGCGACCCTGAGGGCAACAAGTTCCTAGTGTACAGGAAGGGGCCTGACGAGGCTTGATCGTCGGGCATCACCGTTGACCGGCCACCGGATTTTCAGCGCGATGATCCAGTGGCCGCGGCCCGACACTTGAACCCAAACAGTGTCATGCCCGGCGTATCCGACGCCCGGCATCCGTTCAGGCGCCGCTCAATTGGGAGGCATCTTTTTGTTGCAAGGTCGGACATATCAACAAGACTGCCGGCCTGACCAGAAAAGGTCGCGCACACTCGCGCCCCCCCCCCCCCCCCCCCCCCCCCCCGCACATGCAAGGCCACTGCCATGCGGATGGGCAATGAGTGGAGACCATGATCCGAAATTGCATTAATGGGGTGCGACGTCGCACGGTAGAGAGCTTGATGCGTTTTACGGAAGCTCGATCTCGCCATTTACCACGTGGTTGAGGTCTGTGCCTTCCGCCGTCAGCGTCATGCGAACCTTCAGCGTCTTTTCGCCGGTCTGCCCTTCGCGCACCGTCTCCTCGATCTTGCGCTGCGAGGTGATGCCGACTTCCTTCAAGAACTTGCGGATCGATATGTTGAAGGCGTCTTCGCTCATTGCGGAACTCCTCTGTGTCCGGAAGGGATTGTAAGGGAAGGTGAACGGTCAAGGAAGCAGGATCGTGAGGCGCGCGGTGTGGACGACTCAGGCCAGTTCCAGGATGCCGCTATCGGCCGACAGATCGTCGAGCGCAATGACGGCGATGCATCCGTCGAACGTTCCGACAGCCAGCAAGGCGTCTGAAGCATCCATCGCATAGATGACCGTCGCAACCCCGTTGACGGCGGCACTCGCCTTCGCCACGACTGTGCCGGCTGCCGCGTCGAGCACGAGGATCGTGCCGTCGAGCAGCGCCGCAACAACAAGTCCTATTGGCGCAACATGAACCACGGCGCTGGCGGCGGCAGCGGTGGCGTGACGCCAGATCTCACGGCCCGGTCGCTCGATCGCCTTTCGGTAGATGAAGCCATGATGGCCGTGACGCGGATCTGGGTGATAGTGCCGGCCGGCCACGACGATACCACGACCGGCGTCGTCCTCGACGTAGCAGCCGATGCATTCCATGGCATGACTGGCGTGGCTGCCGTCGGCAGGCAGGAGCGGCCACAAGTCCTCGACGGTGCCGTCCGGTCGCACGCGGCAGAGACGTTTCTTCTTGTGTGAGGTCGGTGGCGTGCCTTGCAGCAAGTAGAGATCTGGCGCGCCATCGATGCCGATATGATGATTGAAACAGTCATAGTGGCCGAGGTCGGCAAACCGGGCCTGTCCGGTGCCGATATCGATCAGGACATCGGCTTGACCAACGCCCGCCGGATGCCTGTCGCGCCGCCCCAGAACCCGACCGTCGCGGGAGGAGACAAAGGAATAGACGCCCTCGAACGTACCAAATTCCGCAAGCCGCCCATCACGGAGCACCTGCAGTCGCGAGCGCGGTGCTTCGCCAAGCGCTGAGGCAGGCGGTCCGATCTGAACAATCGGCGGCGACGATCGCAGGATGCGCGCGCCATACCCCTCACCGGAGAAGCAGACGACGCTGCCGTTCTCCAGGTCATGAATTTCGAGCAGGCAGTGGTCATGGACGGCGGCGAGCCGGCCGCTGTCCAGCCAAGCGACGTCCCAGATTGCGCCTCGCTGCACCAGTCGATCGGTGCCGAACCAATCGGCCAGCTGCCGTTCCATCGCCGATTGCCGATCTTGATCGGACATCTGCCTGTCGATCATCTGACGCGCGATCCATGTCCCCGGATCGATCTCGACAGCGATACTGCCGATTGCCCCCTCGTAAGCAACGTTCACCGGGTAGAGCCGGTCGAACGGATCTTCCTCACTTTCTTCGCTGCCCCACTCCTCGTCCCAGGGCCTGACCAGCAGATCGAGCCGATCGCCAGCGACATTGAAGCTGCAGCGCTCAATCTCGGGGAGACTCCCGGCCAGCGGCCAAGACCGATCAGATGACCAGTTCCAAGCGACCAGCTCGCCTTCAAAAAACCAGCCGCCATCGTAGCTGCCTGCCGCAATCGCGATGACCGGTTCGTGCGGATGAAAGCTGATGTCGTTGATGGGGAGCCGCAGCATATCGAAGGCCGCAAAGGGCCGCCGCTCGCCGCGATGGTAGAGGGCCAGCCGATGGCGCAACCTTTGCCCGGTATAGGCGGCACGCCCTGGCGGATTTGTAAGCAGCGGAAACAAGCTCGCGACGGCCAAGATATGGCTATCCGGGCTAACGAACGCACCCGTTATTTTGCCGTTTCCGGGGAGCGTTGGAGAAAAAACAATCAAGCAATCGGCCCTCGTCGCTTTCAAAGCCTTGCCGGATAATTTGATATCTACGCCGCATGATCAACCGGCAAGAAGCTCGCAAACTACTAATGTCCGTAGCGTGACATGGCGGGTGTCGACGGTTTGAATTCTTTCGAGAGCAATCAAGTTTGAGGCCCGCTCATGTTATATTCATTCATGAACGTTGCGCCGGGTCCGGAAGAATGCCCTTGAGGATCGTCTCGGTAATCGTCGTCGCCGCCGTGTCATAATCCTCTGCCTTCAAACGCGCCTTCTTCAGTCCGTCGGCTGCGATGGGCTCGAAATCCGCGTAGAATTGGGTTGATGCCCAAAGCATGATGAACAGGTGGCGCGGATCGACCGGAAGCATCTTTCCTGCCGCAATCCATCCCTCGACGACTGCCACGTGCGCATCCGTGACCTGGCGCATGTGGTCGCGATCCTTCTTCTTCAGAAACCGGGCGCCCTGGATGATCTCGCTGGCAAAGAGCCGGGATTCCGCAGTGTTCTTACGCGTGTAATCGAGCTTGGCCTTGATGTAGAGGCGGAAGGCGTCAGCTGGCTCGCGCTCGGGCGAGATGTATTTCAGCGCGTCGTCCCAGCTGGCGATTAGGTGTGTAACGATGGCCTTGTAGATCTCCTCCTTGGAGGAGAAGTAGTAATAGACGTTGGCCTTGGGCAGGCCCGAGGCCTCGGCGATCTCGGCGATGCGTGTGCCGTCGAAGCCCTTACGCGCGAATATCTCGATCCCGGCCTTGATGATGAGGCGCATATTGCGTGCGCGTATACGCTCCTCCGGATCTCGTGCTGCCCTTGCCATGCGATCTCGCCTCCATCTCGCCGCCGCTCCCTACCAGACAATCATGCGTGGCGGCGAGACCGTTTCCGCAATTTCCGAGTTTTCCGGCAAAATGCAAGCGCATCGCCCTTTGCAAAAAAAGTTGACGATCTGGTCAAAAAAACCTGACGACATAGTCATTTTTTGCGTTCATGAAAGTTGACACTTTGGTCAGCTTTTGTCTAGTCTCTCGTTCAGCAGGTTGGAGGGGCGGTGTGATGTCGGGACGACTGAGGGAGGCGATGGCGGAAACGCTGGCCGGCTGGGAGGCCGATCTGCCTGATGTCTGGCAGGATGCGCTCGGACCCATCGGCGATGATTTCGATCGGGTCGATGCCGGTCTCGATTTCGAATCCTGGGAGCCGATTTTTCCCGCGCGTCGCGGCAAGACCTTTCCCGGGCAGCCGAAGGGTGCGCATGCTCTTGCGGCCTTCGATGGGATCGCTCCCGACGGCGTGCGCTGCATGATCCTCGGTCAGGATCCCTATCCGGAGCCAGGTTTCGCAACGGGCCGAGCCTTCGAGGCCGGCAATCTTGCCGCGTGGGTCGAGCTGGACAAGATGTTCTCGAAGAGCATCCGCGCCTATATGCAGCTCATCGCGGCCGCGCGGCTCGGTGACGAGAGCCTTAGCGAAGACTTCGGTCGCTGGCCCGATGTGCGGCGCCTGTTGTGCGACCCTGCCGGCGCGTTCGAGGCGCCAGACGCAATCGCCGACCGCTGGGTGGGCGAGGGCGTGCTGCTGCTCAACGCATCCCTGACGCTATCCCGATTTCGCGTCGATATCGATCCGCATCAGTCGCGCGGACATCTTCCGTTCTGGCGGCCCTTGATGCTGCGTGTGGTCGAAATGCTTCTAGCGCGGGGCGAGCCGATCGTCTTTCTCGGTTTCGGTGCGGCTGCGGCCGATATCTTCGCCCAAACCGGCATTCGCGAGGGCCGCACCGGCAATGTCGCCTGCATCGAGCGAGAGCATCCCGCTTTCGCCGACAAGGTGCTTGGCCGGGAGAATCCCTTCCTTCTCTGCAATCTCTATCTGGAGGCGATGGGCGGCCGTCCCATCGCATGGTGAACCATGGCGTCTACCCCGGAATATGACTTTATCATCGTTGGCGCGGGTTCGGCCGGTTGCGTTCTTGCGAACCGCCTGTCGAAGAACCCGGCCAACCGCGTGCTTTTGATCGAGGCTGGTGGCAAGGACCGCAATCCGCTTTTTCGGTTACCGATGCTGATGGGCAAGCTCTTCCATTCGGGCATCTACAACTGGCACTATCACACGGAACCGGAGCCCTATCTCAACGGCCGCTCCCTCTATTGGCCGCGCGGCAAGGTTCTCGGCGGGACCTCGACCATCAACGGCATGATCTACGTGCGCGGCAATCGCCACGACTATGATCGCTGGGCGCAGCTCGGCTCACCCGGCTGGTCCTATGAAGACGTGCTGCCGGCTTTCCGGCGCTCTGAGACGCACATCGAGCGCGATGACGCGTTTCACAGCACGGACGGCGAACTCACCGTCTGCCGTGCCCGTGGCCATAATCCGCTGATGGACGTGTTCTGCGAGGCGGGCCTGCAGGCCGGCTATCCAGAGAATGACGACTTCAACGGCGCCACCCAGGAAGGGTTCGGCCGCTACGATTTCACCATCCGCAAGGGCAAGCGCTGGTCCACATCCTGGGCATTCCTGCGCCCGGCGCTCGGACGAAAGAACCTGACCGTGCTGACGGGCGCCGAAACGACGCGTGTCCTCATCGAGGGGGGCCGGGCATGCGGCGTCGGATATTTGAAGGATGGCAGGCCCGGCCTCGCACGCGCCGGGCGCGAAGTCATCCTGTCTGCGGGCGTCGTCAATTCGCCCAAGGCGCTGCTGCTTTCCGGCATCGGACCGGCCGACGAGCTGCGCGCGCTCGGCATCAACCCGGTGCTCGATCTTCCCGGTGTCGGCAAGAACCTGCAGGACCACGTCGACTGCGTCATGAGCTGGGAATGCCGTGAGCCGGTGACGCTGTTCGGCGACCTGCGCGCCGACAAGCTCATTCCTGCCGTCGCGCAAGGGATGCTGTTCGGCGAGGGTATCACGACGACGTTTCCTTACGAGGCCGGTGCCTTCATTCGCTCGAACGACGGTCTGGTCTCGCCCGACATCCAGCTGCATTTCATGCCGGCGCTGGAAAAGACCGCCAATCTGCATTTCCCCAACCCCTTCGCCAAGAAGCGGGCGGTGGAGGCCGATCACGGCTTCACAATCCGCGTCGGGCCTGTCAATCCGGCGAGCCGCGGCGAAATTACGCTGCGGTCGGCGAACCCAACCGACAAGCCGAGGATCCAGGCGAACTACCTCCAGTCCGATTTCGACATCCGCACGATGATCGACGGCATCCGGCTGACGCGCGACATCGTCGGCCAGAAGGCATTCGACCGCTTTCGCGGCAAGGAACTGGCGCCCGGGCCGGAAGCGCTCGACGATGCCGGGCTGACCCGCTGGCTGCGCGCAACGGCCATGACGACGTTCCATCCTGTTGGCACCGCCAAGATGGGCAACGATCCGATGGCGGTGGTGGATGCGCAGCTCAAGGTCCATGGCATCGAGGGTCTGCGTGTCGCCGACGCCTCGATCATGCCGATCATCTCGAGCGGCAACACCAACGCGCCCGCCATCATGATCGGCGAGAAATGCGCCGAATTGATCCTGAACACCTAAGGGAGTGATCCGATGATCCTCGAACACCGCACCTACACCTTCAAACCAGGCACGGTCGACAAGTGGATGAAGAAATATGAGGCCGATGGCCTCCCTGTGCAGAAACGCCATCTCAACAAATTCGTCGGCCTCTACGTTTCGGAACTCGGTACGCTTCACACCACCGTTCTGATGTGGGCCTACGACAGCCTTGCGGATCGCGAGGCGCGCCGCTCGGCCATGTACGCCGATCCGGATTGGCAAAGATTCATCTCCGAGGTCTGGGCGCTCGATGCGATCCAGAAGCAGGAGGTGATGATCATGAACCCTGCATCCTATTCGCCGCCGCTTTGAGACGACCAGGCACGCGTCGGCATTGCCCGCGCGTGTCGGAATGCGCATGACACAAGACAATCAACAAAAGAGGGAACAATCATGACTGACAAGGCTTCACAACACATAATGCACCGTCGCACATTCCTGCAGGCGAGCGCGGGCGCCGCAGCGCTCGGTCTTGCCGCCAGCATCGTGCCCGAATTTGCCATGGCGTCCGGCGGGCTGGTCGCACTGGTCCACACGCAGGCCGCCGGCGACAACGGCCCGGTCGATCAGATGATCGCCAAGCTCAAGCAGCTGTCGGAAGAGAAGGGTTTTGAATACCGCGCCGTCTACGCGCAGGACCCCGCGACCTACGAGACCATCTACCGCACGCTCGGCGACGCAGGTGCTGCGATCATCATCTCCACCTTCAACGAAGTGGCCGAGCCCTTCAAGGCGCTGGCGCCGTCCTATCCCGGTACCAAATGGATCCAGCTGTTCGCCGACCCCTTCGAGCCGGCGATCCCGAACGTAGTCACGGTGTCCTACGACTACTATCTCGGCTGCTATCTCTCTGGCGTCTTTGCGGCCAAGATGACAACGACGGGCAAGACAGGCTTCATCGGAGGTGTTTCGATCCCGCCGCTCAACGCCGATTTCAACGCGTTCAAAGCCGGCGTCCACTCGATCAAGCCGGACGCCAGCGTCATCGCCGCTTTTGCCGGCTCGTTCCAGGATCCTGCAAAGGGCCAGGAAATCGCTACCCAGATGTACAATGACGGCATCGACTACATTCAGACGGACGCGGCGGCCACCGACGGCGGCATTATCGCCGCAGCCAACGAAAAGGAAGGCCGCATGGTGAGCTGCCTTGCTCCGGGACAGTACGCACTCGGTCCGAAGTCGCTTATCTCCATCGTCGGCCTCGATTTCGGCGTCTCGCTCTACAACGAGGCAACGAAGGCCGTCGGTCCTGAATGGAAGGGCGGCACGCACGAGCATACGGGCCTTGGCACCGGCGTCATCGACTTCATTCCCTCGCCGGTCTTCGCGGAACAGGGGCCGGCTGAGCTGAATGCCAGGGCGAAGGAAGCGCTTGTCGAGGTCGAAAAGGCGCGTGCCGGTATTCTTGATGGCTCCATCAAGGTTCCATTCAATACCACACTCTGAGCCTCCGGCGCCGGCCGCAGGGTCGGCACCGGAGCCTTGACGAAAAACCGGCATCGGCCTTTGCCTTCGGGGAGGGCCGCCGGACGCTCGCGGATCGTCTTCCTTCCTGTTGACGGTCCGTGAGCCTTCGCTCTCGATGGGAACCTTTTGATGTCCAACCTTCCGAAGCCTGCGCTGGAGTGCCGGGATGTCACCGTGAAATTCGGAGACGTGACTGCACTGTCGGACGTTGCCGTTTCGTTTGTTCCCGGCCAGATCCACGCGGTCGTGGGCCAGAACGGCGCCGGCAAGACAACTTTCGCCCGCGTCGCTGCGGGACTTGTTCAGCCGACCGCCGGCGCGGTCGACGTGATGGGCCAGGAAATCCGCACCGGCCAGGTCAGCCAGAGCCGGGCTGCGGGCGTTGAGCTGGTTCATCAGAGCTTTGCCCTGCCGCCGTCCTTTACCGTTGCCGAGACCATGGAGTTCGGCGCCACTGGCAAAGGTGGCATCTACAGCCGCAAGGGGCTTGCGGAAAAATGGCGGACCCATCTCGCCGGTCTCGACGTCCACGTTGATTTGAACAGGCGGATCCGCGACCTGCCGATCGAGACCCAGCAGGGCATCGAGATCGCAAGGGCGCTTGTCATGGATGCGCGCGTGCTCATCCTCGATGAGCCGACCGCAGTGCTCTCTCCCTCAGGCATAGACATGCTGTTTGCTCGTGTCCGTCGTCTCAAGGAGCGCGGCGTTACCGTCATCCTCATCCTGCACAAGATTCGCGAGGTGCTCGGCATCGCCGATACGGTCACGGTGTTGCGCGGCGGCCGAAAGGTCGAGGGGCCGCTTCCGATTGCCGAGGTTTCGGCCGAGAGGCTCGCCAACCTGATCGTCGGCGATGCGATTGCTAAGACGCTCGACCGGCATGAGCGTGACGCGCTGGTCGGGTCGAAATCGCCCGCAGGCGAGGGCGCAGGTCATCCGGAGAACGCGAGAGGTCCGAGCGTGCTGTCCATGAAGGCCGTCTCGACACGGCCGGACAGTGAGGGCATCGCGCTCGATGGCATCGATCTGGACATTCGCCCAGGCGAAATCGTCGGCATAGCCGGCGTGGAGGGGAACGGACAAAAGACACTGGTGCGCGCGATTTCCGCCCTTGCCGATCTTGCCGGCGGTTCGATCGTGCTTGCAGGCCGTGATGTGACCGGCAAACCGCTCGCCGCCCGTCGCGCGATTGGTCTCAGGATCATTCCCTTCGAGCGCAATGTCGAAGGTCTCAGCCTCACGAGTTCGCTCTGGCAGAACTGGAGCGCAAGGGAGTTGCTGCAGGGAAGCCTGCTCAAGGTGATCCGCCCCTCTGCGGTGCGCGAAACCTGCGACCGGTCGCTTAGGGAATGGAGTGTCCACTACCACAATTCAGCGCAGAAGGCGGGGTCGTTGTCGGGTGGCAATGCCCAGAAGGTGATCCTTGCGCGCGAGGTCGATCGCGATGCCAGGCTGATCATCGCGGCTCAGCCGACGCGTGGTCTCGACATCGGTGCCACTGCCTTCGTGTGGCAGGCGCTCCGGCAGGCGCGCGATCGCGGCGCCGCCATCCTCTTGATTTCATCTGATCTCGACGAGCTGTTCGACATCTCCGACCGTGTGGTGGTGATGCTGTCGGGGCGTGTGAACGGCGAATTCCGCGCGCCCTTCGACATCGCGTCGGTGGGCGCAGCCATGACCGATGCGGCTGCGAGGGTAAGCGCATGAAAGACAGTTTCATCACGGTTGCCCGCAGCCTGATCTTCGTGGCCTTCGCGCTCATCCTGTGCTCTCTGGTGTTCCAGTTTGCCGGCTACAACGCGGGGGCCATGCTCTGGGCGGTAGTCGATGGCGCCTTCCTGCGCAGCGGTGCGATCGAACAGAGCCTCAGATGGGCGCTGCCACTGTTCGTCACGGCCGTAGGCGTCGGGATTTCCTTCCGGGCGGGTTTCTTCAACATCGGCGCCCAGGGCCAGTTCTATGTCGGCGCGATCTGCGCCGCGTTCGCCGCCGAGGCGTTCAAGGGCGGGCCGGCTTTCCTCGTTATCCCGGCGCTCATCATCGCCGGCATGCTGGGAGGCGCCCTCTGGGCGCTCTGGCCGGGGCTCCTGAGATTACGGTCTGGTACTGACGAGGTGATCACCACGCTGATGGGAAACTTCATGGCCGGCCTGCTTCTGGTCTATGTCACCTCGGGACCGCTCAAGGATCCTTCGGGATCCGGTCAGCAGGCATCAAGTCGCCCGCTCGACGCGGCCTACCGCATCTCGGACTCGCTCGGCCTGTCCCCAACCATCATCGCCATCGCGGCCGCCGTCGGCATTTTGATGTGGCTCCTGGTCAACCGCACGGCCTTCGGGGTTCTTGCGAGCCTTGCCGGCCGCAACGGCACGATGGTGGAGTGGCAGGGCGCGCGGCTGTGGAAACTGGGTCTTTCGAGCTTCATCATCTCGGGCGCACTGGCGGGTCTCGCCGGAACCATCGAGTTCATGGGGCCGAACGGCCGCATCGCATCCGGGTTCCTGCCTGCCCACGGCTTCACGGCGATCCTGATCGCGCTTGTCGCCAATCTCTCCGTGGTCGGCACTGCGGCGGCGGCGGTGTTCTTCGGCGGCCTTGCCTCGGCGGCGCTTTATCTGCCGATCATGGCCGGGCTGCCGGCCGCCGCGATCGACATCATCAATGCGGCGATCGCGCTGTTCATCACGGCAAGGTCGAAGTTCGTCGACAAGGTGCTGCGTCTCGGAGGGCGCCCATCATGAACGAGATCATCATCGCCATCCTGCGTTCCGGTACGCCGCTGATCTATGTCACCCTCGCCGGCGTCATTGCGCAGCGGGCAGGGGTGTGGAACCTCGGTCTCGAGGGCCTGATGATCATCGGTGCCTGCGCCACGATCGTCGGCATCATCCTGACCAATTCCATCCTCGCTGCCATGCTCATCGCCATCCTCATCTGCGTGCTCGCCTCCGTCCTCCTCTGGTTCGTCATCGACAGGCTCAAGGCCAATCCGATCATCGCCGGCCTCGGCCTGACGGGCCTTGGCGTCGGTGGCACGGCGCTCGCCGTTCAGTCGATCTTCGGAAGCCAGGCGAGCGTGACCGCACCGTTCGGCATTCCGAAGCTCGGGCCCACCTTCGGAGCCTATGGCGTGCTGTCGATCGCGGTCGCCGCCATGCCGTTCGTGGTCTTCGGCATGTGGGTGCTGCTGCGTCGCACGCGCTTCGGTCTCCGGCTCGCCGCCTGTGGCGAGCATCCCTTCGCTGCCCGCAGCGTCGGGGCCAATCCCTCGCGCATGCGCCTCGTGGCGCTGGCGATTGGCGGGGCGCTGTGCGCAATCGGTGGGGCGGAACTTGCCGCCGGCAGCCTGCAATTCTTCGCCCAGGGCATGACGGCGGGTCGCGGATTTATGGCGTTCGCCGCGGTCATCTTCGGCGCTTCCCATCCGGTGGGGGCCACCTTCGCTGCGCTCTTCTTCGCCGTCGTCGGCGCGCTCGGTATCCGGGCGCAGCTCATGTTCGGCGACAAGATCCCGCACGATCTCCTGCAGGCGTTGCCCTATCTCGCGACCGTCTTCGGCGTCTGGCTCTCCGGCAAGCTGCGGGGCGGTGCGAAGGCCGCCAGTTCCTTCGCCGAGCTTAGGGATCAATAGGGAGGCACCATGACGTTCGCGCAACGCCATCCGATCCAGGATGTCTGCATCCTGGTCACCGACCTCGAGGCGTCGATCCGCTTCTATACGCAGAAGCTCGGCTTCGAACTCAGGCACCGCGCACCCGGCTTTGCCGATTTCACCGGTGCGGGGCTGACGCTCGCGCTGTGGGAGCGGTCGCATATCGAGAAACATGCCGATGTACACGTGCCCAAGGGATCGGCATCGGCGGTGCTCGTGGCGGTACGGCTCGACAGTCCCGCGGATATCGATGTCCTTTATGCGGATCTCGCAAAAGACGGCGTGACCTTCATAAATCCCCCGGCCGACTACCCGTGGAACGCCCGGTGCCTCTATCTCTACGGGCCTGATGGCGAGACCTGGGAGCTTTACGCGTGGCTCGATGGCGGCGCTCCCGGCAAGGTGACGGCATGACACGCAAGCTTATCATCCTCACCGATCCTGGTCAGGACCAGGCGGCTGCCATTCTGATGATCCTCGGCCAGCGACGGGCCTTCGACGTTCTCGGGCTGGTAGCCACGGCCGGCAACATCAACCTCGATCACACGATCGCCAACTGCCTGAAGCTGATGGAACTGGCCGGCCGGCCGGATATTCCCGTCTTCGCGGGTTGCCCGCATCCGATCATCCGCCCGCTTGTCATGGCCGAGCACGTGCATGGACCGACCGGCCTTGACGGCCCGGACCTGCCGCAGCCGAAGATCGGGCCGCAGGAAAAGCACGGCGTCGATTTCATTATCGATACCGTGCGCGCCAACCCCGGCAAGATCACGATATGCTCGCTGTCGCCGGTGACCAATCTCGCCATGGCCTTGCGCAAGGCGCCCGACATAGCCGGCAAGATCCACGAGGTCGTCGCCATGCTCGGCGCCTATTTCGAAGTCGGCAACATCACGCCGACGGCGGAATTCAACTGCTATGTCGATCCCGAGGCCGCTGACATCGTGCTGAGGGCCGGCATCAGGACCACGCTCCTGCCGCTCGACGTGACGCACAGGATGCGCTCGACACAGGAGCGTCTCGGCGCCATGCGGGCACTTGGAAACCGCTGCGGCGTGGCGACGGCCGAAATGCTGGAGTTCTCCGAAGCCTTCGACCTCAGGAAATACGGCTGGGAAGGTGCGCCGCTGCATGGGCCGTGCGTGCCGGCCTTCATGCTGGCGCCGGAGATGTTTTCAGGACGGCAGATCAACGTCTCCGTCGAACTCAACGGCACGCTGACATCTGGCATGACGGTCGCCGACTGGTGGCAGATCACCGACCGGCCGAGGAATGTCTTCTATGTCACGGACGGCGACCCAGTCGCCTATTATGATCTTCTCCTGAATTCACTGGAAAACCTGCCATGAGTGAAATCCTGATCCGCAACGCGACGATCGTGGCGATGGATGGCAGCCATGGCGCAGCGCCATTTGCCGGCGACGTGCTGATTGAGGGCGAGACCATCAAGGCCATCGGTGACGGCCTCTCGGCCGGCCCTGGCGCACATATCATTGAGGGACGGGGCAAGCTGGTGATGCCCGGGCTTGTGAATGCCCACACCCATTCCAGCGAGACCTTCCTTCGGGGCCGCTACGAGCGCATGCCGCTCGAAATCTGGCTGCTCTATGCCTATCCGCTGCTGATGAACGACCCGATCGGCGAACGGCTGCTTTATCTGCGCAGCCTGCTCTTGGCCATGGAATCGCTGCGCAACGGCGTCACCACCTTCTGCGACGATTTCTTTGATCCGCCTCGGCATGATCTCGATCGCCTTTCAACCGTCTTTCGCGCCTATGACGATGCCGGCATTCGCGCCAATGTCTCGAGTGCCGTGATGAACGTCCACACACTCGATGCGCTGCCCTTTGCCCGCGAGGTGATGCCGCCCGAGTTGCAGGCCCTTCTCGATTTTGGCCCGCCGATAACTGCCGATGGCTACATGGATTATTGCAGGTCGGCTTTCTCCAGCCTGCACGGCAGATCGGGCCGGCTGCATTTCATGATCGCCCCCTCCGCGCCGCAGCGCTGTTCGCCGGATCTCATGGCGGCGTGCATGGATCTTGCGGTCGAAAAGCACGTTCCGTTCCACACGCATATTCTCGAAACCAAGACCCAAGCCGTGACCGGCCACATGCTGCATGGCAAATCCCTGATCGCCTACATGTATGATCTCGGTCTTTTAAAACGCAACACGACGATCGCGCATTCGGTCTGGGTGAGCGACGAGGACATGCGGCTGATGGGGGAGGCAGGGGTCTCGGTCGCCCACAATGCCGTCTCGAACCTGAAGCTTGGCGCCGGCATTGCGCCGATCCGCCGCCTGCTCGATGCCGGGGTGTCGATCGGCCTTGGTACCGACGGCGTCTCTTCGAACGATACAGCGCGCATTTTCGATGTCATGCGCGTCGCCGGCCTCGTCCACAGCGCCGCCGGGCCCGACTATGAGAGGTGGGTGGCAGCGGACGAGATTCTCGCCATGGCGACCATCGGCGGCGCGAGGACGGCCTTGCTGGAACAGGTGACTGGCTCGATCGAGGTCGGCAAGGCGGCAGATCTCCTGATCCTTGATCTCAGCAGCTATCCCTTCATGCCGCTCAACGACGTCGCAAAGCATCTGGTCTATTCGGAAAACGGCTCCTCGATCGAGATCGTGATGGTCGCCGGCCGGATCGTGGTGCAGGATGGGCGTCTGACCACGATCGACGAACAATCCGTCTTCAATGAGATTGCCGAACTGGTGCCGGCTTACCTTGCCGAACATGCCGACCTCGAGCGCCGCAACAAGATTTTCGAGCCGGTTATGTCGGAAATCCATCGCAGGGCGACCCACATGGAAATCGGTCTCAATCGTTATCAGGGAGACACTGCTGACGTGCGCCTCAAGTCGTGACCGTTTGGTCTTCCGGATGATCTCGGGGTAGGCATCGCCGTTGACGAGAAGTCGCGTGTCCCGGCGGATTTTGTTCTTGTTGAAAGCGGTTCTCTTCACCGGGCACATTGCGATCATTGCGTCGGGTCCGTCTTATCGGTTTGACGGACCCCGGAGTGTGAAGATGGTCGGATGAGTTACCGATGTGCCGTGACCACGATCTCGATCTTGGCGTCGCCGCCGAGATCAGCAACGCCGACGGTTGCGCGTACCGGAAAGGTCTCCGGTGCCAGCCAGTTCTTCCAGACTGCGTCCATCTCAGGCTTGAGGTTCATGTCGGTGATGAAGATCGTTGCCGACAGCAGCTTTGTCTTGTCCGACCCGGCTTGCGCCAGATAGCTCTCGATCTTCGCCAGGATCTCCTCGGTCTGTCCTGACATGTCGAGGCTTTCGTCGTCGCAGGTCGTGCCACCGACGAACACAAGGCCATTGTGCTCGACGACGCGATGCATGATCGGGGTGGGGAGGTGGCGTTTGGTCATGGGGCATTGCCTTTCTTTGTTTGTAACGTGCTCGGTTCGTCGGGGACGCGGCCGGTCACGGCGATCACCGCATCTCGGGTTTGGGGAAGGGCCGCGAGTTCGCTAAGGCGAAGCGGCTTGACCGGCGCGCGCAGGCGATAAGTGCCGATCTCGCTTGGGCTGACGCCTCGTTCCGCCGCCATCATCTCCGTGACGGTGGAGGCGCAGAGGCGCCCCTGACAGGGCCCCATGCCGCAACGCGTGAACGTCTTGAGCTGGTTTGGGCCCGGTGGGCCAAGGGCGATCGCCTGGCGCAGCACTGCGGCGCTCACCTCTTCACAGCGGCAGACGATGGTGGCTTCATCCTGCGGTGCTCGAAATTGCTGCGCCGGTCGATAAAACACATCGAGAAAGTCTCTGCCGCGAAGATATGTTTGACGCTCCGCTTCCAGCTGAATGGCCCTGTCGTCTGCCCCGCTTTGTATGCGCAGGCCAAGGTCGGACAGGGCGGCATGCGCTGCGATCCGTCCGCTGACCGCGGCATGCTGGGCGCCACCGATGAAGGCACCATCGCCGGCGACAAAAATTCCCGTGGCGGTCGTGCGCCCCTGACGATCCGTCTGCGGCTGGAAGGCACGCTGCCGATCGTTCCATTCGATTGCGCAACCGGCAGCGCTCGCAAGGTTGATGTTCGGAATGACGCCCTGGTGCAAGAGCACGCAGTCGGCGGCGATCGTCTGCTGGCGTTCGCCGGCGCGAAAGGCCACGCATTGCAATTTGTCCGTGCCGATGATCGACAGCTGCGAGACGTTCGCTATGATCCGAATTCGCCTGCGGACCTTGATGAGAAGAGCCAGTCCCTTTGCGACATAGGGTGAGCGCAGGAAGTCAGGCAGATGGCGCAGCGCCGGTAGCCGCTGTCGTTTGTCGGTGGTGTCGACGAGAGCGGTTATATCTGCGCCGGCATCCAGTAGCTGCGCTGCGAGCAGATAGAGAAGCGGGCCGCAACCGGCCAGAACGATCCTGCCCTTCGGGATGCCCGCGATGGATTTGAGGGCAATCTGCGCCGCACCCGCGGTCATCACGCCGGGCAGCGTCCAGCCCAACACCGGCATCGGCCGCTCCATGGCGCCGGTTGCAAGGATGACGGCTCGCGCCTCAATCCTGCGGGTCGTCCCGCCGATCGTCAGACCCACCACTGCGTTATCGCAGGCCCTGGCTCCAACGGCAGGCACAAGATCCCAGACCGTGGTCGATGGTGCATAATCCACCGCCATGTCCAGGAAGACTGCGGCGATCGAACTGCCCTTCCAGTAATCCTCGCCGAGGAACGGTTGCCGCTCTGGCGTGTTGCGGGTGATTGCGCGATAGATCTGCCCGCCGAGGCCGGGATTTTCGTCAACGACGAGCACACGAGCCCCGGCGGTCGAGGCTTCCATTGCGGCCGAGAGACCCCCGGGGCCGGCACCGACGACCACGAGATCGTAACGTGCCGCCAACTGCTCGGCATGGGTGACGGTATGTGCGCTCATTTGCACTCGCTTTCCGTCAAAGTGCGTGCACCCTGTTGGCTCGCAACGACCATGCCTTCATGCACTTCAATCAGGCAGCTTTGCCGGTTCTGCACACCGTCGACCGTCACCAGGCACTCGAAGCAGACACCCATCAGGCAATAGGGCGCGCGCGGGACGCCGCCGACGGCGCTCTTGCGGAAGACGTCGACGCCGGCTGCCAGAAGCGCGAGTGCCAGCGTATCGCCGCGCTCGGCCCAGTGCGTCTCGCCGTCGAAGGTGAAGGATAGTTTGTCGGTGATTTCACACGTTCTTAGGAGCATCGAACCTCCGCGAATGAAAGGGAGACAGGGCGCTTGAGAGCGCGCCGTCCGCGATTTGCGGGGCCACGGCGAGCGCATGATTGGCGGCAAGCGTCACGCCGGAATGGCAGATGGCGATGAAGGCACCCGGATGGGTCAAAGACTGTTCGTAGATCGGCAAGCCGTCTTGGGTCTTGACGCGAAATCCGGTCCAGCTTCTGACGACGTTGGCGTCGGCTAGCGTCGGGAAAACACGGATCGCGCGGCTTGCCAGCACGGCGGTGATATCCTGATTGGTGGTTAAGGCAGAACTAGTGCACTCTTCGCTGTCACCGATCATCACGCCACCTTCGTCGGCCTGGCGGATGGTCGTCGATGCAAAGCTGAAAAACGGCGCGCATTTCTCGGTCACCAGAATCTGGCCTTTGCTGCGCTTGAGCGGCGCGCGAAGGCCGACCATGGGTGCGAGGCGCTCATTGTCCACACCAGCGGCAAGGATGATGCGGCGCGCGCGCACGGCACCCCATTCGCCCGTCAGGCGAAAACCTCCCTCTATCGGTTCGATGTGGTCCACACGATGATAGGCGCGATAGTCGACGCCACGATGTTTCATGGCCGCATGAAGGGCGCGAAAGAGCCGAAGCGAGTTCACATGGCCATCGCTCGGCGAATAGATCGCACCGACGACATCCCGGCCGATCAGGGGAAGGCGTGCACGAAGGGCTTGCGGCTCGAGTATTTCATAGGGGGCGGGTTCTCCGATGGATTGCGCGGCGATGGTTTCGAGCTCACTTCGCCAGTCTCTGAGTTCTTCAGCCGACAGCGCGAAGGAAAAGCCACCGCGCTGGCTCAAGGCCACGTCGATGCCGGTATCGGCGGCAAGCGTCTGCGCGAATTCGGGCCAGAGCTCGGCCGAAGCCTTCGACCAATGCGCATAATCCGGCGCGCCCAAACCTTTGCCCTGCACCCAGATCAGCGCAAAGTTGGCGCGCGATGCTCTAAGATCCAGGTCCTCACCGTCCAGTACCATGGTTTGGGTGCCGGACCGCGCAAGGCCCCAGGCCAATGCTGCGCCGACGAGGCCGCCGCCCACGACGGCCATCTCGCATTCGTCCAGAAGTGCCATGAAGTATTCTCGATATTGTCAGCGAGTTGGGTGCGGCTAAGGCCGCCGCACCCGGTTCGGGTCCGTCAGAGCCGGGGGGTGATGTCGATCTTGAACCACTTCATCGACAGCTCCTTCACGGTCCCGTCAGCAAGCGCGCCCTCGATCGCTTCGTCGAATTGCATCTTCAGTGCGGTGTCTTCCTTGCGCAACCCGACGGCGATGAAGCCGAAGATGCCACCGGAAAAGAGGGGGCCGGATATCTTCGCACCTTGCATGTCCGGCTTTGCCAGCGACTCCGTAAGAACCGTCGCGTTGGCGAGCACGGCATCGACCCGGCCGTTCACCAGGTCGAAGTTGTGCTCTTCCGTCGACTTGTATTCCTTGATGTCGGCCGCATCCTTGAAATAGCTCTCCATGAATGCCGATGCCGTCGTCGACCCCTGTACGCCCACGGCCTTGCCGTCGAGCAGTTTGGCGATTTCGTCGATATGAGCCTTGGCCTCGTCCGCCTGGCTATCCAGCGAGTAGCTCTCGCCCGTGCCCGGCATTTCGGCAAGCCGGCTGTCGGCGGCGACGGCGAACGCGTTGATGCCCGCGGCATAGGGGGTTGAAAAGGCGATCACTTCCTCACGCTTGGGCGTGATGCTCATGCCGGCCATGATCGCGTCGTATTTCCTCGCCGTCAGCGACGGGATGATGCCGTCCCAGTTCTGGGCGACGATCTCGCACTTCACCTTCATGCGCTCGCAAAGCACCTTGGCGAGATCAATCTCGAAGCCGTCGAGCGTGCCGTTGGGCCCGGAAAAGTTCCACGGTGCATAGGCGCCCTCGGTTGCGATCGTCAGCACCTTGTCCTGGGCCGCGGCGGTTCCGCCAAACGCAACAAGGAGAGTTGTCAGGATCGTATGCACTTTCATCAGTTCACCTCTTATGTGTTTTCTGGTTGGTATTTCTGTCGACGGTAGATCCGCTCAGGCATTGCCGCCGCCTTTCCTTAAATGCTCTAGGGGGCGGCACTTTCCTCCCGTGAAATGAACTGCCGGAACCGGTCGGAACGCGGGTTGGAAAAGACTTCGGCTGGCGGGCCGTCTTCTTCGATGACGCCCTGATGGATAAAGACCGTGCGGGTCGACACGTCGCGGGCAAACGCCATCTCATGGGTGACGATCAGCATGGTGCGCCCCTCCGCCGCCAGGTCGCGCATGACCTTCAGCACTTCGCCGACCAGTTCGGGGTCGAGCGCCGATGTCGGTTCGTCGAACAGCATTACGCTCGGTCGCATCGCCAATGCGCGGGCAATGGCCGCACGCTGCTGCTGGCCGCCGGAGAGATGGACGGGATAGTGATGGCGTTTGTCGGCAATGCCGACACGCTCCAGCAGGGCTTCCGCCTCCGCCAGACATTGCTTGCGGTCCCGCTTTTGCACGTGCACCGGGGCCTCGATCAGGTTTTCGAGAATGGTCAGATGGGACCAGAGGTTGAATGACTGGAACACCATCGCGGCCTTGGCCCGCAAACGGTTGACCTGCTGGCTGTCTTCCGGGCGCGGCGTCACATCTTGGCGTTGATGGATCCGGATGGTTTCACCATGGATCGCGACCGAGCCGGCGTTGGGAACTTCGAGCATGTTTATGCAACGAAGCAGGGTCGACTTCCCGGATCCCGATGAGCCCAGAATGGAGATCACGTCACCCTCGTTGGCAGTGAGCGAGATGCCGTGCAGAACTTCCAGCGGGCCGTAGCTTTTGCGGATTCCCGACAGTTCAACGGCCGGTACACTTCCATGATCAGACATGACATTCCTTCCGTGTTTCCGGGACGCCAGGTGTCGCAAGCGGGGTTCGCCGCTCGGGCGTCGAGACGTATTCCAGGCCAGCGAACAGCCGTGCGACGATGAAGTTGATGGCGAGATAGATGGCGCCGGCGCAGATGAAGATTTCGACGGGGCGATAGCTTGCCGAGATGAGCTTGGCGGCGATGCCGGTGATCTCCATCAGCGTGATCGTCGAGGCGAGTGCCGTCGACTTCGTCATCAGGATGATTTCGTTGCTATAGGCGGGCAGCATCTGCCGCAGGGCGAGCGGAAGCACGATGCGCCGGAACAGCGTCGTGTTCGACATCCCGCAGGCGCGCGCCGCCTCCACCTGGCCGGCAGGAACCGAGATCAGGCCACCGCGGATGATTTCCGCGCTATAGGCTGCGGTGTTGAGCGCAAGCGCGATGACGGCGCACCAATAGGCCTCCCGCAAGAACGGCCACGCGAAGCTGTGGCGTAGGGCCTCGAACTGGCTGAGGCCGTAATAGATGATGTAGATCTGCACGAGGAGTGGGGTTCCGCGGAAGATGAAGATGTAGATCTGCGCCGGTCCATCGAGCCACCATCTCCCGGATACCCGCATCAGTGCGAGGCCGAAGGCAAGGATGCCGCCGGCGATGATGGACGTTGCTGCGAGCTGAAGCGCCAATGGGATGCCTGTCAGAAGCGCCAGGAAAGTGTCCGCGAGGAAAGAAAGGTCGAGCGCCATCACACAGCTCTCCTCACACCGCGCATTGCACGCTGTTCCGCGATACGGAACCCGCGGCCGGAGACAAAGGTGATCGTCAGATAGAGCGCTGCCGCCGTCAGGTAGAAGCTGAACGGCTGGCGGGTGGATCCGGCGCCGATCTGGGCCTGGCGCATCAGTTCCACCAGCCCGATCACCGAAATCAGTGCGGATTCTTTCAGCACCAGCTGCCAGACATTGCCGATACCGGGTATCGCGAAACGGGCGGCCTGTGGCAGGACGATGCGACGAAAAAGCAGGAATGGCGGCATGCCATAGGCCCGGCCTGCCTCGATCTCGCCCTTGGAAAGGGCCAGAACCGCTCCTCGCAGCACTTGCGTCTGGTAGGCGCCGGAAACGACACCGATCGCAAGTGTTCCGGTCAGAAAGGCCGGTGCGCCCACGAAACCCTGGGTGCCGAACATCGCCGCTACCGTTGAGATGACCGAGCTCGAACCGAAATAGAAGAGGTAGATGACGAGCAGGTCGGGAATGCCGCGAAGCACGGTCGTATAGGACGCAGCGACGAAACGCAGCGCGGCGAACCGCGAGAACGTCGCCGCCGCGCCGAGGCATCCCAGGATGCCGCCGGCAAGAAACCCGCTGATTGCGACCGAGACCGTCATGCCGGTCGCCGCCAGCATATCGTATCCCCACCCTTCGGGGCTAAAGCCCATGAGCTGCAAGTAACCCACCAATTCAGCCTTTCGGTTCCCTGCGCATGTTTGCATGCGTCATCGTTTCGGCGCCCGATGGAGCGCCGGTTCTTAAGGTTTTCGATTGTGATGAGAAGGTGCCGCCGCCAGCCGGACCCTGTCTAAAGTCCTCAGCCAGCCAATGGAGTGCCCTCGCTTGACAACGAAATTTGCATGGGGGATCCATGACGTCAAATTCGAAAATTCGGCATGAGAATAAGCAAATGTTATGGAGGCCGATGTGAATCTCAGACAGGTCGAGGCTTTCAGGGCTGTCATGCTGACCGGCCAGATGACGACGGCGGCAGAACTCATGTCGATCACTCAACCGGCGGTCAGCCGGTTGATCCGCGATCTGGAATACACAACGAAGCTTCGGCTCTTTGATCGCCGCGGCAATCAGATCAATCCCACTCAGGAAGCCGTCACGCTGTGGAAGGAAGTCGAACGGGCCTTCGTCGGGCTGAACCGGATCGCGGCCGTCGCCGAAGAAATAGCAAGGCAGTCGGCTGGGACCCTGCGCATTGCGGCGATGCCGGCGCTTGGCAATGGTTTCCTGCCGCGGTTCCTCGCGCGCTTCCTGCGTGACAAGCCGAGCCTTCACGCCTCGCTAAGCGGCCTTCCATCGTCGATGGTCATCGAAGCGGTTGCTGCGGGCCAGGCCGACATAGGCTATGCCGATGGCCCGCTCGATCGACCCGGCTTTACCATCGAGACCCGCCCCTTGCCCGGGGTCGTCGCCATTCCCGATGGTCATGCACTGTGTGCAAGGCAAGTGATCTGTCCGGACGATCTCAAGGGACAGCGAATGATCAGCCTTGAGCCCGGTACGATTTTCGCCATGCGTGTGGAAGTGGCGCTTGCCGGAATTCCCAAGCTGTCGACGCTGGAAACGAAGCTGTCCCACACCGCCCTTGCGCTGGTGGCCGAGGGTGCCGGCATCGCGATCATCGATCCGACGTCGGCCAGCGAATTCGTCGGAAGAGGCGTGACCGTTCGCCCCTTTTCGATCTTTATCGATGCCGGCTTTCTGGCCATTCGTGCTTCAGGGCAGAGTAGATCGGGCATCGTCGATCGGTTCGAAAAGGAGTTTTGGGATTATCACGATCAGCAAGTAAGCCCGCTGCTTATCCGTCAGGGATGAGGCCCGGCGCAGGTCGGCGCCTCAGCTGCTTTGCGGGCCAGAAGACGCCGTTCCAGGGCCTCAAGCTATCCGCTTCACGCATTCAGCCATTCGCACTGATACGCCAGGACAGGCTTTGCAAATCCCTTCAGGTGATGGCGCATGCCATGGGTGAAGACGGCCGCGTTGTCATATTCTCGGAATATGTTTTCAGATATCAGGATCTGGTCGCTTCGCGCGGCCGCGCAAAGCCTCGCTGCCAGCTGGACCGTGGTGCCGAAAAGGTCATTGCTGTCCTCGACAGGTTCGCCGCAGTCCAGCCCGATGCGAATGTGAATGGGCTCGCCATTGCCCGCGTTGTAGCGCTGAAACTCGCGTTGGATCTCCCTCGCACAATCGACTGCAAATGCCGTCGAGGGGAACGCAGCCATGATTCCGTCCCCGGTGTGCTTGACCTCGCGGCCGTCCGTTTGGCTCAGGCAACCACGAACGAGGGCGTCATGAGCTCGCACGAGTTCAGTTGCCATGCGATCGCCAAGCCGTGATGTCATTTCGGTTGATCCAACGATGTCGGTGAAAAGGATCGCCCGGTGACCGGCATCCATTTCCTTCGCGGACAGCCCCGCAGCCTCCGGGTCCTGTATTCGGCCCAGAAAAGCCTCGACAGCCGATAGCGCTACCTCCACGACTTCGCCGGCCACGAACCCGTGAGCCTCGCGGTGGACGCACTGCGCGGTTTCGGCGTCCGGTGCATCTATAAGACAGAAGGTCGTTCCTCGCCGGTGGTCGAACCAGTAGGTCAGGAACTTGACGCCATACTGATCCTGTATGCTGAGATCTTTAAGGTGCGCTTCGGCGACATCCGCAGCGGAGGCGCCCGCAAGATCGTGCCGGTCCATGAAGATAGGCATTCGCTCGCTCCCGAAGGGACCGTTGCCGTCATCAATCAGTTTACGACAGCCACGGACAATCGTCTATCTCGGCCAACGCGGGCTGTCCTGCCGCCAGCCGCGGCGCAGAAAAGGGAGCCAGTCGTGGCGCAAAACATCAAGACCATCTCCGCCGATGATTTCGAGGCTGTCGCCGCCACGGTTCAACGCTACGTCGGCGGTAGACGCACGCAGCACGTCGATCGCGTTGGAGGTGAAATCTATGCCGTTGGCGAATTGCCGGGACAATGGCATTACGCCTCGTAGTTCGGTATCCTCATTCCCGCTATGGAGCGTCACCTAACCGTCATCCTCGCTGCCGATGTTGTCGGCTACAGCCGCCTAATGGAGGTTGATGAGGAACGTACTCACGCCGCGTTCGGCATCTGCCAGGCTGTTATCGCTGAGCTAGTCTCCAAACATCGCGGTCGGATATTCGCAGGGGCAGGCGACAGCGTGCTGGCGGAATTCGCCAGTGCGGTCGAGGCAGTGCGGGCTGCGGTCGATATTCAGAACGATCTGGCTGAGCGCTCTCTCGATCTTCCAGAGAACAACCAAATGAAGTTTCGCATCGGCATCAATCTCGGTGACGTCCTGGTTGATGGCGACAATCTCTTCGGAGACGGTGTCAACATCGCCGTGCGTCTGGAGGGAGTGGCAGAACCAGGCGGAGTCTGCCTGTCCAGCAGTGTCTATGAACATGTCGAACGAAAGCTGCCTCTGCCATACGTGGATATTGGACCTCAAAGGCTAAAGAACATAGCCAGGCCCATACATGCTTTTCGCGTGTCCATACCACGGACATCCGAGAACTTGCTCTCGATTACCGCGATCCACACCTTCGCGACCAATTGGCTGGCACCGCGCCTCGGGGCGTTCCAGACCGCCCATCGCGATCTTGAATTGAGACTGGAAGTTATGAGCCGCGTGGTCGATTTTGCGCGCGAGCCGTTCGATGTCGGTATTCGCGCGGGTAACGGTCGCTGGCCAGGTCTGGTATCCCATGAGCTAATGGCCGAGGAGTTCGCTCCATTCTGCAGCCCAGATTTCTTGGCAGGGGCTGGCAACATATCGGCACCTTCTGATCTCCTTGCGCTGCCGTTGCTAAGAGATGATGACTGGTGGCGAGCTTGGTTCAAGGCGGCAGGATTTGCGGATTCCGAGCCAAAAATCTCCTCGGCGGTCTTTTTCAACACGCAGATAGTGGTCAGCCAGGCCGCGCTCGCCGGACAAGGTGTTGCACTGCTTACGCCAGCCTTCTTCGCGCCGGACATCAAGGCCGGACGTTTGGTGCAGCTTTTCAATGTCATCGCCCGCAACGGAACCAGCCTTTGGCTTGTCTATCCGGAGGAACGGGAGAATTCCCGCAAGATTCGCGCGTTCAGGGAATGGCTCCTGGATGAAATCCAGCGAGCCCGGTGACTGGAGCTTTAACGCTCGATGCTGTGCCAAACCACCCGCGTTCATCCTGCGTTCATGGCAGGTGCCGGAAAATGATCCGGTAAAGAACGATCGGATGATGTCATGAAAAGAATAGGTGCGGTGTTCGTCGCAGTTGCCACGGCCCTAACGACGGTACCGGCACAGGCTCTGCCTGTATCTCCTGTGTCAGTAGCGCAGCCGAACTCCCAAGCTGTGGAACTGATCCACCACAAGCCAGGTCACTATGGTGGCCCGCCGCATTCGCGCGGGTACAACGGGTACCGTTACAATTCGGGGCCTCGATACGGCTACTATAACGGCTATAACGGCTACCGTTACCGGCGGGACGGGTATCGTCGGCACAGTGACGGCTGGTGGTATCCTCTTGCTGCATTTGGAGCAGGCGTCGTTATCGGTGGTGCGATCGCGTCGCCGCCCCGCCGAGCCTATTCGAACGCGCCCTCAGCCCATGTCGAATGGTGCTATGACCGCTATCGTTCATACAGCGCCTACGACAATACCTTCCAGCCGTATTATGGGCCGCGCCAGGAGTGCGTGTCGCCATACTATTGATCAGGCTGCCATTGGGCGGCGGTCATCGGTTCCAAACCTCAATGACCGCCGGCTATGCGGTAGGGTGATCGCCTTTCACTATTTGTTCCTACTGCAAGCAGGTTAATCTCGGGGTAGGTGGACACTCTTCGTCCTGTGGATGTTCGCGGCTCGTTCGCGCGCTTTAGTTGTCGCTTGAAAGTGGCCCACCTATCTCTGATCCCGCATTGGTAATGGCGACCTTTGCCTTCCGCCGGAGAGGTGGATGGATCCGACAACAATTCGAGGCAATGCCTCACTCATATCAGGAAGGCGAAAGCCGATGCGGATTGATCGCTGAGCCGTCGCCCAGCACAAGCGCGTTACGGCGAAAGACTGGGCTTCCCGAGTAGTGCACCAGCTCGGCATACTCCCCGGCTAGCGACAGCGCGTTTCCGGCTAATCGGGGCTGTTTGCAAACAGAAAAGCCGACAGGCAAGGCGCTCCAATAGGGGGCACATGCCTGATAGCGAGGCGCGGAACGGCCATCTGACCGATCTACGGCGTGGAGCCCGGTAGCTCGCCAGCCTCATAAATTGGAGGTCGCAGGTTCGAATCCTGTCGCCGCAACCAATCTTCAGCGCCAGAAAGCCCCGACCGTAGTCAGCAGTCGGGAGACCTGAAAGTGATGCGAGAGATTCTAGAGGGCGGGCAGTTGCGCCAGAAGGCGGGTCCCAGAGCGCTGCGGTATTGGGCTTGGGGGCCTTCGCTCTGGGACCACTCGCGCTCACGGCGGCGGGGCGGGCCGTTGTTCCGTGGGCGCTTTGCCTGCCCGAGTATGCATGGGGAGTGAGATTCGGCAACGCACCTACGACCTTTGCCGGTCCGTCTCGGACTAAGGTCCTACAACGCCTCGCGTCTTATTAGACGCGCACAGGTCGCTGTAGCACTTTGAATTACTGCATGTTTTATCCTTAAATCGAATACGATTTAAGGAAACATTCAGTAGCTCGTGCAAGCTCCTGCAGCGCATCGAGGCCAGCCAGTGCGACGGCACGGCGCTGGATCTCACCTGAAGACGCGTCGAGCCGAACTGGGCCGATCTTGCTGTCGAGCTCAAGAAGCGAGGTGTCGCCCTGCTCGTCCTCTGGGAGGAGTGTCGTGGCTCGCATCCCGAGGGATCACGCCTAAGTCCATAAAACAATCATGCAAGGAGGGAAGCCAGTATTTGCACGACTTCCATTTATCTATCTCATTGATGGTCTGGAGGAAATCGAGATGGCGCCATCCCTGTCCAACGTCTAAACGCGCGCGTGAAATGAGCGGGATCGCTGTAACCTACCCTATAGGCGATCTCGGTCATGCTGTAGCCTCCTTCGCGGATCAGCCGGATAGCCTCGCTTCGCCGAGTCTCATCAAGCAGCTCCTCGAACTCGACGCCGCAGTATTTCAGGCGCCTCTGCAGGGTGCGGGCGGACATCCGAACTCTTGCTGCCACGGCCTTCAAGCTAAGTTCACGCTCGTAGGAGAGTCTGTCGCTGAGCAGTCGCGCCACCTCCACCGTCGAGATCAGGGCGGCCGTCGCCTTTGAGGGTCCGGTTTCCTGCGTTTTGAGAGGCAGATCGAGCAACTCCCGATCAATTTCGATCATGTCGTGCTCGCACCCCAATTCGATGTTGGGACCCCAGCACTCTTCGAGTGCCTCGGCCCCTCGTGTTTTTGTCGCGGTCAGTCGAACCCTTATTCCGGACGCTTCGCCCGCCAAAAGCGGCACTTTTCGCAGAACCGCGAGACTGCCGAAGATGAACTGCCTGGGATCGAATTCGCAACGGTCCGTGAAGCGAAAGACGATTCGCGCGGTTTTGCCCTCCACCAGGAAGCGTACATCCGAACCGCGGTGGATCGAAGACACATTGTCGGACGCGAGCGCGCAAGCGTGGGCCACATCCCTCGCTGCCAGAACGGATTGTCCCCACCCGCCGAACTCACGCAGGTCGGTCGACGAGCCGATATGCGCGCCAGCGAACGGGTCCCCCGCGACGGCCGCCAGCTCATTGCCCAAGCGAAAGCACTGCGCGCGCGCAAGCCAGCCATCGGCATTCTGGAACACGTTTGGCGAAATGCCGAGGCGTTTGCAGAACTCAATCGCCGAGACATCGTGCTTCGCCAGATAGGGCGAGATGGCCAAGAACGTCCTGATCCTGATCGAAGGTGCAGTATTCAACACTCACAACGCTAAATTGGCGTGAAAAGGCAAGACGTAAGAAGCGTTACTATAGCAGTATATTATTGATTTGGAATGCTTTCGGTCGGAAGGCGTTTTGGAAGCGAGACCCGAAACGGCCGTTGGTGGACGTGCCAAGTCGGAGGAGCGAGGTCTGAGGATAGCGGATGAGAAAATTGAAAATGAAATGGCCGGGTGCAACCTGGCGCCCATACACGTTGGTCATAGCGGCCACCGCCTGTGCGGCGGCGTGGTCCGCTTCGGCCCAGGACGCGATAGAACCAGAAGCGGCCAAGATTCTCGCTGCGATGAGCGACCATCTCAAATCGATGCCGTCTCTTAGCGTCACCTATGACGCAGACCAGGAAATCGTCGACCTTGAGGGGCAGAAGATCCAGTACAGCGCATCGGGTACCATTGCGCTCGATCGCACCAAGGGTTTCCTGTTGACGCGGCAAGGGCCATTCGCCGATGCGGAGGTAGTGTTCGACGGCAGCACGATCTCGCTCCACAGCAAAGGCATGAACGTCTACGCGCAGCTGCAAAGTCCGGGACCAAGTGTTGAGGAGGCAGCAGACGAACTTCGCGCCGCTACCGGTCTCGATGCACCGGGAGCCGATCTGCTCGCAAGCGACCCCTATACCGTCCTTACAGACGGGGTTACCAAGGGTACTCACGTGGGGTCGGCATTCATTGGTGGGGTCGAGTGCGATCACCTCGCCTTCAGAACAGATATCGTCGACTGGCAGATCTGGGTCAGCAAGGGCAACAAGCCGTTGCCGCTCAAATATGTCATCACGACCAAATGGGTAACCGGAGCGCCGGAATACTCGCTCAGGCTCAGCGACTGGAAGGCAGGCGCCATCGGCGGCGCTCAGTTTAAATTCACGCCGCCAGCGAACGCCAGGAAACTCGAACAGATACATGCAGACGTCACCGGCGACATATCGCTGGAGGTGGGAGAATGAAGATGCGCAAGATGTACGGAAAGATCCTTTGCGCCACAGTCGTCGGCCTCGCCCTGCTCGTCGGCGACCATCTTGTACCGATGCCGTTCGGCTCGTTCGTATCGGAGGCCCAGGCGGTCGTTGGGCATCCCGCGACCCCGGGCAGCGTTGCCGGTGTTGCGCGTCGCACCACCCGCCGCGTAATCCGCCGCTCCACTGTCTACGTCGCCGCGCTGCCCACCGGCTGTGTCAGGACCAGTGTCAACGGCGTTGTGATCTGGCGCTGCGGCGGGGTCTATTACCAGCCCTATGGTGGGCGCTACGTCGTCGTCTACATCGACTGATGCCAGAGCTTATTTGCACCAGTTCGATTTAAATCTTCACCCTTTTTCCCACTTCGTGCGTCGCCTGCGATGTTCCGAGCGACAGTAGCGCCGACTGGGCACGGCCAGTTGCCTGCAAAGGGTGGAATTTCCTTCTGCGCCTGCAGGCCGCTCGAGCCGTGGTTCGATAAGTCCTGGAAGCCAGGTGAAGTCGGGCTGGCCGAGTGAATACAGAATATTTTCGATGGACTGATCGCAACAAAGGTGTTTTCCGGTTGGTTCCGCCTGCCAAGCTGATCCGACTGATTCTGTCGGATCAGCATCAGTTCGGGGTTATTTACCGCCGTATTTGAGAACGGTCAGCGCGGTGGCTGCGACGGGGTTACATGTTCATCATTCGCTTCCTGTTACTGAGCCTGCTCATCTGCCTGTCGGTTGTTTCCCTGTCGCACGCGCAGGCGCAGGCGCCGGCAACGAGCACAGCAGAACCGCCAAAGGTGGCCGAGCTGCTGCGTCTTCTCGAAGACGCGGACGTGAAGACATGGCTGGCGCAAAGGCAAGCAGCAGTTCCCGAAAAAGGGGCGGCCGAGGTAGCGCGGGTCATCGACGACTTAGAGGCCCGCTCGCGTACCCGCCTCAACGTCCTTTTGTCTGCCGTGCCACGTGTAGGCAGCGAACTCTACCGCGCAGCCTCGTCGGTCCGGCAAGAGGCGCACGATAGTGGATTTGCCCCCGGGATCCTGATGATTGGCATCATCGCGGGCATTGGCTTTTGCACGGAATGGTTCCTTCGTCGTTCAGTGCCAGCCGTGACCTTGCCCAATCAACTCTTGTCGCAGATGCAGACGGAGTTTGCGCCACTCTTGATTTTCACGGCGACGGTTGCCTTCGTCTTTCTCATCTTTCCTTGGCCGCCACTCATGCGTGTGGTCGTGCTTTATTCGCTCGTCGCGACGGTCGCCTACCGAAGCGTGCTGGCGCTTTGCCGGCTGGCGATGACCGTTTCCGTGCCGATGGCTAAGGCATACCCCCGTGTCCGGCTGTTCGTCGCGGTGTTAACAGCGGCGATGGCATTCTCGGCCATATGCGAGCGGCTCGCCGTTGCCGAGGACGTCTGTTCCTTGATTACCATTGGATTTTCGGGCCTGCTTCTTCTGATCGCGATCGAAGCTATCGGCCGCAACCGCTCCAGCGATGATGCACAGCTTTTGGGCCAACGCGTGCCTCGGACAACCGGCATTGCCGGCGCCGTAACGCTCTGGCTGCTCTGGTGCGGTGGTTTCCTGGCGCTATTTTGGCTCGGCATTATGTTTGTCGTTGTGCCCCGTGTCCTGTCAATCGCTGACAAGTTGACCCACGCGTTTGCGGCTTCACGCTGGAATGACGGTGATGCGGCAGATCCGAAGACAGTGCTGCTTGTACGAGGCGCGCGAGCGATCATCATCATCATCGCAGTGGATTGGATCGCATTCGTTTGGCGTCACAATTTCCAGCCCATTACCGGTCAGCTGGCGCTCGCCAAGACAATCATAACCGGCGCCTTCAACAGCGTCGTCATCTTGCTGGTCATCGACCTCGTTTGGCAGTTGGGGAATGCTTACATTGCCCGTCAGCTCGGCCGCGTTGGCGATGGAAGAGCACTCACACCGAATGAGATCGCCCGCCAAGGCCGGCTTCGCACCTTGCTGCCTGTATTCCGCAACGCGTTGGCCGCGGGGCTTCTTAGTGTGGCCGCGCTTACGGTTCTCTCGCAGATGGGGGTTCAGATAGGCCCGCTCATCGCCGGTGCGGGCGTGGTCGGCGTGGCCATCGGGTTCGGCTCACAGACGCTCGTCAAGGACATCGTCAGCGGTGTTTTTTATCTTTTAGACGATGCGTTCCGCGTCGGGGAGTATATTGAGGCGGGAAGTTACACAGGCACAGTCGAGTCCTTCAGTTTGCGATCGGTCCGGCTGCGGCACCATCGCGGACCGATATTCACGGTGCCCTTCGGTTCGCTTGGCGCCATCAAGAACTTGAGCCGTGACTGGTCGGTTGATAAGTTCCGCATCCGTGTCCCCTTCAAAACCGATCTTGACAAGGTCCGCAAGCTCATCAAGGCAATCGGCGGGGAATTGCAGGCCGATCCGGAGCTCGGCTCGTCATTCATCGAGCCACTCAAGCTCAAGGGCGTCGAGCAAATTGGCGAGTACGGCATCGAACTCGGCGTTGGCTTCACCTGTAAGCCTGGCGATCAAACCGCGATCCGCCGCAAGGCATATACGATGCTCATGCAGGTGTTTGGCGACAACGGGATCGATTTCGCTCAGCCTGTCGTCCAGGTGAGCGGAGATGACAAAGGTTCAGCTGCTGCGGCTCACGCCACGCGGCAACTTCAAGGCACCACTGCTCCACCGGGACCGAATGGGCCAGCTTCTTAAGAGCGTTTCCGGTTTAAACGGAGCGCCGGGAAACGCTCTATCTCTTTGTTTTTGCGCATTTACCGACGGAAAACCGCTTCGCGCTTTTCCTGGAAATGCACTAAGAGGAATTATGGACACACCGCCGATCGTCAACGACCTTGCCTCTGTCATACAAACATCCCTTGCGCCGGTGTTTTTGTTGGCTGGTACCGCAGGCTTTGTCAGTATCTACACCACTCGCCTCGGGAGAGTATCGGACCGGCTGAACGAGGTCGCGGAAAGGGGTAAGCAGGGCAAATTGTTTCGCATGCAGCTCGCGTATCTGCGGCGAAGGGCACTTGCTCTGGAAGTTGCGGTCGTGCTTGGGGTAATGGCCGGCATTTGCACGGGCGGCGCAATCCTAAATCTACTTGCTGGTGCACTTGCCATCGGACTGCGCCAAGAAAATCTCTTCTGGTTTTTTGGTGGTGCCATAGTCTCGCTCATCGGATCGCTTGTCGCATTCTTGTCTGAATTGCTGATCGCCGGACGGAACTTGTTGCGGCAAATACGAATGGACCAATTTCCCATGGAGCAAGACTGACCAGGTACTTCTCATCTTGGTCGCCGTTCGCGCTGCTGAACGGCAAACGGCCGTACTTCAACGCGAGATATTCGAGCGAAACTCCCGTGGTCCATTGCCGGTTGCCTTTCGGAAGGCCCGGGCGAAATTGGCTGGAGACGAATACCCCAACTCCGCCGACACGCGCGTGATCGAGCCGTTCGTGTGCCACAGCAGTTCAATGGCTCGTTGAACCCTTGCGGCGCCCGCCAGCCCGCGAAAATCGGTGCCGGCCCTGTTCAGCTCCCGTTGCAGGGTCCGGACGCTGGTGTCCAACGATTGAGCGGCACCATCGATCGACACGCTGCCGGTGAGAACTTGGACCCGGACCTGCTCCATGATGACTTCGAGCAGATCCCGTGGAGCGCCGCCTCGCCGGTCTCGCGCCACATCCTCGATGGTGACCATTGGCCAGGAAGCGGGCCTCGGAGCAGCGGAAAGATGATGGCGATCCGTGACGATGCTCGTCGCGGGTGCGTTGAAAAGAACCGGACACTGGAAGACGTCTTCAATAAGGCCTGTCTGGCGCGGTCTGTCGGTGTCAAGCTCGACGCGCAGCGGTCGCCAGTCAGGGGGCAGATAAGCCTTGAAGAGGCTGAGCAGGACACCCGCGGCGGCACAGACAATACTGGCATATCCTGAGTGGCCGGCCAAAGCGAACACATAGCTGTACCGTACCTCGTCGCCAACCACTGCGACTGACATCCTATCGACCGTACTATGATAACGAAGGCCAGCAATGCTGCGCTCGATGGCCTGCCCCAGGGTGTCGGCGCCAAACACATAGTGTCCGAAGCTGCCATAGTTGGCGACGTTCATCATCGGCGTGATCAGAATTCCGAAGTTGGCCTCACCGGCGACGCGTGCAGCCGCTTCGACGAAGCCGATTACCGCCGCGTGCGGGATGAAGCAGTTCTCTCCCTCGGTCAGTTCGAGATCGAAGCCGATGGCACGATTGGCCTGCAGCAGCGCCTTTTGCCCCATTTCACGCCGTATGAAGGCCGGCATGCCAGACAGGATGCGGTTGGAAATGACCGGGATTTCAGCCATGTATGCAACACTCCAGAAATAAGACAACCGTGGCGCGAAATGAGTGGTTTCGTATTGCGAATACTGTTTAGTGCCGTAAAACATGTGGGTCGCACAAGTAGTGACCCACATGTCTTGCGACCTTTAGGAGGGGTATGACTATGACAACCAGAAGGAACCTACTGCTGGCAGCCACAGCTGTCGCGGCGACGACAGTGCCGTTCATGCCGCGACTGGCGCAGGCAACCGACGAAGTCGCCGACTTCCTGTTCGTTCAAACCGCAAGTGCTATGAAATTCGACAAGGCGTCGAGCAAGCTGACGCTCGAAGGTGTTGGCGGCGCCACGTTGTTTTTCTCTGACCGCCCCGAGCGCATTGCTGGGAACATGGAGACGGCCGCTTTCGTGCCGTTCTGGAGCAAGGGCAAGGACAGCTTCCTTTCCGATCCGCCGAATGCCGACCTGTCGATCCTCGAAGGGGACAAGCTCAAGCAGGTCGTCGTCGTCCTGGAGAATCCGGAGCTGAACGACAATAACTTGACCTATACGGTCAAGGTTGTTGGCGGCGAAATGCCGGAGAAGGGCTCCGAGGTCTCTGTGTTCATCGACATCATCGGCATGCCGTTGACGCCGCTCTCCTATGCGGGCGTGGCCAGGCGCGGCTACCGGCGGGCATTTCTGTACTAGCACCTGCCGGTTGCGGCTGGGTGTGATCCCGACTGCAGCCCGCTTCAGCTCTCGCGAATACCTCACCAACAGCCAATGCAACCGGACGATTGCGTCCAAGGTTCCTGAGCTGCTCCACAGCCCGCGCCGTTTCGATAACTCATCGATAATCAAGGAGTACGGTAAATGTTGACGAAGAGAGATCTACTTCGATCCACCGCGGTGATTGCCGCTAGCGCCGCGATTGCGAGGCCAAGCCTCCTGATGGCGCAAAGCTACCCGGGCATTATCGAGGCAAAAGACATCGCCGAGGAAGGCTTCATCTACGGCCTGCCGCTGGTGATGATTTATGCGGTTATGCAAGAGTTCGCCGTTGACAAGAACTCGGGGCAGTTCAAGGCGCCCTTCAACGAAATCAACAACATGCACCATGTCGCCAGCCCGGCTGACACGGCAGTCATTACGCCGAACAGCGACACGCCTTACTCGTTCATCTGGCTGGATTTGCGCGCTGAGCCGATGGTCATCTCGGTGCCGGTGATCGAAAAGGACCGCTACTACTCGGTCCAATTGATCGATTGCAACACCTACAATTACGGCTACATCGGCACGCGCGCCACGGGGACCGAGCCGGGCGATTATCTGGTCGTTGGCCCAGACTGGAAGGGTGAAACGCCCTCGGGGATCAAGAAGGTCTTCCAATCGACGACGCCGTTCACGCTCGCGCTTATCCGCACGCAGCTCTTCAACCCCGACGACATGCCGAACGTCGAGAAGATTCAGGCCGGCTACAAGGCCCAGCCGCTATCTGGTTTTCTTAAAACTCCGGCCCCGCCAGCCGCGGCCACGATCGAGTTCCTTCCTGCCACCACCGCCGGGATCAAGGACAACTTCTTCCAATATCTCGACGCAGCCCTGCAGTTCGTCCCTGAGACGGCAAGGGACAAGGAGATTCGCGCGAAACTTGCGAGGATTGGCATCGGTCCCGGCAAGACCTTCGACTTCAAGGAACTATCGCTCGAACATAAAGCCGAAGTCCTGGTGGCCATGAAGCAGGGAAATGACAAAGTCGACAAATGGCTGGCCAGCGGAAATAAGGACATCAACGGCTGGAACGTTGGCTCGTTCTTTGGCGACCAGGCCTTTTACAATGGCGATTGGGTGATGCGGGCAGGCGCCGCCAAGGGCGGTCTCTTGGGCAATGATGCCGTCGAAGCCATGTACCCCTATACCCGAACGGACGCGGCCGGTGCGCCGCTCGACGGCAGCAAGCACAACTACACGCTGACCTTCCCGGCCGGCCAGTTGCCACCAGTAAATGCGTTCTGGTCCGTTACCATGTACGACGGCAAGAGCCAGCTCCTGGTCAAGAATCCGATCAATCGCTACCTGATCAACTCTCCGATGTTGCCGGAGATGAAAAAGGACGCGGACGGCTCGCTGACGCTGTACCTCCAAAAGGACAGCCCCGGTGCGGACAAGGAATCCAATTGGCTTCCGGCGCCGGATGACAAAATCTACCTCGTGATGCGCCTGTACTGGCCGAAGACGGAAGCGCCTTCGATCTTGCCGGCGGGCGAAGGGACATGGCAGCCGCCCGGCATCACTGTGGCCGAATAGTTCTCCCCCCATTGTGCTGATGCTCGGCTGGCGCCTCTGTTTCTTGTGGTCATCATGACCGAGGACAGTTGGCGGCAGCCGGCATTTGCACGGGCGGTGCGTTCTTGAATCTACTCGCCGGGCGTTTGCCATTGGGCTGCGCCAAGTATCTCTTCTACAGCGCCGCGTGTCTTTTTAGACGCCCGCGCGTCGGGTCGAACGAGACCGACCTTCACGAAAACAGCAACGGGTTAAACAGCGATCTCCGTCTGGGTCTGAATCGCGGACGCAATTCGAGTTGGCCGCATCGGCGGCCGCAATTAGGGGCTAGCATGAAATTATACCTATTTCGCGCTCTGGCGGCGATCGGAACATGTCTCGTTAGTAATGGCGCAATGGCTGCGGACATCTATTCGCCGATGACGCCGGAGGTTCAGCAGACGACCACGGAGAGTGGCTGGACCTTTACTTTTGCGCCTTATTTCTGGGCAGCTGGTTTGTCGGGGGAACTCGGGCAATTCGGCTTGCCTGCAGTGGAAGTCGACGCCAGTTTCAGCGACATCTTCGATCACCTCGATTTCGGCGCCATGGCGATGGGCGAGGCCCGTAATGGACCTTACAGCATCTTCGGCGATGTCATGTATACCAAGATTTCGGGGCAGGCCGGCACGCCAAGAGGCATCCTTGCCACAGACGCCGAGCTCAAATCCGAGACTTTCGCGGGGATGCTCGGTGCGGGGTATGCGGTTTTTGAGGACAGCGCCGCGCGGCTCGAAATCGTCGGCGGTCTGCGCGTCTGGTCCGTCGAAAGCGAGCTTTCCTTCAGCGGCGGCATTCTCGATGGGCGTTCCAAAAGCGATGGTGCAACGTGGGTGGACGGTTTAGCCGGTCTTCGCGGCACCTATTCGCTCACTCCCGAAATCTATCTGACAGGGTGGGGGTTCATTGGAGCAGGTGGTGCCGATCTCGACTGGGACGTCGCTGCGACGATTGGCTACCGGTTTAGCGACACGATTTCGGCAGTGGCCGGTTACCGCGCTTTGGGCGTCGACTACAGCGATGATGGGTTCGTGTTCGACACCGTTCAGCAGGGCCCCATCCTCGGCTTGGTCGTACGGTTTTAGGATGCTCATGTGACGTTCGCCACGTTCAGCGGACGTTTATAGACAACGAGCGGACCGATCGTGTCCGCTGACTGTGCCGTTACACGAGCTGCGCCGCTGCCGTCTTGAGGCAAAGCAGCTCAGAAAACCTTCGAATCCAGGGGCCGAGGTCACAATATGAAGCCGCACTACAGAGTTATTTGTTTGACTGTCTCTTTGACGGCCACCGCCGGGTCAGCCGTTGCTCAAGAGTCCGGTGCTGAGCTCGCCAAGAAGCTCAGCAATCCGATTGCTTCGCTCATCAGCGTGCCCTTTCAGTTCAACTATGATCGCGGTTACGGCCCGGAGAATGGCAATCGTGAAGTCCTCAACATACAACCAGTCATCCCAATCTCGCTAAACGAAGACTGGAACATCATCTCGCGAACAATCCTGCCGGTGATCTCGCAAAATGACATAGCCGGGCAATCCGGCCACCAGTTCGGTCTCGGCGATATCACTCAGAGCCTTTTCGTTTCCCCCAAGCAACCTGGCCCAGGCGGGATCATCTGGGGCGCTGGGCCGGTCTTCCTGATCCCAACAGCGACCGATGAGCTACTTGGGAGTGGAAAGTGGGGAGCTGGTCCTACGGCTGTCGCTTTGAAACAGGAAGGACCTTGGACATACGGGATACTGGCCAACCACATCTGGTCTTTCGCCGGCCAGAGTGACCGGGAGGATGTCAGTTCGACGTATCTGCAGCCTTTCGTTTCCTATACTACGCCCGATGCATGGACTTATTCGCTGAATACTGAAAGCACGTACGACTGGATCCAGGACGAGTGGTCGGTTCCGGTCAATTTTCAGGTGTCAAAGCTGGTGAAATTCGGTGAGCAGCCCGTGAGCTTCACAGCGGGTGCGCGGTACTGGGCACAGGCACCTGAAAATGGGCCGCAAGGATGGGGTTTCAGAGCGGCAGTAACGTTCTTGTTCCCAAAGTGACGATGAACGGCCGTTTTGGCTATGAACCTGTCCGGCGCCGGGAATACCAAAGCGATGTTCACTCAATGCAGTCGTCCATCTACAAGCTGGACGCGCCGGTCCATACGCGCAGCCATGTCTAGATCGTGCGTCACGGCGACCACCGTCTTGCCCTGCTTGCGCACCAGCGTCTCCAGGATGGTGAAGACTTGTTCGGAACTGTTGCTGTCGAGGCTGCCGGTCGGCTCGTCGGCGAGGATCAGTGGTGGATCGTTGGCGAGTGCCCTTGCCACCGCCACGCGCTGACGCTGGCCGCCCGAAAGCTGATCGGGACGCTTGTCGAGATGATCGGAAAGGCCCAGTGCCTCGAGCAGACCGCTTGCTCTTTGGCGCATCTCATCTCGGGCGAGGCGGCCAAGCTTGCGCATCGGGATCTCGACATTCTCGCGCGCAGTGAACTCCGGCAGCAGGAAGTGAAACTGGAAGACGAAGCCGATATTCTCAAGGCGCGTGGCGGCCCGCTCCTGTTCATCCATGAGATCGGTGTCCCGGCCGCGGATCATGAGCGTGCCGCTGGTCGGCCGATCGAGCAGGCCAAGCAGATAGAGAAGCGACGACTTGCCAGAGCCGGACGGGCCGGTGACCGCGACGAATTCCCGTTCGGCGATCGTCACTGACACCTCCTTGACCAGCGTGACCGGCACCGTTTCCTGGAGGATGCGCGTGAGATCCTTGGCCTCGATGAGTGAACTCATGTCGCCCCCCTGATGATGTCGACCGGATTTGCGCGGGCCGCGCGCCTTGCGGGCAGGTAGCCGGCTACGGCTGCCGAGCCGAGTGCGAAGGCGGCGGCGATGAGATAGTGAAGCATGCTCCAGGCGATCGGCAGCCGGGTCATTTCTTGCCCGGTTGCGGATATCTCGAAGCGCACCAGGGAAAGCGCATAAACCATCGCAAAGCCGAGCGCCCAGCCGAGCAGCGTGCCGGCCGTGGCGATGGCCACACCTTCGAGCACAAAGAGAATGCGCATGTCGGACTCGGTGAAACCCAACGACTTCATGATGGCGATGTCTCGCGCCTTTTCGTGCGTGATCGTAGAGATGATGTTGAAGATGCCGAAACCTGCAACCAACATGATCGCGGCGACGACGGTGTACATGATGACATTGCGAACGACGAGCGCTTCCAGGATCGACTCGTTCGCCTCCTGCCAGGCAATCGCCTTGTAGCCAAGCTCCGCTTCGACGCGGCGCGCCACCGCGGGCGCGGCGTTCGGGTCGTCGAGTTTGATATTGATCTGGTTGATCGCATTCGGCCGCGCGGAGAGGATTTGTGCGTTCTTCTGCAGCACGTAGGCTTCTCCTTCGTCACGCGCGGTGGTGCCCGTATGGAACAGCCCGACGATTTTGAAGCGGCGGCTAAGCCCTTCCGACGAGACCGCGGTAATCGTATCGCCGAGGCCGGCGCCCAGCCGTGAGGCCATGGTATCGCCGATGACCACGTTGTTGCCGCCGGCGGCGAGGGTCGCGAAGCTTCCCGCCTTGAAATCCTCGATGATCGGTGAGACGCGGGGCTCGGCTTGCGGGTCGATACCGAGGACTGCGGCGCCGACCTCCTGGCCGGAATAGCGAATGACCCCTTGCGCATTCAGCGTCGCTGCAATGCGCCCCGGGATCCAGGCGTTGAGCCAGGCGAGGGCTGCGGTTGGGTTGATGATGCCGCGGCGGTCGTCTCGCGGCCTGAGCCCGAAAATGGCGGCGGCATCGAACTGGTCCTCTGCCGGTTGCCGCCGGGCCGTGCGCTGCTCGTCGGTCACCTGCACATGCGGCATGGTGTCGACGAGCTGACGGACGAAATCATCCTGGCCGCCCTGCATCAGGGCCGCCATGGCAATGGAAAAGCCGACGCCAACGGCAACTCCCAGCATCGCGACGACCGTCTGCCGTCCCCGGCCGGAAATGTGGGTCAGCGCGATGTCGAGGATGAGGCGCATGGCGAACTCATTTCTCCGGCTCGGCCGCGGCCTTGACGCGAGCACCGTCGGCAAGGTCGGTCGGGAACGGCGAGACGATACGGGCGTCGTCTTCGAGACCCGACAGGATCTCGACGCCTTCGGCGCCACGTATGCCTGTCTTCAGGGCTTGTATCTTGATACGCCCGCCGTCGAGCAGGGCGACCTTTGTCCCTTCAAGAGCTACGGTTGGAATGATCAAAGCGTGATGCGATACCCGCACGATGACGTTGACGTCCGTCGACATGCCGATGCGCAGCGGCGTATCGTCGGGCAGGCGGAAGCGGACACGATAGGTCTTTGTCACCGGGTCGCCTTTTGGCGTGATGCTGTCGACGGTCGCCTCGAGCTTGCGATCCGGAAAAGCATCCGATCTCAATAGCGCCCGCTGCCCGACGTCGACGCGCGAAATGTCCTCTTCGTTGACGTCGGCCGTGATGATCAGCGGTTTCGGTTCCCCGACCCAAAAGAGCACCGTGCCGAGTCCGGCGACTTCGCCGATCTCGCCATCCTGCCGCAGCACCTGGCCGTCGCTCGGTGCTCGCAACACGTAGGTCGCAAGCCGCGCCTGCCGACCCGCCACCAAGGCTTCGAGCTGGCCCAGTTCGCTGCGCGCTTGGTCGACCTCCTGTTCGCTGATCGTGCGCTTTCCGGCCAGCGTGAGCTTACGCCGATATTCTTCCTGCGCCAGCGTCAGACGCGCCTGGAGTTCGCTGAGCGCTGCGCGCGCCTCCGTGTCGTCGAGGCGGGCGAGCACCTGTCCCTTGGCGACGCGTTCGCCTTCACAGTCGCATTGTTCGACGATCCGCTCGGCCACGGTCGGCGTGACCTTCGCCCAGGTGCGCGGCTCCACGACACCGTCCGCGTATACGATCTCTGCCGCATCGCCACGCTTGGGGGCAACAACGGATACGGGAACTGCACGAAACAAATACCAGGTGGCCACCGCGCCGATGCCGGCGATGGTGGCAGCTGCGATGGCATAACGAGCTAGCCGCAAGAAACGCTCCTTGAAACCTTCCAATCGATGCAGTAAAAATAGACCGACGGTCGGTTTGTTTCAAGGGTGAACACCACCTTGCCTATCGTGGGCATCGTGGAACACATTGCAAACCGTGCTAAGGCGCAGTTCTCGGAGCACTTATGGCTAGAATAAAGAAATCGCCAGAGGTCCGATCGAAGGAGCTGATCGATTGCGCCGAACGGCTGTTCTTTCAGCATGGATACGAGAATACGACGGTCAACGACGTCATCCGTGAGGCCGATGTCTCGAAGGGTGCTTTCTATCACTACTTCGTTTCGAAGGAGGCGCTCCTCGAGGCGGTCGCGACCCGACTGGCGAAGAGGAATCTCGAGGAACTGCAGCCCCTCGCCGAAGACCCTTCGCTTGATGCCGTTGGACAGTTGAATGCGCTTTTCGCCGGCTCGCGGCGACTAAAGCTTGAAATGGCGCCGCAGCTGAAGAATACCTTCAACGCCCTGTTCAAGCCGGAAAACGTCGTGCTGTATCACCGCATCGACGAGGCTCTCCAGGCAGCCAGCCTGCCAATTATCACGGAGATACTGCGGCGCGGTCATGCGCAGGGAGCGCTGGACGCACCTGATCCGGAAACTGCCGCGATGATGCTTCTGCAATTGCGATTGAGCGTCGCCAAGATGATGCACAAGGCGTTGCAACTTTCGGAGGCCGGTGATCTCGACGGGGCAGCGGCGATGCTGGACAGCTGGATGCGAACCTATGGCACCGCGATCGAGCGTTTTTTGAAGCTTCCGGAAGGGGCGATCGAGGTAACGGAACCCGGCTTTGCGCGCACCTTCCTGCAAGCCTGATCCGTTGGCCCGGCGGTATGCCGGCAAGATTGACGGCGGCCGAAAAGATTTCTTGAATTGTTTGTCGAATTCCGGATCAGCCGTTCGTCTATGCAGCGAAGGCGCGTGTAACTGGCCCGATCAAACGGTGACCAACCGGAAGGAACGACGATCATGAACTTGATTACCATGACGAATGTCTCCCTCGATGGAGTCATGCAAGGGCTCGGCTCGGCCGACGAGGACCGTCGCGGCGGCTTCGAGCGCGGCGGATGGATTGCGCCGCTCTTCGACGAAGAGGCGGGGGCCGCATTGGGCCAGATCTACGCGCGCGCCGACGCGTTTCTGTTCGGCCGGTGGACGTACGAGGTCTTTGCCGGCTCCTGGGGGGCGGTCAAAGAGATCCCGCGTGACAACCCCGTCGCACTCGCCTTGAACACGCGGCCCAAATACGTGGCATCGAATACGCTCAGGGTCCCGAAATGGACGAATACCACTGTCCTTTCGGGCGACGTCGCGACCGCGATCCGCGACCTGAAGGCCAAGCCGGGCGGCGAGTTGCAAGTGCATGGCGGCACCACGTTCATCCGCTGGCTGCTCGACAACGACCTGGTCGATGAGATCAACCTTTTCACCTACCCGCTGATCCTCGGCCAGGGTATGCGGCTCTTTCCCGAGACCGGCCCGGACAGGGCACTCGAACTGGTCGCATCGCGGTCCACCGCCGGCGGGGTGATCATCCAAGCCTACCGTCCCACCGGGCGTCCGCAGTATCGAACGGCCACGATGGATTCGACGGAAGCAAGGAAGTAGACATCTTCACCTTGCTGGGGTGCTGTCACGACGTCGTAGTCGAGGGTCGGCAGTTAGATGAGATCGACGCTCAGCGCCTCGAACATGTAGAACTCTTCGCCAAGGTCCGAGAGATCGCCGGCCAGGTTTCTCGCCGAGATGCCAATGCTGAACGCACCATGTTCAAGGATCGTTCCCAATGGTGTCTGATCGGCAGTCTTGCCAGTATTTCGATCTTCGAGCCGTCGCGGCGGTGGGCAGGCCGACGACATGACCAATCACCTCCCTGCGGCGATCTCCCTGCAGATCTCCTCGAGTTTCAGCTGGGCCATGACTAGACGCTCGTGCGCGATATCCTGTGTCTTGCAAACGGGCACGCGAGCCTCAACCATCGTGCCGATCAACTCCATTGGATGAGCGCCGAGCGCCTCGCACATGAGAATAAGCATCGGCACGGAGATATTGCTCCTGCCATTCTCATATTTCTGGACTTGGTGGAGCGTGACGCCAAGCGCGGCGGCAAGCCTATCCCGCGAGAACCGGTGATCAAGCCGCACGGCCCGTAGGCGTTCGCCAAGTTCTTCCGCAAGCGCAGCTGTTGTGTTGACGCGTGTTGGCATGACACTGCACCTCCAGCGACTAATGTCTGGATTGAGCGTGCTGTTGCGCACAATTCTCTGCAATCCGTCCGTTTGCGGTACAATCCTCAAACGATCGGCTGCTGTGTGCGACTTGCGGTGAGTTGCTCTAACTGGGCATTCGTCAATAGTGGTAGGGCGGAATGAGACCCGACGCTTCCAGTGCGTACAATCGGTGAGCGTAGTGCCTTTCCGGATCGGGTGAATCCGTCGGAGAGTAGCGCCTCAGAAACGTTTCGAAATACAGCTAGTAATTGAGGCAATCGGGTATCAGATCAGGCAAGGCTTTGTGATATCACCATCAGTGGCGTGGAGCGGGCAGCTCGTCCCGATCAAGTTTCTGTGTCGCAATCAGCACTTCGAGGCGATTGCGGACATTTAACTTTTGCATGAGCGCAGTCATATGATTCTTAACGGTTTTTTCGCCAATCTTCAATTCCACGGCGATCTGGCGGTTGGTGCATCCCCGCGTCAGCATTGCGATGATTTGGCCTTCCCTGAGGCTGAACTTGACGGGTGGCCCGGCTGCGGCACGGAGCGAAGCCATTCTGTGGTGTTCAATCAACTTGCAGGCGAGATCCCGGCTTATGAAAATCTCACCTCGCTGAACGGCCTTAACCGCATCGATGAGCTCCTGTGGACTGGTCCCCTTGACGACGTAGCCGCTGGCGCCGGCCTTGAGCGCATTGATTGCGATGTCAGATTTCGACATGGCGCTGAACGCCAGGAACCTCGTCCTGCAACCGCGTTTCATCAGGTCCAGGATAGTATTGAAGATGTTGCCAGGCATCATAATGTCGACGATGAAAACTTCCGGCGCTGTTTGTAGCCCGATCTCAAGTACTTCTTCGGCGGAAGACCCAGTCGCGACGACTACAAACTCCTCTTTGGATCTAAATAGATCTACAAGACCCGCGAGCATCAATGGATGATCATCGGCCAGAGCCAGTGCAATTGATCTCATATTTGATCTCCCACCCTCTGGCGGGAGATATACGCCTGCGCCCATTTCCTGTCCATGAGCTTATGTAGGTAAGTCTAAATCTGTAGTGCCTCAACGGTCTGGAACCGCCTGTCGGGCAAAGCCATCGCCTGAACCGTTTGACCTCCAGAGCAGCGGTGATGCTGCGCCCTGTGATTAAGACCTTGGTCCCGGGGTTAGGCGACCAACGTCATGCGCGCTTTAGGCACCAAAGTCTGAAAAATGACTGGACTTAGGCAACTGGCCAAGAGGCATCGGACCAGTTGATTATTAGCAAATTAGATAAAGCGAATGTTTCTGTCGACGATGTGCGGGCAACAACCCGCGCAGCAGGACGATCGACGTCATCAATAATATTTCACCGGTCACGCCAAGCCGCATTTGCCGGCTTCAAGGGGAGAGTAGAAATGGTTGCCTATATTCGTTCTGACCTCGATTTCATCTTGAAGCAGATCAAAATCGCAGAGGATCACGCGCTCTTCGAGCAGTCGGGTGGTACTCAGGGCAAGTCGCTGTTCGGCCCGAACGGTTCGGTTCCAAGCTACAATGTTTCTTGGGGCCTGCGAACGGTTGACGGCACCTATAACAACCCGCTTCACCCGGAATGGGGTGCGGCCGACAATGAATTCCCAGAGCCTTTGGGCACCGATTTCCGCACGATCATGGTCGACCCCGACGGTCCCGGTCCGGCACCGATGGTCCCCGTCACCTACCAGCCAGGCATCGACAATGACGGCCCCGGAACAGCCGGCCCCGGTGACGTGTTCGACCCCTATGTGCGTACCATTTCCAACCTGCTCGTCGACCAGACCCTTGGCAATCCGTCGGCCATTTTGACCGGCCTGCAAAGGGCTGGCATCGTTCCCCCGGACCAGCAGATGGCCGTCACAGCAGCGATTTCGGCGGCCTATGCACCGCTGATCCCGCAGTTCAGAGCTGTCGCGACCGAAGAGCGCGAATATGCGGAAGCGGCGGCGGCGGCATCGGCCAGTCCCGGCAACGCAGCCTTGCAACAGGCGGCAGCCGATGCGCTTGCGGAACTGGACGCGGCACGCGCAGCACTTGATGCTGTCGACGATGGTCTGATGACTCTTCTCACAGACAACGGCATCGAACTTGAAGGCGCGAACGTCAAAATCACCAACCTGGCGCCGGACGAAGGCTTGTCTGCCTCATTCAATTCCTGGTTCACGCTCTTTGGCCAGTTCTTCGATCACGGGCTCGATCTTGTCGCCAAGGGCGGCAACGGCACCGTGTTCATACCGCTGATGCCCGACGACCCGCTTTATGTGCCAGGTGGCACGACCAACTTCATGGTGCTGACCCGCGCGACTTTGGCCGGGCCGGGCGCCGATGGTGTGATGGGGACCGCAGACGATACGGACCGTCCGGTCAACAACACGACCTCATTCGTCGACCAGAACCAGACCTATACCTCGCATCCCTCCCATCAGGTATTCCTGCGCCAATATGTGCTCAATGCGGACGGCGTTCCGGTTGCAACCGGACGGCTGATTGAAGGCGTCAATGGCGGGATGGCCACCTGGGCCGACGTCAAGGCCCAGGCAAGAACGATCCTCGGCATCGAATTGACCGACTTTCATGTCGGCAACCTGCCGCTGCTGGCGACCGACGCCTATGGCAACTTCATCCCCAACCCGACAACGGGCTTCCCGCAGGTTGTCATGGCCGGGCCACCGCAGTCACTGCAATCGGGCACGCCAACCGCTCCACTCAGCCTGTTTAATCTCGTCGCAGACGGTCCCGACGCCGATACGCTTCCCGATGTACAGCATCTGGCCGTGCGGACCGGTCACGCTTTCCTGGCCGACATCGCCCACAATGCGGTCCCCACGGGTCTTGCCGACGGCGATCTAGAAATCGGGCTCGGCAATCCGGACCAAACGCCGACCGATGGTCAGTATGACAACGAGTTGCTTGACGCCCACTTTATCGCCGGTGACGGCCGTGCAAACGAGAATATCGGCCTGACGGCCGTCCACCACGTCTTCCACTCCGAACACAATCGCCTGGTGCAGCACACCAAGGACGTGGTGTTGGCCGACGCCGCTGCCATGCTCACAAACGGTGCTTCGCAAGCGGAGGCCGTTGCATTTCTGAACGAATGGCTGGCTGTCGACGTCACGGAAGTACCGGCAAGCGCAACCGGGCTCATCTGGGACGGCGAACGCCTATTCCAGGCTGCCAAGTTCGGCACCGAAATGCAGTATCAGCATCTTGTTTTTGAAGAATTTGCACGCAAGATCCAGCCCAATATCAACGTGTTCCTGGTGCCGGACGGTTTCGACGTCACCATCGACCCGTCGATCGTGGCGGAGTTCGCTCACGTGGTCTATCGCTTCGGTCACTCGATGCTGACTGAGTCCATCGACCGCTTCGACGAAAGCTTCAATGCCGACCATATCGGCTTGATCGAGGGCTTTCTCAATCCGATCCAGTTCAAGAACAACGGTACGGCCGGCGTGGTTGATGCCGATGTCGCCGCCGGCGCCATTATCCGTGGCATGACCCGGCAGGTGGGCAACGAGATCGACGAGTTCGTCACCAGCGCACTTCGCAACAATCTCTTGGGGCTGCCGCTCGATCTGGCGACCATCAACCTGGCTCGCGGTCGTGACACGGGTGTGCCGACCTTGAATGAAGCGCGCGCTCAGTTCTATGCGGCGACCAACCAGGATGCCCTGCTCAAGCCCTATGAGAGCTGGGTCGACTTCGCTAGCCATCTCAAACACGAAGCCTCGATCATCAACTTCATCGCCGCCTACGGCACGCATCCGCTGATCACCGGCCAGACGACGATCGAAGGCAAGCGCGACGCCGCGATGACCCTGATCTTCAACCAGTCCTTCGGCGGACTGGCGGTACAGGCGAACGCCGAGGACTTTCTCAATGCCACCGGCGCCTTTGCCGGGGGATCGCTTGGTGGTCTCAACGATGTCGATCTATGGATCGGCGGCCTTGCCGAACAGATCATGCCCTTCGGCGGCATGCTCGGCTCGACCTTCAACTTCGTCTTCGAAACCCAGATGGAAAAACTGCAGAGCGGCGACCGCTTCTATTACCTGCAGCGTCTCGACGGCCTGCACCTCTTTGGCGAGATGGAGAACAACTCCTTCGCAGCCATGATCATGCGCAATACCGACGCGACGCATCTTCCTTCCGACGTTTTCTCGACACCCGGCCTCATTCTCGAGATCGATCGGACCAAGCAGTATAATCCCGGTCTCGGCGAGACGGCCGGTGCAGACGGCATCATGGATGACAATCCCGGGACCGGCGTCGACGAAAGTGCCGACAATCTGGGCAATGACCCTCTCGGCGGTGGTATTCTCACACCACTCGTCCAACGCAACAACCCGGCGACACCGGGCGCGGATACCAACTATCTCAAATATACCGGCGGCGACCACGTGGTCCTTGGCGGCACCGAGCAGAACGATATCCTGATCGCCGGGATCGGTGACGACACACTTTATGGCGACGGCGGCAACGACCGGCTGGAAGGTGGGTTCGGCAACGATATCATCAATGCCGGCGCAGGCGACGATATCATCGTCGACTCCGGCGGTGACGACAACATCAAGGCGGGTGCCGGCAATGACGTCGTCCATGCAGGACCCGGCCTCGACCTGGTCATGGGCAATGACGGCCAGGACTTCATCTTCCTCGGCACCGACATGGGATCGGAGGTCTTCGCCGGAACCGGCAACGACTTCATCTACGGCAACAAGAACGCCGAACGCATCCTCGGCAACGAGGGCAACGACTGGATCGAAACCGGTACATTTGACGGTGCGCCTGGCGATAACTTCGATGAAGTCTTTGCCCATGACGGCGTTGACGGACATGACGTGTTCCTCGGCGATGGCGGCTTTGACGAGTTCATCGGCGAAGGTGGCGACGACATCATGGTCGGCAGCGCCGGCCGCGGAAAAATGGTGGGCATGTCCGGCTTCGACTGGGCGACCTACAAGGACAACGCCCGTGGGGTAAATGCCGACCTGTCGATCCCGATCGTGTTCGACGAAGCTCCGGTGCTGCCGGAGAACGCTGCACTCGACGAATACGAATCCATGGAAGGTCTCTCCGGGACGAGGTTCAACGACGTGTTGGCCGGAACCGAAGACGTGGCGGCCGATAGGGCGCCTCTGACCCAAGGCGGGACCACAGGGTATCTCGGCAGCGTGCTCGACGCTGAAGGCATTGCGCTTGTCAATGGCCTGCAGGCGCTGCTTGGCGCCGGCGTCACCTCCTTCGACGGCGGAGACATCATCCTCGGCGGCGACGGCAGCGACCGTATCATCGGCAACGCCGGTGACGACATCATCGACGGCGACAAGTGGCTGGACGTGCAGATCGGCGTCTATGCCGCCAACGATCCTGAGCATACAGGCACGCCTGTACTGCACAACAGCATGACGACGCTCGCCGCCGCCATGTTCAACGGCACCATCAATCCGGGTCAGCTGGCAATCGTGCGGACAATCCGCGACAGCAACGACCAGGTGGATAGCGACGGGATTGCCGACATCGACACGGCCGTGTTCTCGGGTGCCCGTGCCGAATATGACATTACGTTCAACACAAACGGCACGGTTACAGTCGCCCATGTTGGCGGGTTGGCGACCGACGGCACCGACACGATCCGAAACGTCGAGCTTCTGGATTTCACCGACCAGGATATCTCGCTGCAGGCGCCGACGCTGGATCTGCACGGCCCCTCGACCACCACGACGACAGCGACGGTCGCGCAGGCCTATCGCGATACGTTCACCGCAGCCGCCTACACGAATAACAACGGCGCTTCGAACTGGGGAGGCCCATGGGTTGAAGGCAACGATACCGGCGGCGCCACAGGGGGTGATATCAGTGTCAGTCTCGCCGCTGGCAGACTGCAATTCATCGAAGGCATCGATGGCAATGAGACCCTTGCGCGTGCTGTCAATCTGACAGGCATTACCAGGGCGACCCTAAGCTTCAACTACGTCGCAGACGAACTGGATGGCGGCGAGAATGTCGTGGTCGAAGTTCGTAACACAACCAACGGCGCATGGACGGAGCTTGGCACCGTCGGCGGCAATCAAACGAACGTCTTTACGGCCCCAATCCCCCAAGGCTTGATCGGCACGAATACTCAAATCCGCTTCAGAGCCGCAGGGACTTTCGACGGCGGTGAAAACCTCTACATCGACAACGTCAACATCCAGACCGAGGTCGATACGATCACGCCCGTGGCTGGCGCGCCTGGCAACAACTACCAGACGAGCTATACCGAAAATGCCCCTGCCGTTGCCATTGCGCTTGGCCCTGTCATTACCGACGATGGCACGACCCTGGCTTCTGCCCGGGTGGTTCTGACCAATGCCAGCGCCGGTGATGCCTTGACGGTGCAGGGCGGCCTGCCGGGAGGAATTTCCGCGGCGGTGGACACTTCGGTTGCGGGGCAGATTACCCTGACCCTCACCGGCCCCTCGTCGATTGCCAACTTCCGCACTGCAATCCAGCAGGTGCGTTACGCCAACACCTCGGAGAACCCGAGCACGGCCGCCCGTAGCATCCAGGTCACCGTCAATGACGGGCTTTTGACCAGCGCGGTCGCCACCACGACCGTCACCGTGAATGCCATCAACGATGCACCGTCCGTCAATACCGACACGGTCATCACCAACGTCGCGCAAGGGGTGAACTTCACGATCTCGCATGCAGCCCTTCTTGCCAACGATACCGACCCGGAAGGCAGCGCCCTTACGATCACCGCCGTCAGCAGCCCGGATGGCGTCACTACTCCGGTGATCGGGGCGGGCATCCTCACCCTGAATGACACAGGCGGAGCAGGCGGCTCGTTCGTCTACACCGCTACCGATGGCGGCCTGACGGATACGGCCCAGGTCAACATCAACCGCGTGACCGGAAACATCACCGGCGGCGGTGCTGCCGAAATCATCATCGGCAATACCGCGGGAACGACGATCACCGGCGGCGGCGGCAATGACAACATAGATGCCGGCGACGGTGGAGACACGATCAACGGCGGCACCGGCAATGACATGATCGACGCCGGTACCGGCAACGACACCATCAACATGAGTTCCACCGAAGGGTTTGATCGTGTTGATGGCGACGCCGGCACCGACACCTTCCAGCTCACTGGCAATGGTGAGGCAGAAACGTTCCGTATCTATGCAAAGGCAGCTGCCATTGCCGCAGGGGTTCCTGTCACCGGTGCGGATGCCGAGATCATCATCACCCGTACAGTCGGGCTGAACACCACTGTTATCGCCGAACTGGACAACATCGAAGAAATCACGGTCAGCGCTTTCAATACGACCGCGAACAACGGCAACAACCCGAACCAGCCTGACGGCGGCGGCCCCATCGTTGGTGACACGATCCAGGTGTTCGGCGATTTCAATGCGCCGTTCACAAGCCTCAACTTCAGCACGATCACCATCGACGGCAATACCGGCGACGACACGGTCGACATAACCGGGCTCAGCTCCGAGCATCGGATCGTCTTCCGGTCTAATGGCGGTAACGACACGCTTGTCGGCCAACTGCGTCCGCAGGACGTGATCGAGCTCGGGGGCACGCTGACGGACTTCGTGACCACCGAGGCCAACGGCAACGTCACGGTCAGCAACGGCACGAACTCCGTCACGTTCAAGAAATACGACGGCGGCGGACCGCAGATCACCGGGACGGACGACGATACCGCTGAAACGCCGAACACTCCTGCTCCGTCCGCAGGATCGCCGATCGCCGGCACAGCCAGTGCAGACGTCCTGCTTGGTACGGCAAATGCCGAAACGATCGTTGCCCTTGGTGGCAATGACACCGTCATCGGTGGTGAGGGTGCAGACGTCATCAGAGGTGATGAGGGCAACGACTTCATCACGTCCGGTGGCGGCAACGACCTGGTCTTCGGCGGCGACGGCAACGACGACATTCTCGGCGGTGAGGGCAACGACATGCTCTACGGCGATGCCGGATCGGACCGTATCTTTGCCGATGCCGGCAATGACATGATCCAGACCGGTGCCGGCAGCGACTTCGTATCCGGGGGATCCGGCGACGATATCATTGTCGCCGCCAAGGATGATGGTGACGACATCTACTACGGCGATGCCGGCAACGACACTTTGGACATGTCGGCCATAACCGCCAGTCTGACCGTCGATATCGGCTCCGGGTTCATGAACCAGGGGAGCGTGTCCAGCAGTCAGACCGGGCAGGATACCCTGTGGGGGATCGAAAATGTCGTGACCGGCTCGGGCAATGACACGATTGTCGCCAATGCCTTCGTCAACGTCATCGAAGGCGGAGCCGGCAACGATACCTTCCGGTTCCAGTCCGAAGCCAATGCCGATGGCGATACGATCACCAGCTTCCAGGCCGGTGACAAGATCGACCTCAGCGGTACCGATGCCAACAACGGGGTCGCGGGAAATCAATCCTTCACCCTGGTCTCGGGATCGAGCCTAAGTGGCCCGGCACAACTCGCCGTGACCCATGAAACCAGGGCCGATGGCGATTACACCGTCGTCTCGGGTAGCGTCGACAGTGACGGAGCCGCAGAGTTCCGCCTGAACATCAAGGGGAACCACAACCTCACCGGTTCTGACTTCAACTTGTAACCAGCGTTTTCCGGCGCGCCGACCAAGGGCGCGCCGGCTTACTCCATCAAACGCGGATTGGTGAGTATCATGCGCACGAAGACCCCACTGACTGGCACGAAACGTAAGAACGCTGAGAAGCTTACGCAGAGATTTAAAGGAATATTCCTCTTCCTTTTCATCACCTCCGGAATAATCAACATTCTGGCGCTGACCGGCTCCTTCTACATGCTGCAGATCTACGACCGGGCTTTGACCAGCGGCAGCATCCCGACCCTGCTCGGGCTCTCGATCCTGGCGATCGGGCTCTATTTGTTCCAGGGGCTCTTCGACATCATCCGCTCACAGATACTGGTGCGCGTCGGCGCAAGGCTGGATGCAAAGATCGCCCCGCTGGCGCATGAAGTTGCGATCGACATGCCCCGTTTCGGCTTCTCCACGGCAGAGGCCCTCGAGCGCGGCCGCGACGTCGATACGGTCAGGGGATTTCTCGGCAGCCAGGGGCCGATCGCCTTTTTCGACCTTCCCTGGATGCCGCTCTACCTGATCTTCGTCTACATGCTGCATCCCTATCTCGGCGCCCTGACATTTGGCGGCGCTTTTGTCCTCACGATTCTCGCGATCCTGACCGAGGTGATGACGCGCAGATGGGCCGCCGCCACCCACAAGGCCGGTATTGAGCGAAATGCCATTGCCGATTCAAACACCCGCAATGCCGAGGTGTTGAAGGCCATGGGCTTTGCGCCGCGTGCGGTCAGCCGGTTCAATGTTGCCAACAAGGAGCATCTGGCGCTTCAAACCCGGACAAACGACATCAGCGGCACCTTTGGGGCGATCTCCCGGGTGCTTCGGATGGTGTTGCAGTCTGCGGTTCTGGGCCTGGGGGCGTGGCTGACGATCCAGGGGGAAATGTCTGCCGGCGCCATCATCGCTGCATCCGTTGCCTCGGCGCGCGCCCTTGCCCCGGTCGATCTTGCCGTCGGCAACTGGAAGAGTTTCGTCACGGCACGAACCGCCTTCGGTCGCCTCAAGGAAACGGTGGTCGCATTGACGAGTACCGTTGCACCGATGGACCTTCCTGCGCCCGCCAAGACCTTGAAGGTCGAAAAGCTCACGGTCGCAGCGCCCGGTTCCGGCCGTGTTCTTCTGAGCGACGTCAGTTTCGACATCGAAGCCGGCCAGGTGTTGGGCATTATCGGTCCAAGCGGCGGCGGCAAGACAACGCTGGCGCGCGCGCTGACCGGGATCTGGCCGCCCCTTCGCGGTGGCGTTCGGTTGGATGATGCGGAACTGACGCAATGGTCAGACAGCTGTCTCGGGCAGCACATCGGTTATCTCCCGCAGGACGTGGCGCTCCTGGACGCCACGGTTGAGGAGAACATTTCCCGGCTTGACCCTGACGTCGACCCAAGGGCAATCGTGGACGCGGCACAAACCACGGGTATTCACGAGATGATCGTGCGGTTGCCGGATGGTTATCGCACGGCACTCGGGCCCCAGGGCGCATCCCTGTCCGCGGGTCAGAGGCAGCGGATCGCGCTTGCACGGGCGTTGTACCGCAATCCGTTCATCGTCGTCATGGACGAGCCCAACTCCAATCTCGACGGAGAGGGCGAGTCCGCACTGACGCAGGCCATACAAGCCGTTCGCGCCCGCAATGGCATTGCCATTGTCATTGCCCATCGTCCGAGCGCGCTTACCGCCTGCGACCTGATCGCCGTGGTTCAAGGCGGCAAGCTGGTCGCGTTTGGGCCCAAGAACGAAATCCTGAAACCAGCCGCGATCGGGGACGCCGTTGGCCGACCCGCACTGCCCGCGCGCATGACGTCAAAGGTGTCGGAATGATCGAGGCGAAGGGAACAAAAACGGTCAAAGAGGAAGACCCGCACCAGCGCTACAGCCTGAAGAACGAGGAAGCGCCGTCAAGAGCGCCGGCTGTTATCGCGATGTTGTTGACGGGCTTTGCGCTTTATCTGAAGAGCGCCTTCAGCACGGCGTCGGAGCCGGCGGAGGAGCCTCCGCAAGCCAGGGAGCCGCAGGAGGATATCGCGCCCTTGCAGTTGGTGGCGGAGAACAAGCCGGAAGAAGTCAAGGAAGAGGAAGCGCCGGCCAAAAAGAAGGCTGGCGGCGCCATGCGAAACTACAATAGCCAGAACGAAGAAATGGATGCCGTCGACATTCGTTCGCCCTCATTCCGGCCGGATGATTTCTCGACCTCGATGTCTGAACGGTGGGAGCTGGAAAGCCCGTCGCCTGTCTTGAGGGCGTCGAACGACAATGTCGCGCCAGGCCCCTCTACTGCCGGCCCTCCCGTCAAAACTTTCCCGACGAAGGACGAGGAAGACGACAAGTCGGGTGGTGGTGATGACGATGACGATGATGACGACAACGAAGATAATGACCCCGTTAACCGCGCACCACGCGTGAACGGCTCAGTCACACTGAAAGATGTTTCCGGTTGTGCTGCGGTCGTCATCGGCCTTTCGGATCTATTGCGCGGTGCATCCGATCCGGACGGCAATGTGCTTTCCGTCAGGGATATCACGGTGACATCCGGCACCATTACGAGGACCGCAGAAGGTTGGCTTTACGATTGGACAGAGCTTGGTCCGGTAACGATTACCTACCAGATCACAGATGGCCAGCTTTCGATTACCCAGACTGCGTCTTTTTCCGTGGTCAACGCCCCGCCGATCGTCGGGACTGTGGGTGACGATCTGTTGCTCGGCACCAATTGCGGCGATGCCATCGACGGCAGGGCGGGTGATGACAGCATTGATGCCCGAGGTGGTGCCGACACGGTGAATGGTGGCGAAGGCAACGACAACATCGTCGCGGGCGGGGGCAACGACATCATTTTCGCAGGGATCGGAAACGATGTCGTCTTCGGCGGCACCGGCGACGATCAGATCCACGGCGGCAGCGGCAACGACCGTCTGTTTGGCGAGGAGGGGCGCGATATTCTGTCTGGGGATGAGGGAGACGACGCCCTGCATGGAGGCGCTGACGACGACCTGGCCTTCGGCGGCGACGGAAACGATTTGGTTGCCGGTGATGAAGGCAACGACGCCATCGACGGCGGCAGCGGTGACGATCGCCTGTCCGGCGGTAGCGGAAACGATACCCTGCTCGGGCAAGCGGGCAAGGACCATCTCTTCGGGGACGAAGGCGCGGACGTTCTGGTCGGGGGCGGCGACGAGGATATCGTCATGGGAGGTGCTGGTAACGACACGATTGCGGGCGAGGGGGATCTCGTATCGGACCAATATGACGGCGGCGACGGCTCCGACACACTCGACTATTCCAGCGTGTCACAATCGATCACCATCGACCTCAGCGAAGGCAAAGCCTCAGGTGAAGAGATTGGCGACGATACCATCTCGAATTTTGAGGTGGTCATGACCGGTCAGGGGGATGACAGCGTGACCCCCAGCCTTGAGGCCGAGACAATCGCCACCGGAGCCGGCGACGATACGGTTAAAGATGCAGGAGGGGATCTTCTCCCCGATCTTTACGATGGCGGAGATGGCACCGACACGCTCGATTATTCCAGCTTGTCACGGTCGATCGAGATCGACCTCAGCGAAGGCCAAGCCTCGGGCGCAGAAATCGGCGAGGACACCGTCGCGAATTTCGAGGTGGTCCTGACCGGTCAAGGCGATGACAGCGTCATCGGCAGCGATCACGCCGAGACGATCGTCACCGGAGCCGGCGACGACACGATTGAGGATGGGGCTGGTGCAGATATCGTTTCGGCTGGGGCGGGCAACGATACCGTCGTGGCTGCGGCCGACAATGCCGACGACAATTATAACGGCCAATCGGGTCTGGACACTCTCGATTATTCTGCAGCAGCGCATGGGGTTGTCATCGACCTTGCGACCGGCGTTGCGACCGGTGTCGATATCGGCACCGACATTGTCACAAGCTTTGAACAGATCGTGGGCAGCGCCCAGGCGGATGTCTTCCACGTCGGTCAAACGGCCCTAACCCTTGAGGGAGGCAGCGGCGATGACGTCTTCCGTTTCAATATGCCGGCCGGCTCATCGACCAGCGATGCCATCCATCACATCCTCGATTTCATGGTGGGGGACCGCATCGAGATGTCGAGGTATCAGATCTTCGAGGAGATCGTCGATAATCTCGAGGATCATTTCGAGGCCATCTATGGGGAGGATGTAGATGAAGATGCTCTCCCGATCAGGATGCGGCATGAGGGGACAGAGGAACACGGCATTACGCGGATCGAATTCGATACCGACAATGACCAGGAATATGAGGTGGCTGTCACTTTGAGCGGTCATCACATGTTGGTGGTCGTCGAGACCGCTCAAATATAATCTGGGGAGGGAAACAAAATGCTCAAATCACAACGAAATCCTCCAGCCATCGGCGACGATGAGGCAGACGCCGCGTTCCCGGTAACCTTCCGGGTTATCGTCGGTGCCATGCTTGGGGTTCTGCTTTTCGCCGGTGCCGGCGGATGGGCCGCCACGGCCCAGCTTACGGGCGCGATCGTTGCGGCGGGAATGGTCAAGGTCGATCAGAACCTGAAGGCGATCCAGCATCGTGACGGCGGCATCGTCAGCGAGATCCTGGTCAAGGAAGGCGACGCCGTTAGAAAAGGCGACATCATGCTACGGCTTGACGACGTGCAAACCCGAGCGGAACTGTCCATTGTCAAGAACCAGCTCGTTGAACTGGCTGCGCGAAAGACGAGGCTTGTCGCCGAGCGGGACAACCTGGCCGAATTGCAGTTTGGAGCAGAACTCAGTGAGGCAATGAGTGTGGTCCCGACGGTCTTCATGGGCGAGGCGCGGCTTTTCGACGGGAACCGCCAGAACCGGGAAAGCCAGAAGCAACAGCTGCAGTTGGGAATTTCCCAACTGGAAGAGGAGGTCAATGGCTTGAAGGTTCAGCTCTCGGCAAAGCAGGACGAACTGGCGCTGATCAAAACCGAGCACAAGAAGATCAAACGCCTCACCGACAAGAACCTGCTCGAGACCTCCCGCAAGTACATCATCGATCGCGAAATGGCGAAGATCACCGGCGAGTACGGCGAGATACAAGCCAACATCGCGCGGTCCAAGGCCAGAACCAGCGAAATCGAGCTTCAGATCATTGCCATCGACGAGGCGGCTCGAACCGAAGCACAGCGTGATCTAACGACCGTCGAACAGAAGATCTCGGAGTTGAGTGAACGAAAGGTGGCTGTCGAAGATCGGTTGCAACGCACTGATATACGCGCCCCTTTGTCGGGAACCGTGAACGAGCTTTTCGTCCACACGATCGGTGGGGTCATTACGCCGGCGGAAAAACTGGTCACCCTTGTCCCGACCGACGCTGCACTTAAGATCCAGGCCCGGCTTTCTCCCACCGATATCGATCAGGTGTTCTCCGGTCAGGTGGCGAAGCTTCGCTTTTCGGCATTCAATCAACGCACCACTCCCGAGCTCTCCGGACACGTCACCTATGTGTCGGCCGCTACGAGCAACGACCCAAGTTCCGGTGAGACATACTACTTGGCGGATATTGGGGTTGCCCAAGTGGAGTTGGCCAAGCTCGGTGACAATAAACTCTTGCCCGGTATGCCGGTGGAGGTCTTCGTTTCAACGGAGCAAAGAACAGCACTGTCGTTCTTATCGAAGCCGCTCACCGACCAATTCAGCCGGGCCTTTCGAGAACAGTGAACAATTTCCGATCTTTCGTACCGAGGCGTGACGTGCCTCGTGCGCGAACGGGTCATCCCAGGGCTGTTTCCGCGACATCCTTGGGATGACCGTCTGTCGCCGGACGGGACGCTTAAGAAACTCCAAAGTGGCCACCACAAGCAGGCAGGGCGAAGCACGTCAGTGCCACTGGTAAAGCTGCTCTGCATCTTGATCGTCATCCAGACCTGCTGTCTGACGTCCGGGCAGTGTGCAAAGTCCGGCTGACAGGGTAGAGGCTTGCTGAAGATCGAAACTCCGCAGCTTCCCCCCACCCGCCGACATCGATCAACCGCGAGAGGAACCAAACGCACCCGAAAATTGTTTTGTCTCGCGAGGATGCGAGCCGTTCCAGCACGTGACAGCACGGTGAACACGGGCGCGTTATCCTTGTGTTGCCATGAGCAACGAATTGGCAGGCGAGCCTGCACGCACCTGATCTACACTCAAGGAAGTCGGTGCGGATGGCGGACGAGTACCGGGGACAGCGATGGCCAGCGACAAGCTTTCGACCTACAAACAGAAGCGCGATTTCAAGGTCACCAAGGAACCAAGCGGAGCGGGCAAGCTCAGCCCTTCCAATCGACGTCGCTTCGTCATTCAGAAACATGACGCCACCCAGCTGCACTACGATCTTCGTTTGGAGCTCGACGGTGTCTTCAAATCCTGGGCCGTGACCAAGGGGCCATCGCTCGATCCCCAAGACAAGCGCCTTGCGGTGGAGGTCGAGGATCACCCGCTCGACTATGGCGATTTCGAAGGCACCATTCCGAAAGGCCAGTATGGCGGGGGCACTGTCATGCTGTGGGATCGCGGTTATTGGGAGCCGGAAGGAAATCGGACGCCGGAAGAGGCGCTGGCCAAAGGTGATTTCAAGTTCACACTTGAGGGCAAACGGCTCCACGGCAGTTTCGTGCTCGTGCGCATGCGTCATGATCGCGATGGTGGAAAACGAACGAATTGGCTCCTGATCAAACATCGTGACGATTTTTCGGTCGATGAGAACGGAGCGGCTGTCCTTGAGGAAAACGACACCTCAGTCGCCTCCGGACGCTCGATGGACGCGATCGCGTCGGGCAAAGGCAGAAAGCCAAAGCCCTTCATGGTGGAGGGCGGCGCTATTGGGGCCGACGCGGTGTGGGACAGCAACCACGGTCTTGCCGCCGAGGAACGCCAGGCGGGAGCGGGGAGCCGAAAAAAGTCTGTGTCCGCCAGACGCCCGAAATCCAGAATGCCTGATTTCATCCCACCGCAGTTATGCGAAACACTGGACCGCCCTCCGAACGGCGGTGGCTGGATCCATGAGATCAAATTTGATGGCTATCGCATTCAGATGCGGGTCGAGAATGGGAAGGCGACTTTGAAAACCCGCAAAGGTCTCGACTGGGCAGCCAAATTTGCCGCCATCGCCAAGTCGGCAGCAGCTCTGCCTGATGCCATCATCGATGGTGAGATCTGTGCTCTTGACGAAAAAGGAGCACCTGATTTTGCCGCCCTTCAGGCAGCACTTTCCGAAGGCGAGACTGATGCCTTGGTCTACTTTGCATTCGATCTCCTGTTTACCGGCGATGAGGACCTGCGAGAGCTTGCGCTGACACAGCGGAAAGAACGGCTCGCAGCGATGCTGGAGGATGCGGGCGACGATCCGCATCTGCGCTTCACCGAGCATTTTGAAACCGACGGTGACGCCGTGCTGCGATCGGCCCGCCGTCTTTCGCTTGAGGGCATCGTTTCCAAAAAAGCGGATGCGCCGTACCAGTCCGGCCGCTCCGACACGTGGGCGAAATCCAAATGCCGCGCAGGTCATGAAGTCGTCATCGGCGCCTATGCAACGACCAACGGCAAATTCCGATCTCTCCTTGTTGGCGTCAATCGTGGCGAGCATTTCGTCTATGTCGGCCGGGTCGGGACAGGCTATGGCGCAAAGACCGTCGAAACGCTGTTGCCGAAGCTGCAAAAGCTCGAGGCCTCCCGGTCACCCTTTACGGGGATCGGGGCGCCAAAGAAGGATCGGAATATCGTTTGGCTCAAGCCGGATCTCGTTGCCGAGATCGAATTCGCCGGCTGGACGACTGATGGCCAGGTGCGGCAGGCGGCATTCAAGGGCTTGAGGGAAGACAAACCGGCGGGCGAGGTGAAAGCGGAAAAACCGGCGTCACCTTCAAAGGCTGCCGTGTCCGATCCTTCGACGGTAAAGCCAGTACCAAATCGTATTCGCAAGGGCGGGAAGGCCGAGGTCATGGGCGTGCTGATTTCCAGCCCGGAAAAACCTCTATGGCCGGATGGTGGCGATGGGAAGCCGGTGACCAAGGTTGAGCTTGCCCAATATTATGAGGCGGTCGGGTCCTGGCTGATCGATCATATCAAAGGGCGGCCCTGTTCGATCATTCGCACTCCCGACGGGATTGGCGGCGAGCAATTCTTCCAGCGACATGCCATGCCGGGAACATCGAACCTGCTCGAGCTGGTCACCGTATTCGGGGACAAGAAGCCCTACCTGCAGATCGACCGCGTCGAGGGGCTTGCGGCGATCGCCCAGATCGGTGGTGTCGAACTGCATCCCTGGAATTGCGAGCCCGGGAAACCGGAGGTGCCCGGCCGCCTGGTGTTCGATCTGGACCCGGGCCCCGAAGTCGAGTTTTCCACCGTCATTGACGCGGCGCGGGAAATTCGCGACCGGTTGGCAGAACTCGGGCTGGTAAGCTTCTGCAAGACGACGGGTGGCAAGGGACTGCACGTCGTAACGCCGCTTGCCGTGTCGCGACGGAAGAAATTGAGTTGGGAAGAGGCGAAGGCTTTTGCCCATGATATCTGTCAGCGGATGGCCCGCGACAATCCAGATCTTTACCTGATCAGGATGGCGAAGAACCAGCGCGAGGGCCGCATCTTCCTCGACTACTTGCGCAACGACAGGATGTCGACCGCTGTTGCGCCCCTGTCGCCGCGGGCGCGCCCCGGCGCCACGGTGTCGATGCCGCTCAACTGGACGCAGGTCAAAAAGGGTCTCGATCCCACACGCTTCACGATCCGGACCGTGCCGGAGCTTCTGAGAGCGGGGACCGCTTGGCAGGATTATTGTGAAAGCCAGCGCTCGCTGGAGCAGGCGATCAAGCGCCTGAGCAAAACGAACAGGGCTGCGGCGTAGTCATCCGCCGAAAATGCGGATGCTTTTCACCTCGACATGGATCGTGGGCGATGGCTGTAGCGGACCGGAAGCCTCGGCAATGGTGCGCGGCTCATTTGCGGGGTCGGGTTTCGGCGGCCACAGATTTGCGCAGCGCATCCATGATGTTGATGACATTGCTCGGTTCCGACGCTGGCGATTTCGCTTTGCCTTTCTGGGGGTTTTTCAGCTGTTTCTTTCTCGTGTTGATGATGTCGAGCAGCCGATCCTGGACCGGGTCGACGACCATCTTCGGATTCCAGTCCTGGGTCTTCTTTTCGATCAATTGCTGGACGAGCGGCATCATGTCGGAATCCGCTTTCTCGTTGCCGATATCCTCAAAATAGGCTTTCTCGTCCCTGACCTCGTCCCCGTAGCGCAAAGTCCACAGGATGATGCCTTTACCACGCGGCTCCAGCAAGACGGCGCGTTCGCGACGCGAGATGACCAGTCGCGAAATGCCAACCACCCGCTTGGCCTCCATCGCTTCACGAATGACGGAAAAGGCTTCCTGACCGACAGGGTCGTTCGGGGAGAGATAGTACGGGGTATCGAACCAGATCCATTCGACGCTGTCGCGGGGTGCGAAGGTGGATATGTCGATGGTTTTGGTGCTGTCCAGCGCAACATTTTCGAGTTCGCCGTCCTCGAGCATAACGTACTCGTCTTCTGCGCGCTGATAGCCCTTGACCTGGTCGTCCTCCTTGACTTCCTGCCCGGTGACCGCATCGATGTAGTGGCTGATAACGCGGTTCTGTGTCGCGCGGTTGAGCGTATGAAAACGAACCTTTTCTTCGTCGGACGTTGCCGGCATCATCTGCACGGGGCAGGTGACCAGCGACAGCTTGAGATAACCTTTCCAGTAGGGCCGAACGGCCATGAAAGCGTCCTCCGACTAGCTGGCGCGCCGTTTTTGCGCGGTAGCGGGCTTGGATTTGGCAGTTGCAGATTTTGCAGCTGGCTTGCGAGCGGCGCCCTTGTTGACATTCGCTGCGGTGCGCTTTGCTTTTGTTTTCTTCGCACCCATGCCCGCACTTTCGCGCAGTGCCTGCAGCAGATCTCCAGGCTTCGAGGCAGTGGGCGCCTTCCTTTTGGGAAGCGAGCGTCCTTCGATTTTGGCTTTGACCAGTTCGGCCACCGCAGCCTCATATCGATCGTCGAAGCTGCTGGCGTCGAAGCTACCCTTCTTGGTTTCGATGATATGTTCGGCAAGATCGAGCATCTCGCCTTCGATCTTGAGGTCGGGGAGATCCTCGAAAGCCTTGTCGGCCGAACGGACCTCGTAATCAAAGTTGAGCGTGGAGGCGATCAGCCCCTTGCCATGCACTCGGATAAGGACGGTGCGCACCCGTCGGAACAGCACCGTTCGCGCAATCGCGGCGACCTTTTCCTGTTTCATCCCGTCGCGCAGCAGCACGAAGGCATCGGTGCCCAGCTTGTCGGGAGCGAGATAATAGGGCTTGTCGAAGTAGATTGTGTCGATCTGGGAGCAGGGGATGAAGGCCTCTATCTTCAGGGTCTTGTCGCTGTCGGGAACGGCTTCGGCCATTTCCTCGGGTTCCAGGGCGACGTACTGGCCATTCTCCATCTCATAGCCTTTGACCTGGTCGTCACGCTCAACCGTATCTCCCGTCTCGCCATCGACGAATTCGCGTTTGACTCGGTTTCCCGTCTTGCGATTGAGAGTGTTGAAGGCGATGCGGTCAGAAGTTGATGCCGCCGTATAGAGCGCCACGGGACAGGTCACCTCGCCGAACTTGATGTAGCCTTTCCAATTCGCTCTTGGGGCAACCATGATACAAGTTCTCCTGACGCGGCCAAAGGAACTCAACCGCTCAGCCGGCGTTTCGTTCCCCACCGTTCTCAATCGAATGCATCTTTTGCGCCGCAGCCGCGTTTGTGGAGGGGAAAATCACAAGGGAGGTCTGCCATGAGAATGCGCGAGCCAATCGATACCGGCAGCGGTGAACGCCGTCGGCGGCGCGAGGAGGATCGCGAGTCCAAGATGGGCAACGAAGCTTCGTCGTCGCTGCCCATCGCATGCCGGCGGCGCAGATCATTCTGGTGAAACTCGCCACCTACAATGTCAACGGCATCAACGGTCGCCTCGACGTGCTGCTGCGGTGGCTCGAGGAGAGGCAGCCGGATGTCGTGTGCCTGCAGGAACTGAAAGCGCCCGACAGCAGGTTTCCTCATCGGGAAATCGAGAAAGCCGGCTATGGCGCGATCTGGCACGGACAGAAATCATGGAACGGGGTGGCCATCCTGGCTCGAGGACGCACCCCAATGGAGACGCGTCGCGGTTTGCCGGGCGATCCTGATGACAGTCACAGCCGCTACATCGAGGCGGCAATCGAGGGGATAATCGTCGGATGCCTTTATCTGCCGAATGGCAACCCCGCCCTTGGACCCAGGTTTGACTACAAGCTGCGTTGGTTTGACCGGCTGCAGCACTATGCGGCGCAACTGATAGAACTGGAGATCCCGGTTGTCTTGGCTGGCGACTTCAATGTCATGCCAACCGATCTGGATGTTTACAAACCGGAGCGGTGGCGCGACGACGCGCTCTTCAGGCCGGAGGTGAAAGCGGCTTATGCCGCACTTCTTGATCAGGGCTGGACGGATGCGGTGAGGCATCTCCATCCGAATGAGCGGATTTATACATTCTGGAAGTATTTCCGAAACGCATTTGCCCGAGACGCTGGGCTTCGCATCGATCATTTCCTGTTAAGCCCGGCGCTTGCTGGCGATCTCAAGCGGGCCAAGGTGGACAAGTCAGTGCGAGGTTGGGATCACACGAGTGACCACGCGCCGGTTTGGATCGAGCTACTTTAACCCGCAACGATCTGCTCTGCCGTAAACCTCTATTCTTTTATCGATCCGTCCTTCTATGGGCCGTCTCATTTCGGAGGAAACTCTCCGTTGCAGGTTAAATCCTATGCGTAGGCGATCAATATTGCCATGCCGATCGCGATCATGCTTATACCGAGCCAGTTCCTCACCAAACCAAGAAATCTAAGCCCTTGTCCTCTGGGCTCCAGGGTCGGCTTGGCATCTGAAATGGATCGGTGAGGATCGCTGAGAGGTCGACGCCTGAGCGCACCCCAAAACAAATCGAGTACACCGGCGATCACGAGGGCAGCACCGATCAGGATCGCGGTTATGGACATGGTTTTCTCCATTGTGCGCCAGGGTCGCGTGCGCAGCTGTGAGAACAGCCAATACGATCACCTGGTGCCTGTGAGCCTGACACCGGGACAGAGTAGCGCTGCACTTCAACGAACGAACTCTGCGCAACTCCCTTGGTTGATTGACCAACCGCAGGGAAAAGTAATGGTTCCGATCACAATTCCGTAAGCGGTTTGACAGACCAGCGATGACATCACCGAATTGCAGGGAAACTGTGTGGGATCGCAACAGTTCATCAGTGAAAGAGAACAGGCCCTCGGTCCTGCAGCGAATGAAAGCGGGGCGAAAATGTGGGAATTTCAAGACTTCGCCACATTTCTCCCATGCGAGAAAGTTACTGGAGGTTGTTTTGTGATTCGTATGCACTGCCTGCAATTTTGAAAAATCGAGGATTGATATGGTAAAAGTGACCAGAATTGCCACGACTGTCTGTGCTCTTGGTGCCCTCCTAGCAACAACTGGATTGGCTCAAACGGCCTTCGCCCAAACTCAGGCTGAAACCACTTCTGTCGCACCCTTAGCCACAGGCTTGACCGATGGCGGGGCCGCGGAAGCGCAGGTCGTCGAAGCTGTCCGCGCCGGGGACGTTTTAACAATCAAACTCCGCTTCAAGCCGCTCGCGACGAACCAGCTGGAACGAATATATGATTCGATTAGCCAGGACGCATATGAAAACAGCTTCTACGTTCTTGCCGGCAATAAGAAATACCTGCTGCTTACGGACAGCAGTGATAAGCCGCTGACAAATCCAAACCTCGTTATCAAAGCTAACAAGGATTCTCCGATCGCGGGTTCCTGGCATGGTAGGTTCCCTGCTCCGCCAAAGGACGTCACCGAGGTGTCACTGACGATCCCGGGCGTCGAGACACTCGACGCGATCAAACTTACCGACCGATAGCCATGGCTGGTGCAGCGAAATGTTCCCTCGCGATGGTCGTGATCATGATAGCGGCCAGCGGTTCTTATGCGCAGGTGTCACCTTACCATCGCGAAATACGTGATCTTAAGGCCACGGTTCTTGATTTGAAGGGGCTACCCTCCGATCTGAACAGCGCCGTGTTTGATCTGTCTGCGAAAGCCGATGGGCTTACCGCTCAGCACGGTGGTCTTTCCGTACGACAAGACGCAACGACCGTCAGGGTGTCCATGACGGGCGATGTGCTGTTCGATTTCGACAAGGCCGACATCCAATCGGCGGCCGAACCGACACTCATGGACATCGCGCGTCTCATCACATCCGTCCCCGCCGGCACGATCATCATCGAGGGTCATACCGATTCCAAAGGGTCGGCTCAGTACAATAACGAACTGTCCCTTCAGCGAGCTAGTGCCGTCATGCAATGGCTTGTGAAACATGGAGCAGATAAAGCGCGGCTATCGGTCGAAGGGCTAGGTGATAGCCGTCCGATCGAACCCAATACGAAAAACGGAGCGGACAATCCCCAAGGGCGCGCTCTCAACCGGCGCGTCGAGTTCGTTTTTCCAAAGCGGTAGAAAATGGGTCCTGCGGGCCGATGAATTGACGCACGCCGGCTACTTAGGGCCGACGTGCGACCGCTATGGCGTTTGGCGTTGGCCCGACCGGCCGACGCTATCCGTACGGTGACGTATGCGCCTGACTGAGCCCGAGGTCGCCCTTGTGGAGTGTTTGGCCCACAAGTAACCAGTGCACCATCAGGCGGTGTCTTCAACGACGAACAGATCGACGGACCGCCGAGGCACTACTACGCAAAGCCGCCGGCGGCAAACACAGCAAGCGCGCATCCATCCGGCATTCGGATAATCAACCGTTGTCTGTGAATTGCCGACACAACGGGAGGTATGGCGGTTCTTGACATGTATTCAGATACGGCTTTTAAGTTTGCTGGCGGCTCTGCAAAGCAGCAGAGTTGTGCGGAAACCCTACTGCATGGTTCCTTAAATCCTATCCGATTCAAGGATCAAAACATGCGGCATCAGCTCTTAGAGGTCCCAATGCGCCGAGTCCCTTCTCACGAAAATCACGTTGGAATTTCTGAGAAGTTGAGGATTCATGCGCACCTTAAATCTGGGCGTCCTGGCCCATGTGGATGCAGGCAAAACTAGCCTTACCGAACGACTGCTTTTTGACGCCAGTGTCATCGACAAGCTAGGCAGCGTCGACGCAGGCAATACACAGACAGATAGCCTCGCTCTGGAGCGGCAGCGTGGCATCACCATCCGAGCTGCCGTCGTTTCATTCACGATCGGCGACACGGTGGTGAACCTCATTGATACGCCCGGTCACCCCGACTTCATCGCCGAGATTGAGCGCGTGCTTGGGTTGCTGGACGCTGCAGTCGTCGTTGTTTCCGCAGTCGAAGGCGTGCAAGCGCAGACGCGAGTGCTGGTGCGGGCGTTGCAGCGTGTTGGGGTTCCCTTCCTATTCTTCATCAACAAGGTCGATCGTCTCGGTGCGCGCTACGACGAAGTGCTGCAAGCCATTGCCGGCCAACTACCGGTTCGACCCATCGCCATGTCGGCCGTCATTGATGCCGGTAGTAAACTCGCTCAGGTAAAGGCGTTCGATCCGGGAAGCGAGCCGCTTTTCACCGCGCTGTGCGAGACCCTGGCGGAAAACGATGACGAGCTGCTGCGCGATTATCTGCAAGCGCCGGATCGTCTTACCGACGAAAGACTTGACCGCTCGCTGCGGGATCAGGTTTCTCGCGGTCTGTTGCAGCCGGCATTTGCTGGCGCGGCGGTAACCGGCGTGGGCCTGCCAGCTCTGACATCAGCAATTGCGACCCTACTGCCCAGCCGCGACCTCGATCCTGATGCTGCTGTCACCGGCAGGATCTTCAAGATCGAGCGTGGATGGGGCGGTGAGAAGCTCTCCTATCTCTATCTCTCATCTGGCACGGTCCGCGTGCGGGAATATCTCGACCTGCCTCAGGGGTCGGCAAGGGTGACCGGAATCCAACTTTTCGACGCCGGCAAAATTCACAGCGCAACCAGCTTCAGGGCAGGCCAGATTGCTCGGGTCAGCGGCCTTGGCATCGCCCGCATCGGCGACGTGGTAGGCACCACCCGCCTCGCAGACGTCCCGCACCATTTTGCGCCTCCAACGTTGGAATCCCGGGCTAAAGCGCAGCGTCCCTCCGAGAGTGCGGCGCTTTGGCTGGCGCTAAACCAGTTGGCCGAACAGGACCCGCTGATTGACCTGCGCAAGAACGAGGACACGAACGACATCTTTGTGTCTCTCTATGGCGAAGTGCAGAAGGAGGTGATCCAATCGACTCTGCTGACGGATTTCGGTCTCGAAGTTGCGTTTGAGGATAGTACAGTCATCTGCGCCGAGAGGCTCGCCAGAACCGGCACGGGCCTTCAGATCATCTTCAAGGAGCCGAACCCATTCCTCGCGACCGTTGGCTTGCGCGTCGAACCTCGGCCGGAAGGGGCGGGCAACAGCTTCGCGCTGGAAGTGGATGTTGGCCAGATGCCGGCAAGCTACTACCGGGCAGTCGAGGAAACCGTGTTCGAGACGCTTAAACAGGGCATCTTCGGCTGGCAAGTCATTGATTGCCACGTTGCCATGACCGCTGCTCGGCACAGTTCCCCGTCGAGCACCGCTGCAGACTTTCGGCAGTTGACGCCGTGGGTCCTCGCAACTGCGTTATCAACGGCAAAAACCGTTGTCTGTGAGCCGATCGACCAATTTTACCTTGAAGCTCCCTCGGAAACTTTGGGTGGCTTGCTGACCCTGCTTGCCAAGTCGGGCGCTGTCACCAAGGAATCGATTGTGGCCGATGGCGTAGCGCGGCTGGAAGGGCATGTCGCCTCCGAGAGGGTTCAAGGCATTCAGCAGCAACTGCCGGGACTGACAAGCGGCATGGGGACCATGGAAACCTCCTTCCACCACTATGCCCCGGCAGCCGACCCGCAACGTTCGCGCAAGCGTTCCGGTGTCGATCCATTCAACGGCCGCGAATATCTACTCCGATTGTCGTGACCCGCAGCGAGCATCACGCCCGCCCCGACGATAAGACACTGCATTGCTATGCCTGCATAGGAGCTCAGATTGTCATCTGACGATATCCCTCACGATGAGATGAGGCTGACGATAGGAAGCTGCCGCACGGGCACGAGTCCTTCGGAGGTGTTTGCCGTGCGGTATGGCACCAGTCGACGATGGAAGGAGACTGGGCGAAATGGGTTGGGCGATGCAGCGGGTCCGATGGTTGCTGCAGGCCCTGCCATGAGCGATGGCGAAGATCCGATCATGAGGTATAATTGGGCCATGCCGACCTTGCCGTTAATCGCGAGTTTGAAAGAGTACCGCGCCGAGTGGCTTCGCTATGATCTGACGTCGGGTCTAGCGATTGCAGCGGTCGGGTTGCCGAGCGCCATCGCCTATCCGGCCATTGCCGGGTTGCCGCCGGAGGTGGGCCTTTATTCCAGCATATTGCCGCTTCTGGGCTACGCTCTCCTCGGATCTTCGCGACAACTCATCGTCGGCCCAGACGCCGGAACGGTTACGGTGCTGGCCGCCGTGCTATTGTCGCTCAATCTTCCGACCGCAGAAGATCGGCTCGTCGCGACCGCAGCAATCGCCGTCATCGTCGGTGGTCTGTGCTTTGCCGCCAATGCTTTACGGCTAGGCTTCATCGCAAACTTTCTATCGCGACCGATCCTCACGGGCTTCATGACCGGTATCTCCCTATCGATCCTGATAGGCCAGATCGGGCGCCTGACGGGCGTGAAGATCGAAAGCGAAGGCGTGCTTCGACCGATCATGGAACTGTTGGACAAGGCCGACCAGATTCATTGGCCGTCGCTCACCCTCGGCGTTGGCCTTTTCATCCTCCTGCGTTTGCTCAACGCCTGGCGACCCGGCATTCCTGGACCTCTGGTGGCCGTGGCGATTGCAACGGCCATGTCGGCCGCCTTCAATTTTTCCGCCGCGGGCATTCGTGTGGTCGGCGAGATCCCGTCGCGCCTGCCGACGCCGATGCTACCTATCACCACCGGGGTCTCGCTCGGCGATCTCTTCTTGGGCGCTGTTGCCGTGTTGATCGTCAGTTTCGGAGCGGGCATCGTGACGGCTCGCAGTTTCGGTGCGAAGAACAAATATCCGGTCGACGCCAACCGAGAACTGCTGGGCTTCGGCGCAGCAAACATCGCCTCCGGGTTGTTCGGGGGCTTTGCCGTCACGGCATCGGATTCGCGCACGGCTATAAATGATTCCATGGGCGGCAAGACTCAACTGGCCGGTATTATCTCGGCTATCGCCCTGGCGTTGACGGTGCTGTTTCTCACCGGCGCTCTGTCCTTGCTGCCGACCCCCGCGCTCGGCGCCATCCTGGCGTCTGCAGCCATCGGCCTTATCGATCTGCGCGCTCTACGAGAATTGTGGCGCATCAGCCCGATCGAATTCGTCTTCGCGCTCATCAGCATCGCCGGCGTGTTGACACTTGGGGTGCTGCATGGCGTGATTTTCGCTATCGGAGCGACGTTGCTCTACATCCTGATGAAGGGGCTGAAGCCGCGCGATGCGCTTCTTGGCCGCATTCCCGGACGCGAAGGCTTCTACAAGCTGCATCGCTACAAGGACGTAAGACCGATCCCTGGCGTTGCCATCTATCTTCTGCAAGGCAGTCTGCTGTTTTTCAATGCCGACCATGTGCGCGGCCGCGTGGAAGAGATCGTCAAGAACCTGCCTGCCGATACGCGATGGTTCATTTTTGATGCTGGCGCGGCAGCGCAGATCGACAGCACCGCAGCGGCGATGCTCGATGATCTGCGGGATTTCGTCGAGGGGCGCGGCTTGAAGTTCGGCATTGTCGAGCTCCATAGCGAACCTCGAGAAACCTTGCTGCGCTCGGGCGTCATCGACAAGATCGGCAACGGCATGATCTTCGACGACCTGGAGGACGCGATCGCCGCTTTCGAAGCTGGCAACGCCAAGACCGCAGCCTAGAAGGCTACGGCTCCTCGCCATTCAACGACATCGTTAATACCCCGGATTGACGCCGCCTGACCGGATCGCGGCGAAGCTTGGATCGGGGTAAGAACCCTGCCATTGAGCGTAGGTGGTATTGCCTCCTCCACTCGTTGCACAGCCCGAGATCGCCATAAGCGCCAGCATTGCGATAACCAGGGAGATATTAGGCAAAGTCGTCCTCCTCCACACTGAGGTTTCGAACAATACGTTAAGACTTATTTGTATGATGCGCAAATCAACATTTTCAGGGTGCATTCGTACCGTATTTGCAAATCTACACAACAGTTTTCAGGGAAGTTAACTGCGCTACGCAAATAATAGGCCAAATTTCATCGGAGAAGCCGCGAAATGTATTGCGGCGTTGCTCGAACGCCAAGAAGAAGTCGATCAATCGGGTGAGGTCGATTGTTGTGTCGCTCGCCCAGCAAGGCTCGCCATCACAAAACGACGCCGGAGCAAAAACAATCGGGGCGACCCGCCGCCCTGACAGATGGCGTGGCGGTGTCTTTGCGGTCCTTACTTCGGACGGACCAGCGAACGCTAGGCGGCAATCAAAAGCCAGTGAGTGGAAAAAACTGAACGCAATGAATTGAAAATGGACTATTCTGATCTCTGTGCTAGTTTATTCTACCGCAAGGCTCACATACCTGTCCTTTATCTTTGGCAGACAACTGTTCTGGTAATGACGGCGAAGGACGCCGACAGAAATCGCAGCTATATAAATGGGCACACGAGCTCATTGGCGTGTGTCTACTCTAGTGTTGAAACGCTCTATCAAGTTCGGATTCTGGGGTGCGCGCAACATTGCCTCGCCACAGCATCCGTTATGGGGACGACAGCTTCAAGTGCTCGATCGGGACCCGGTTCAGAAACGGGGGCGTTGATCCTGCGCCCGCAAGTGTTTTGAGCAAGAGGCCTTCCAGCCTCTTTTGGAGGAAGAAATGGCGATTGAGCGGGTGTTTACGTTTTTCCGCGCGACGGCGATCGTTTTGTCGATGCTTGTGCCCTCTGGAGTTGTGCTGGCCCAGCAGACCGCCACAGCGCCTTCCACGCCGGCGGAGGCGGCTCCAGAACCGCTGAGCGACGATGAGCTCGAGATCCTCGTTGCCCGGATCGCGCTTTATCCCGACGAGTTGGTCGCGCTCATCTCCGCTGCATCGCTCTATCCTTTGCAGGTGGTCGAGGCCGAACGTTTTCTTCAGGAGAGTTCAAAAAATCGCGATCTGAAGCCGAAGGAAAGCTGGGACGGCAGCATCGTTTCGCTGCTCAACTATCCCGAGATCGTCAAGATGATGAGCACCGACCTCGAGTGGACGCAAAGCTTCGGCGAGGCGATCGCCAACCAACAGAAAGATGTTCTCATAGCGATACAGCAGCTGCGTGACGAAGCCGTTGCTAAGGATATAATCAAGACCGACGACAAGATTAAAGTCGTCGAGGAGGGTGACAACGTCATCATCCAGTCGGCAAATCCCGAAACGATCTATGTGCCGCAGTATGCGCCGGAAATGCTCTACCAGCCCGATTATGCGCCGGTACCGATCGGCTATTATGACGACCCCTATCCTGCCTATTGGTACCCGGGCGCCGCCTTTTTCGCCGGAGCAGTCACCGGCGCGGCCTTCGCGGCCATCGTCGACTGGGATGACTGGGGCGTCTGGGGTGGCAATTGGGGCGGCGACATCGATGTCGATTGCAATAACTGTTTCAACAACATCGACTTCGACGGCAAGATGAAATGGAACGACGTCGACTGGAAGAATGTCGATCGCAGCAAGATCAACTTCGACCGCAATCAGTTGCAGAAGTTTGATCGCACCAACATCAAGAACAACATCAAGGCCAACGGCAACAACAACATTCGTAACCGCGCCGCCGAGATCAATCGCGACCGGCCGCAGGCGCGACCGGGCGGTGCAGGTGGCGGTCAGCTCAACGACGTGCGCAAGAGCACGCTCGATGGGCTGAAGGCGCAGCAGCGACCAGCGGCACGCCCAGGCGGCGGTCAGGCGGTAGCGAAGGCCAGGCCAGGCGGCTCGAAGCCCAGCGTGAACAGGCCCAAAGGCAACAAGCCCTCGCAGGTAAACCGACCCGCCGGCAAGAAGAAGATGGCCGCAAAGGCACAGAACCGGCCCAAGAAGCCGTCCGGCCTCGGCAACGTCAACTCGGGTCGTCGCGAGGTCGCCTCTTCGAAGCGTGGCGGACAGAGTATGGGCGGCGGTCATCGCGGCGGCGGGCGGCCTCAGATGAGAAGTGGCGGTGGAAGGCCATCGGGTGGCGGGGGCCGTGGCGGTGGCGGTGGCGGCCGTGGCGGTGGCAGGCGTTAACGGAGCGACAGGAGCACGATCATGAGCAAGCTTTCTCAGACTCTTCTTCTGGCATCGGCCATTTCCTTCTCCGTTGCTGCATTTCCGCTCGCTGTCGACGGGGCCCGTGCTCAGGCGGTACCAGACGCCGGCGACATCGAGAACTATGCCGCGGCGGAGGATCCGCCGCTGTTCGACGACCCGGCCAAGGCGGTGGAAATGTTCAAGTCGGCGCTCGCCGCCAACGACCTCGATGGTCTTGCAAAGCTTCTGGGCCTTGACGCCGCAAAGCTGAAAACGGGCGAAGGGACGATGGAAACCTTCGCGCTTATTCGCGAAGGTGTGGCACGCAATGTCGTGGTGCGCGACCTCGGCGAAAGCAAGATTCTCGAAATCGGTGATCGGCTCTGGCCGCTGCCGTTTCCGATCACAAAGGGTCGGGACGGCAAGTGGGCTTTCGACACCTATGTCGGGCTTGAGGAGATCGTGAACCGCCGCGTCGGGGAGAACGAACTTGAGGCGATAGAGACCGTGCGCGCCTATGTCGAAGCACAGAAGGATTATGCCTCGCAGGACCGCGACGCCGACGGCGTGCTCGAATATGCCCAGAAGCTGATCAGCAGCCCAGGCCAGACCGATGGATTGTACTGGCCGGCCGAGCAGGGCGATGGTGAGAGCCCGGTCGGCGACGAGATCAGCGAAGCAGCTCTGGAGAAGGCGAAGGCTGGAGAGGGTTATTTCGGCTATCGCTTCCGCATTCTGACGTCACAAGGCGATAATATTGCCGGCGGGAAATACGACTTCATCATCAATGACAATATGATAGGAGGCTTCGGGTTGATCGCCTGGCCGGTGAAATATGCTGAAACCGGTGTGAAGACTTTCGTCGTCAACCAACAGGGCATTGTCTATGAAGCGGATTTGGGTACGAGCACCGAAGCGATCGTGCCGTTTATCGACCGCTTCAATCCGGATGACAAGTGGAGTGTCGTCCTGGATTAGTTACCAGAAACGCGAGGATATTCTCCCGGTCTGTCGCATAGGCGGCCGTTTGATCGAAATCAACGTTGCTAACGGATGGTGGCCCTATAAGGTTACACCAGTGACACGATCGAGCGGTATGCTGCAATTTCTTCTAACTGCACGAAAACCTCGCCCTAGCGCGTGAGCCTCGCTGGGCATCGGTCACGACAGCAGGCAGTCGTTATTGGCAGCATCAAGAACTAGTCCCTTGAACCGTCTAACGGAGTGGGCGCGATGTCCAAGCTTTCCAGTCTTCCGGCCTCACCCATGTCTGGCAATGCATTGACGGAGTACTCCGTGGATGCATGGCAACGGTGGGTCCTGTTCCTTGATGTAATGCGCAGGCGCGGCGAGCAATATGAGGAACACGCTGCACGCAGCGCGCCCCATGTGCTGGACTATGAAGCCGAGCTCATCCTGGACGGCAGGACCCTGAAAGAGCCGGTCAACTACGCTCTCGTGCGCATCATACCTCCCGCCGACTGCGCGATCGATCCCGTCAAGAGGCCATTCATCGTTGTGGACCCACGGGCAGGACATGGACCAGGCATCGGTGGCTTCAAGGCCGACAGCGAAATCGGCGTGGCCATGAAGGCCGGTCATGCCTGTTATTTTGTCGGTTTCCTGCCGGAACCAATGCCCGGACAGACAATCGAGAAGGTCCTGCACGCGGAAGCGCAGTTCCTGGAGATCGTCATGTCCCGCCACCCGGAAGCGGATGGCAAACCCTGCGTCATCGGCAACTGTCAGGCGGGATGGGCTGTGATGATGCTGGCCGCGCTCAGGCCCGAGCTTTTCGGGCCTATCATTATCGCCGGCTCACCACTTGCCTATTGGGCAGGTGTCCGCGGGCAAAACCCGATGCGTTACTCGGGAGGACTTCTCGGTGGGAGTTGGCTGACAGCATTGGTCAGCGATCTTGGCGCGGGAAAATTCGACGGCGCCTGGCTTGTCCAGAATTTCGAGAACCAGAACCCAGCCAATACTCTGTGGACCAAGCAGTATAATCTCTACGCAAAGGTGGATACGGAAGCCGAACGCTATCTCGGCTTTGAGCGTTGGTGGGGCGGGCACGTCACTTTGACGGCGGATGAGATGCAGTTCATCGTCGATGACCTGTTCGTCGGCAACAAGCTTGCAGCAGGGGAGATCCGCACATCTGATGGCATGGCCATCGACCTTCGCACGATCCGTTCGCCGATCGTGGTCTTCTGCTCCAAGGGGGACAACATAACACCACCTCAGCAGGCCCTCGACTGGATTCTCGACATTTACGACAGCGTCGATGAAATTCGCGCGCTTGGCCAGACGATTGTCTATGTCGTCCACGAAAGCGTCGGCCATCTGGGGATTTTTGTCTCCGCCGGGGTTGCTCGTAAGGAGCATGATGAATTCGCGTCAAACATCGATCTGATCGATGTGCTGCCACCTGGCCTTTATGAAGCGGTTCTCGAGCCGAAAGCAGATGCGCTCGATCATCCGGAACTGGTCACCGGGGAGTGGATCATGCGTTGCGAGGCACGGACCCTCGACGATATTCGTGCTCTCGGCGGTAACGATCTTGACGATGAGAAGCGATTTGCGGCGGCGGCTCAGCTTTCGGAGGTCAATCTTGCACTTTACCGTGCGTTTGCCCAACCTTGGGTGCGCGCTGCCGTGACCCCTTCATCGGCAGAGACAATGCGACGACTTCACCCCCTCCGCCTGGGTTACGAGATTTTCGGCCCCTCCAATCCTTTTCTCGACTGGGTTCCCCAGGCAGCAGAGCGCGTTCGCGCCGACCGTCGCCCCACATGGACGGACAATCCCTTCAGCGCCCTCCAAGAGCAGGTTTCCGGCCAAATCGTCGAAGGGCTGGAGTCCTGGCGTAAAATGACGGAACGGCTGGCCGAGCAAACCTTCGGTGCGATCTATGGCTCGTCTGCGCTTCAGGCCGCCCTTGGCGTCGATCCAAAGTCAAATCTGCCACCACGTAAGGCGCCGAAGAGCAAGCTGATCAACGCGCTTGTCGAAGCTCGCACTGCGGCGTTGAAGGAAAGAATATCCGTTGGCGGTCTCCTGGAGGCTCTCGTTCGATCGCTGCTGTTCGTGGGGATGGCCCGTGGCGGGGCCGACGAACGCGGGTTTCAGGCCATTCGCGTGCTTCGGCGTGGCCATCGAGATGCTCGGCAACTGAACCTTTCGGAGTTCAAGGCGCTGGTTCGGGATCAATACTACATCCTGCTTGTCGATGAGGCGGCAGCGCTCGCAGCCATTCCAGCGATGCTGCCGAACGAGCTTGAACAGCGTCAGGCCGCCTTGCAGAGCCTGCGGGGCGTGCTCGAGGCCTCCGGCGCGTTGACGGAAGCTGCGGCGGAGCGCTTTGCCTACGTGACCGAGCTTTTCAGCCTGGATAAGGGGCGCGTGGGCGTCAAGCCGACGCCGATGGCTGTTAGACCTGCCGCGCGCAGCCGCGGCGCCGTGCGATCAAGATTGTAGGAGATTACCAGTGGCTATTTCTAGCGCGACAACTCTGGAGCCATCAAAATACGACCGCCTGATTGCGGCTGCACAAGAGGTTCCTCCTGCAATCACCATCGTAGCGCATCCCTGTGACGAGACCTCGCTACGTGGTGCGTTGGAAGCAGCCCAGCACAGGCTGATTGTTCCGATCCTGATCGGACCCGAGGCGAAGCTCCGCAAAGTCGCAGCCGAAGCCGACCTTGATCTCAAGGGATACGAGATTATCGATGCGCCACACAGCCACGCCGCAGCGGCGAAAGCCGTGGCACTCATTCGGGAGGGGAAAGGCGAGCTCTTGATGAAGGGTAGCCTGCACACCGACGAATTGATGCGGGAAGTAACCGCTTCTGCCACCGGTCTTAGAACGGAACGCCGCATCAGCCATGTGTTCGTGATGGACGTTCCTGGTCACGCGGACACGCTGTTCATCACCGATGCGGCGATCAACATTTTTCCCGACCTCGATGTCAAACGCGACATCGTGCAGAACGCGATCGACCTCTGGGTCACCATTGGCCTCGGCGAACCCCGCGTCGCGATCGTGTCAGCAGTCGAGACAGTGACGACCAAGATCCCTTCGACCCTTGATGCCGCGGCATTGTGCAAGATGGCAGATCGCGGTCAGATCACCGGCGGCCTGCTCGACGGCCCGCTTGCGTTCGACAACGCGATAAGCCCGGAGGCCGCGCGTATCAAAGGGCTCAACTCGCCCGTGGCCGGCAGGGCGCAGATCATCGTCGTGCCAGATCTTGAAGCCGGCAACATGCTTGCCAAGAATCTGACGTTTCTCGCCCATGCGGACGCCGCGGGGATCGTGCTTGGTGCGCGCGTGCCCATTATTCTTACCTCGCGGGCAGACACAGTGCGCAGTCGCCTGGCATCATGCGCAGTTGCGACCCTTTACGCGACGGCCCGCCGTCGCTCTACACAAGTGGCGGCTTGAAGCGTGGACGCGATCCTTGTCGTCAACGCCGGCTCATCCAGCCTCAAGTTCCAGATTTTCGAGATCGTGGGCAAAGAGTTGGAGCGGCGCATCCGTGGTCAGATCGACGGGATCGGGGCGCGGCCCCGCTTGCGTGCGGCGACCGCTTCGGGCGAGGTCCTCGTCGATCGCAGTTACGAGCAGGCCGCGATGGGCGATCTGCCCGCTGCCATCGCTGAAGCAGGTGACTGGCTGCGATCGCTCGATGGCTTCGTTCTGCGGGCTATTGGCCATCGCGTCGTCCATGGCGGACCCAACTATGCGCAACCGATCCTGCTCGATCACGACATCCTCGATAAGCTCGCCACGTTCCAAGAACTTGCACCTTTGCATCAGCCGAACAACCTCGCGCCGATCCGGCTTGCCATGGAGATTAATCCGCTGGTTCCGCAGGTCGCCTGTTTCGACACGGCTTTCCACCGCGGCCATGCTCCTCATACGGACTGCTACGCCTTGCCGATGGCTTTCTACGAGGAAGGTGTACGAAGATATGGCTTCCACGGGTTGTCCTACGAGTACATCGCAGACCGGATCGGCAACCTAGCGCCCGATGTCGGCCAGGGAAGGGTCGTGGTTGCTCATCTCGGCAGCGGCGCTTCCATGTGCGCAATGAAGGCAGGGCGCAGCGTCGAGACGACGATGGGCTTTACAGCACTTGATGGTGTGCCGATGGGCACCAGGCCAGGGCAGATGGATCCGGGCGTCGTGCTCTACTTGATCGATCAGAAAGGAATGACAACGGGAGAGGTTACAGATCTTCTTTACCGTGCGTCTGGTCTCAAAGGTCTTTCAGGCATCTCCGGCGATATGCGTGATCTTCTGGCTAGCGATGATCCGCGCGCCGCGTTCGCGATCGATCATTTCGTCCATCGTTGCGCGCTCAGCGTGGGCATGCTTGCCGCCGCCCTCGAAGGTCTCGACGCGTTCGTCTTCACGGGCGGGGTTGGTGAGAATTCGGCGCCAATTCGCGCGCGTATCAGTGAGCGCCTTTCTTGGCTCGGGGTTGAGCTTGATGACGCAGCAAACAACGCGGGTAAAACCCGTATATCGACGCAGACGAGCCGCGTAGCGCTCTATGTCTTGCCGACGGATGAGGAGTTGATGATCGCGCGCCACGTTCATGCGCTTATCACCAGGCCCTGACCACTACAGCGCCGCGCGTCTTATTAGACGCGCCAAGGTCGCTGTAGCACTTTGAGTGGCTGCATGTTTTATCCTTAGATCGAATACGATTTAAGGAAACATGCAGTACGCCCTGAAACCAGATCTCACAGGAGCAGCAATCAATGTCCAGCCCGGTCGTCAAAGCGGAGCTTCTCAAAGGGAAAAAGGGGCTGATTGTCGGTATCGCGAACGATCGTTCCATTGCATGGGGTTGCGCGCGGGCCTTTCGCGCCTTTGGTGCCGAGCTGGCCGTCACCTATCTGAACGATAAGGCCAAGCCCTATGTGGAGCCTCTCGCGCGTGAGGTCGGGGCGTCGATCTTGATGCCGGTGGATCTGGCCATTCCCGGGCAAATCGAAGCTGTGTTCGATCGGATTGAAAGGACCTGGGGTGAGCTCGATTTCGTCGTCCACTCAATTGCCTTTTCGCCAAAGGACACGCTCGGTGGTCGGGTCGTCGACGTGCCGCGCGATGGTTTTCTCACGACCATGGATATCTCTTGCTGGTCTTTTATCCACATGGCTCGCCTCGCCGAACCGTTGATGAAAAACGGAGGCACACTGTTCACGATGACCTATTACGGTTCGCAGATGGTCGTCGAGAACTACAACATCATGGGTGTGGCGAAGGCGGCACTCGAAAGTGCTGTTCGATACCTTGCCGCAGAACTCGGGCCGAAGGGAATTCGCGTCCACGCGATTTCGCCGGGAGCGGTAGCGACGCGTGCTGCGTCGGGCATTCCGGAATTCGACGAACTACTGGAAAAGACCATCCGGAAGTCTCCAGCCCGCGAACTCGTCAGTATTGACGACGTAGGTGTCGCCACCGCCTTTCTTGCCCACGATGCCGCGCGCCTGATGACAGGGCAGGTGCTCTATGTCGATGGCGGCTATCACATCATTGATTGATCGAGCCGAGAGCAGGTGGGGTATGTACCGCGTGTTTGCTTCGGGTGCGCCTCCTTAACAAAGCGGTGCGGGTTGCCGGGGGATAGTTATTCCGGTTCCGGTCGTTATTGGCAGCTCAAGCTGAGCTTTCTTCGGCTCTGACGGCCAGCGCTTTCAGAACTTCGTCATGTTCGCACCGGGCGGGTTGGGTGACCGCACCAGAGTTGTCTTGTATTCCTCCACTGCCTTCAGCAATGGCCCAAGAACCCAGTTGTACATTTCGCCGATATTGTGCTCTTCCTGCGGGTCCGACTCGACGTTGAACACCTTTGGGTAACCATTCATCGGCGCGGCGCTGGATCCCACTCCCCCCATTGGCATCATGCCGCCAGGGCCGCTGCGGCCAGGCCCTACGTCGACGAAATACGCCCGGAATTGCTTCCAGCGGACGGAGACGAGATCAGACCCGACGAAGGTCAGCAGATGCTCTCGCCGTCCGGTGTCATTCTTGCCGAGCAGCAGGTCGCTTTGGTCGATTCCGTCGATTGGCCGATCGCTGGGGACCTTGCCGCCGGCAAGACGTGCGAAGGTCGGGAAGAAATCCATGATTGAGAACATCGCATAGGAGGAGCGCGGCTTGATCATTTGCGGCCAGCGGATCACGGCGGCGGTGCGGATCGCGCCCTCGCTGACATCGCCCAGCGCGCCACGATAGGGGCCCGTCGTTCCCATGTCGGGCATGTCAGCGCCGAACCGGCTCGCTCCAGGGCCGTCTGGCCCATTGTCGGATGCGAAAACGACAATCGTGTTTTCCTCAAGGCCAAGCGCTTTCAATGCATCGAGTACTGTGCCGACGATTGCATCGCCCTCCATCAGCGAGTCCCCGAACTGGCCGATGCGTGAAGCTCCCTCGAAACGCTTCGAAGGCAGATTGGGAAAGTGCGTGCGAGAGATCGGCAAATACAGGAAGAACGCCTTTCCTGCTGCCTTTTGGCGCGTCATGAAATCGATGCCGTGGTCCACCAGTTCCCAGTCGATCCCGCGACGCACTTCCTCCGTGTAGGGTTTGACCAGCGTTAGCGGCTCTCCACGTTTAGCTTCAACGATGTGCGGTCCATTTTCGAGCGAGATGTCGACGGACTTGGTCTGGAGACCTTGGCGGATCATGCCGAACGCGTCCCAGGTGTCGCTGGGCGGGATTCCATAAAATTCGTCGAAGCCCTGGTTCTGCGGCTGACTGTAGATTTGTCCGCCAAGGTGCCACTTGCCGAAGATCGCCGTGGCGTAGCCGGCGTCGCGTAGCATCTCTGCCATGGTAATCTCGTCGGCTGGCAGCGAGATAGATGTGCCAGCCACCGCCACCAACGAAAGCCCGGACCGTATGGAGTAGCGTCCTGTCATCAACGCGGCGCGCGATGGCGTACAAGACGGCTCGACTAGGAACTGCGTCAGCCGCAGCCCTTCCGCAGCAAGTTGGTCGATGCGCGGCGTCGGTGAGCCGCGCAGCTCCCCGCCGCCATAGGCGCCAATGTCGCCATAGCCGATGTTATCAGCCAGAATGAACAGGATGTTTGGCGTCGATTGCTGCGCAAATGCCGCTCCGACAAACAACGATTGAGCAATGAGAGACGCTCCGATCGCAAGTGCGTCGCGCGTCCACGGCCACAGTTTGAGCCAAGTCATGCTGCGTCTCTCCACTGTTTCCAAATCCGGGCAGGCGGACGCCGGGTGCTCCTGCTGCGGACGGGAACATCTTTCAATACCGCTGCGTCTGCTCGCCGCTCCAAAATGATCGCCCGCTGGCCTCCCGATCCGCTGTTTCGTTTGTGCGCCAAAAACAGAACCCTGCCTATTGTCCTTCGGGGAAGCGGGATCGCAATGCATTCAAAGCCCCAATGCCCTGTCGACAGCATTGATCAACAAGGCGGCGGGGAACGGCTTGCGTAGATACGCGATGCAGCCCGCCTTGACCGCCTCCACGTGAAGCGCCTCATCCTCAACGGCGGTGATGAAGATAACCGGGAGTTCGCTGCCCGATGCCTTTAAGCGGTGCCATAGTTCGATGCCTGAAATGCCACCCAAATGAATATCGAGGACGATACAGCCAAACTGACTTGCGTCGGCATGGCTTAAAAAGGCCTCGGCAGATGCAAATGCTTCGGTTGCAAAACCATTTGCGTTCAACAGTCGCACGACGCTCCGGCGCACGCTTGCGTCGTTCTCGACAACGGCCACTGTGCGTTGTGGGCTTTCCACTTGAGGCCTTTCTGGAGCCAAGAACAGGAGCAGCCCCGATCACGACGAACGTAGGACCAACATTGGAGGCTGGCTATTGACCTTTGGTGAAGCGCCGCGTTCCAAGTTATCGTGGGAGCGCATCCGAGGCTGGATCGAAAAGGCGCAATCTCTCGGCGATCGACACGGTCTCGGCCAGGGACCGGGCTTCAAGCTTTTCCATGACGTTGTGGCGGTGCGCCTTGACCGTCCGTTCGGATGTGCCGAGAGCATGAGCGATCTGCTTGTTGAGCTTGCCGCGGACGATGAAGCCGAAAACCTCGAACTCACGTGGTGTCAGGTGCGCAATGCGCGCCCTAAGGGCTTGGATACGATCCTGCTCGACACGCTGCGTCTCGCACCGGCGCAACGCCCGCTCGACGGCCTCCAGCAGTGCCCCCCTGGGCGCCGGCTTTTCCAAGAAATCCTCGGCGCCCGCTTTCATCGCCTGAACGCTGGCTTTGACGTTGCCACGTCCCGTGAGAAACACGACAGGCAGAAGCGGCGCTCGCTCAGTGACCCTGTTCTGTAGCTCCAGACCGCTCAGCCCAGGTAAATCAAGGTCAAGGAGGACACAGCCAGGTTCGTCATGCGGAAACTGCGCCAGAAACTGATCGCCTGATTCATAGAGAGACACGCGGTACCCGGATGCCGAAAGCAGCCGCCCGACTGCGGTGCGGAAGGATCGATCATCATCGACGATGTGAACGATTGGTTCCATGGTTCATCCAGTTTGCGCGAGAGGCAGTAAAACTCGGAAAACTGCTCCGCCTTCTGGGCGGTTGGCGGCCCAGATCGTGCCGCCGTAGGTTTCGACTATTGCGCGCACGATGGAAAGGCCAAGCCCCGTTCCGGAGGGCTTTGTAGTATAGAACGGCTCGAAAATGCTGGCGAGCTGTTCGTTTGGTATTCCACGACCGGTGTCCGAAATCGACAGCTCGACCTTGGAATCCTTCGTCAGTGTTGTCTCAAGCATAAGCCTCCGCTCGGTCGCGACCACGTCGAGCATTGCATCCATTGCATTGGTTGCCAGATTGAGAATGATCTGCTGGACGTGGACCCGGTCGGCTCGGACCGGCAGTTCCCGCCGGGCCCAATTGGAACTCACGACGACGCCCCTCTGCTCGGCTTCGCCGCGGAGAATCCTGATCGCACTTGTGATGACCTCATTGAGGTCGAACTCCTGCCAGTCGATCTCTCCTCGCTTCTTAAGTAGGCCTCGCATCCGCGAAATGACGTCATGGGCACGCTGATCGTCGTCTTGAATGTCTATGAGGATCTGCTTGATCAGCTCGAGATCGGGCCTCTCGGACATCAGAATTGCCTCCGCCGCCTCGGCGTTGCTGCGGATTGCACCCAGCGGCTGGTTAAGCTCGTGCGCGATTGAGGCTGAAAGCGCGCCGGCTGTTGCGGATTGATTGAGGTGAACCACTTCGAGCAGACGGAGGCGCGATTCGACCTCCGCCGCCTGGCGGCGACGGCGTTCGACAAGAAGTCCGGCAATGACTGTGCCTTGCAGAGCAACAATGGCAAGGGCGACGACGGTCGCGAACCAGTATTGTTCCCAGAAAGTGGGCTCTTTGAACATCTGGACCGTGCCTGCAGGAAGATCCTTTTCCGACAACCCCCAGCGTCGGAGCTGCCTCACGTCGGCGACATATGTTTGGGGCGACCGGAGACTGGAGATTGGCTTGCCAGCGATGGCATCGAGCGCAAGGTCGGCCGCCGTTTTGCCCAGTGACCCAAACGTGACCACGTTGCCTCCAACAATGCCATAGTCGATGTAGGTCGGGTACGGGCCGTAGATCGGCGCACTGGCAGTCTTCGATATTTGCTTGATCGCTTCGCGCGGAACGAAATTGCGCCCGGTAACGTCCTTGAAAATCGTCAGCGCCAGTACAATGCTGTCGGGAGGTAGCTCGGCGGCTCGCTTGGTGAACTCTTCGATCGTCAGGTCTTCCAAGTATGTCGTTTCAAACGTTCTTGAGAAAACCGCAAGATCGGCTCGCGCGGTAGCAAGCCATGAACGGTCGAATTCGGATGATCCTCCAACTATGAAGAGATGCCGCGCATCAGGCTGGAGACCGCGGGCCATCTCAGCGGTCTTTACGATGTCAAATTCGCTGAAAGCTCCGATCACGTCGCTGGGCAAGTCCATTGCTTCGGCAGCGGAACTGCTGAAGCCCGCGACGATTATCCTTGCATCGCCCGAGATTTCCTTGCGGTTGGCAGAGATGAACCGAGCCGACTCCTCGCCGAGCGCAATCACCACGTCAGGGCGGCGATCGCCGTACTTGGCCGTAAGATATTCAGCCATACGGCGCATGTGCTTCGGCTCAGGAAATCGCGAAAGGTCGAGAAATTCGGAGAAAAGATCGATCCGGCCTTTGGTTGCGTCGAGAAGCCGCGACCTGACGGCCTCCCCGGCTGCGGTGGTCGCCGCGATCCGCTCGTCATAAGGATAGAGCACCAGCACACGCGGCACACTGTCAACAACTGCCTGACCGGCCGTCGCCGCTGACGCAGTCGCCAGGAATGCACACAGGCCCGGAACCACACCCCTGATCAGCCAGTGCGATTGCCTGGTCCGGTTACCCAGAACGCCCATGACTTTCCCCCGACAGATAGGCGCAATCTACCAAGGCGAACTTGCTAATACAACCAGAGCTTTAGAATTCAAGCGCAAGCTAACGAAGTGCGGTTTTGCCCGATGGTACAATATCCCCGCCGCAAGACGTCCGATAGTTTCACCGTCGTGGGTGGCCTCGCGCTGGCCACAGGCATCCAGACGAGAGGCCCTCGATCGAGGGCGTTCAGGCTACAGCATTGCTTCAATTTGCTTCGTTTCGATACAGCAAGGACAGGCGGCGGATCCCCTTAAACGCATCAGAACTCGTGCGTTTGGTGAACCCGATCCGCCCAAGCCTTCGGAGGAGTAGTCAATATGAATTTTCGCTTCATGTGCTCTGTCGGAGCCTTGGCGGCTTCGACATTTCTCGTTGGGGCCGCATCCCAAGTGCAAGCCCAGTCGCCGTCAAAACCCAACATTCTCTTTATCGTTTCCGACGACACGGGCTATGGCGATCTGGGCCCCTATGGCGGCGGCCAAGGACGCGGCATGCCGACGCCGAACATCGACAAGCTGGCCGATGAAGGCATGACCTTCTTCTCCTTCTATGCCCAGCCGAGCTGCACGCCAGGCCGGGCTGCAATGCAGACCGGGCGCATTCCGAACCGGAGCGGCATGACGACCGTGGCTTTCCAGGGGCAGGGTGGTGGTCTGCCGGCAGCGGAGTGGACGCTGGCGTCAGTGCTGAAGCGCGGCGGCTATCATACGTACTTCACCGGAAAGTGGCATCTCGGCGAGGCGGACTATGCGCTTCCGATCGCCCAGGGCTATGACGAGATGAAATATGTCGGCCTTTACCATCTCAACGCCTATACCTATGCGGATCCGACCTGGTTCCCTGACATGGACCCGGCACTGCGGGCTATGTTCCAGAAGGTGACGAAAGGCGCGCTTTCGGGCAAGGCCGGCGGCGAGGCGAAGGAAGACTTCAAGATCAACGGCCAGTATGTCGATACTCCGGTGATCGACGGCAAGGAAGGCGTTGTCGGCATTCCGTTCTTCGACGGCTATGTCGAGAAAGCGGCCATCGAATTCCTCGATGAGGCTGCAAAGAAGCCGGATGAGCCGTTCTTCATCAATGTCAACTTCATGAAGGTGCATCAGCCGAACATGCCGGCACCGGAGTTCGAGCACAAATCGATGTCCAAGTCGAAATATGCCGACTCGGTCGTGGAGCTCGACACCCGTATCGGCCGGATCATGGACAAGCTGCGCGAAACCGGAATGGACCGGAACACGCTGGTGTTCTACACAACCGACAACGGCGCTTGGCAAGACGTCTATCCGGACGCGGGATACACTCCGTTTCGCGGCACCAAGGGCACATTGCGCGAGGGTGGAAATCGTGTTCCCGCAATCGCAGTTTGGCCGGGCAAGATCAAGCCCGATACCAGGAACCACGAACTCATCGGCGGTCTCGATCTCATGGCGACGTTCGCTTCGGTCGGCGGTGTCCCACTGCCCGAAAATGATCGTGAAGACAAGCCAATCATTTTCGACAGCTACGATATGACACCGGTCCTGACGGGTAGCGGCCCATCGCCACGCAAATCCTGGTTCTACTTCACGGAGAACGAACTTTCACCCGGCGCAATCCGCGTAAACAACTACAAGTTCGCGTTCAATCTTCGCGGCGACGATGGAGCCCAGACCGGCGGACTGGCCGTTGACTCAAACCTTGGATGGAAGGGCGCGGAGAAATACGTGGCCACCGTACCTCAGGTGTTTGACCTTTGGCAGGACCCTCAGGAACGCTACGATATCTTCATGAACAACTTCACTGAGCGGACTTGGATGGGCGTTGTCATGGGGGAAGAACTGAAGAAGATCATGGCGACATACGTGAAATATCCTCCACGCAAGCTGCAGAGCATGGGATATACGGGCCCGATTACGCTTTCAAACTATGAGCGTTTCCAATGGGTGCGGGACTCCTTGGCGAAGGAGGGTGTTAGTATTCCGATGCCAACCGGCAACTGACCTTGGCGCGGCGGCTCCGTTCGTTCGGGGGCCGCCGTTTCTTTAACGGTCTGAGATTGCACACAGTTAGTCGACGGAGGCTCTGATGATTGCAACATGTATTTTCTTTAAATTCACCCGCACCGTGCTGCTCGGCATGGCAGCCTGCCTGTTTGTCACGACATCCGTGCTCGCCCAGACAGATCCATTGCCCTCGTGGAACAACACCGGGGCCAAGGCGGCCATCGTTGCCTTTGTGGACAGGGTAACCGCGGAAGATACGCCTGGTTATGTGCCCGAGGTCGAACGCATCGCGGTCTTTGACAATGACGGCACACTGTGGACCGAGCAGCCGATGTACGTGCAACTCGCCTTCGCACTTGATCGTGTCAAGACGGAAGCTGCCACCCACCCGGAATGGAAGGACACGCAGCCGTTCAAGGCCGTGCTCGACAACGACATGAAAGCCCTTGCCGCAACGGGAGAAAAGGGACTTGTGGAGTTGGTCCTGGCGACCCATAGCGGGATGACAACGGAGGAATTCCAGAAGATCGCCTCCGACTGGATCGCCACGGCGCGCCAACCGAGGTTCAATAAACCCTATACCGAGCTGGTCTATCAGCCAATGCTCGAACTGCTCGCCTATCTGCGTGAAAACGGCTTCAAGACGTTCATCGTCTCCGGTGGAGGCGTGGAGTTCATTCGCCCCTGGGCCGAGCAGGTCTACGGGGTCCCACCTGAGCAAGTCATCGGGTCGACCATCAAAACGCAGTTCGAGATGCGTGAGGGCGTGTCGACCTTGTTTCGCCTGCCACAGATCGACTTTATCGATGACAAGGCCGGCAAGCCTGTTGCGATCAACCAGTTTATTGGCCGCCGGCCGATCGCCGCCTTCGGAAATTCTGACGGCGACCTCGAAATGCTCCAATGGACCACGTTGGGCGGCACGACCACTCGCTTCGGCCTGATCGTCCATCATACCGATGCGGAGCGCGAATACGCATATGACCGCGACAGCCCGTTCGGCCGCCTCGACAAGGCACTGGATGCCGCGGCCGACAACAATTGGACGGTGGTCGACATGAAGGCAGACTGGAAGCAGATCTTTCCCGCGAAATGAAGCCGAGCGTTTCGCACGCGGCATCGCCGATATTTCCAATGGGGAGGAGAAATCACAATGAGGATCAATCGCATCGCGGGTTTGATAGGCTGTGTCGTCTCCCCCTTCCTCCCTTCTACTAGCCGGAAGCCTATTCCAGTAAACAGAAGAGCAATTGGTCCCGAGAAACGTGCCAAGCATCGCTGACCAAGGCTACCTCGGTTCGTTCCTTTGCCGATGCTTCGGCTGCGCCGCTCCGTGCGTCCTGATCATTTTTGGAGTAGTGGGAGGCGTGAGATTGAAGATTGCATTCTGTCTAGCGGCTGTTTCTCGGACGGCACTGCTGACTTGCGGATTATCGGTGTTCGCCGCCGCCGCTACGGCGGAAATGGCTGTGCCGCCTGCCGCGGACCCGCAGATCGAAATTCACGATAGCTTCGTAGATGAGAAGGCGTGTGCTTCCTGCCACGCTGGTCAAGCCGCCGCATTCGCGAAATCCCACCATGCAAAGGCGATGGCTCTTGCCAACGAGAAGACGGTGCTCGCCGATTTCAACAATACCCAGTTCGAATGGAACAGCGTCAAGGCAGTTTTTTCCCGCCGGGATGGCCGCTTCTTCGTTAGCACCGAAGGGCCTGACGGCAAACCGGCGGACTTCGAGGTGAAGTACACGTTTGCCTACGAGCCTCTGCAGCAGTACCTGGTCGATATTGGGGGTGGCAAGCTGCAGGCTCTCGACATCGCCTGGGACACGCAAAAGCAAAAATGGTTCTGGCTCGGCGAAGGCTCCTCGGCGAAACCTGGCTCGACGTTTCACTGGACAGGCCCGTTCTATCGATGGAACCGCACCTGCATCGACTGTCATTCCACCGATCCCCAGACCAACTTCCAGCCGCAGACGGACGAGTATCAATCATCCTATGTCGCGACCAGCATCGGCTGCCAGTCCTGCCACGGCGGCGGTGCAAAACATGTCGAATGGGCGAGAGCCAAGGTCGGGAATGCTCAAACGGCAGCAATTGCGGGCCTCGGCCTGTCGAAGGTCGATGCGAACACTTGCTTCGCCTGCCACGCGCGGCGCGCCCGGCTTGTCGATGGCTATCAGCCGGGAGGCTCCTTTCTCGACAATTTTTCCCCGGCGTTGCTGCGTAGCGATCTCTACTTTCCGGACGGACAGATTCTGGATGAGGTCTTCGAATACGGATCGTTCCAGCAGAGCAAGATGGCAAGAGCAGGTGTGACGTGTTTCGACTGCCACCGTCCGCATGAGGGCAGCGTCAAGGCCGTTGGAAACGCGCTATGCACCCAATGCCACACCCAGGATGCGCCAAAGCGCTTTGCCAGCACCGATCCGGGCGGCGCTTTCGACACTCCAGCCCATACGCATCATCCGGAAGGCTCCGCTGGCGCGCTCTGCGCCAACTGCCATATGCCCGAGCGGACATACATGAAGGTCGATCGTCGGCGTGACCATTCTTTCGTGATTCCGCGCCCAGACCTTTCCGACATGTACGGAACGCCGAACGCCTGTACGTCGTGCCACGACGGTAGGTCGAACAAGTGGGCATCGGAGACCCTGGATACTTGGTTTGGTGCAGGCTGGCGCAAGCGCCCGACGATCGCACATGCGTTCGCCGCCGCGGCGAAAAACGACGCTGCCTCGATCGAGGCCTTGCGGGCATTCGTCGGGGACGAAAAACAAGCTGGAATAGTCACAGGAAGCGCCATTGCCGAGATGAGCAGGCTCGCTGGAGCTGACGTCGCCGCAGACGTGAAGGCGGCGGCGGAGAGCCCCGATCCGCTGGTGCGTCTGGGGGCAGCCGAGGCTGCTGCCAACCTGCCGCGGGAGTATCGGCTTGATGCCATCGGCGGACTTGTCAGCGACGACGTACGCGCAGTGCGGGTGGCTGCTGCCAGGGCACTAGGAAGCACGCAGTCGCTGGACTTGCTCGGTGATCGACGTCGTGATTTCGACCGTGCGGTGGCCGATTTGAAAACGTATGTTCAAGCGAACGCGCACGTTGCCGAGACACAAAGCAGTTATGGAACGTTTCTGCTTGAACAAGGACGTCCAGAGGAAGCGGAGAAGGCGCTCCGTCAGGCGATCCATCTCGATCCAACCCTTGCGGGCGCGCGCATCAACCTCGCCGAACTCTACCGCGCAACAGGGGAGGGCGAGAAATCCGAACAGACCTACGCTGAAGCCGTGGCAACCGATCCGGATCGAGCCGACCTTCGCTACGGGCATGGCTTGTCGCTTGTGCGTCAGAAGGCAATGGAGGAGGCGACAGAAGAACTGAACGCGGCCGTTCGCCTGGATCCCGTCAATTCCAGATACAGGACGACAGCGGCGATTGCCCTGGATTCAGTCGGGCGAACGGAGCAGGCGTTTGCGCTCTTCGATGCTGCTGCCTTAAGCGGAGCAACGGACGCCAGTCTGCTCGGCACGGCAATTCAGATCGGTCTCAAACTCCGCCGTTATGCCGATACGCTCCAATTTGCACAGGCCTTGGCCCGTCTGCAGCCGGACAATTTACAGATTGCAGAACTCATCAGGCAATTAAAGGATGCAGTTGAGCATGGTCGATAAACTCTGAGTTTGCATTCGTGGCGGTCGGATCGTGCGCTAGCCTTCTTACGACGTGACGGGATGCCGGCCAGGCTTGGATTGGTCGCGGATTGGCAGCTTGCTCTCTAAACCTGCCCGGTGGTGTGGGCTAGCGGCAGCTTGATGGCATGCGGTCCGATGTTCAGGCCAATCTGCAGGCTGTCGGCGATGCGCCTCGCTCGGTCGAGAAAGAAGGCAGCGGCCTCGCCCTTGCAATGTTTGCCGACAGTCCCTTCGAAAATTTCCAGCCAGTGATTGAAATGCTCGGGAACAAGATCGAGACCCTGGTGGGCGACATGGGGCTTCCCGCCATAGTGTCCCGTTTTCAGGGCTATCGACGACCAGAAGTCGACCAGCGTTGAAAGGTGCAGATCCCAATGTTCGCCAATGCGGGCGTTGAAGATCGGCCCGAGCATGGGATCGTGGCGGATGCGGCCGTAGAAGTCGTGAACGACCGCCCTTATCAGTTCTTCGGACATGCTGGCTGGAAGCAGTGTCGCACACATGGTCTTCACCGATGCTTTGTGGTTCACCATTCCCTACAGCGCCGCGCGTCTTATTAGGCGCGCAAAGGTCGTTGTAGCACTTTGAATGGCTGCATGTTTTATCCTTAAATCGAATAGGATTTAAGGAAACATGCAGTAGGCCACGAGGTCGGCGCTGTAAATCCGCGGCCATGCGGCATGGTGTCGTCCTGACATAGGCCGTTCGGGTGGTCGAACGATGATCGCTTGCGTCAGCGCAAAGAGGCTCCACCGCTTTGCGCCTACCAAGGACGTGGACGAGCTCGCGTGGAGAAACCGTCTTCACGGACTAGGCGGAGATGCAGGACATGATCGAGTTTGGGATGAGGGATGAGACATTGTGCGATTGCACGATCGAGGTCGCCGAGTGGTTCGCCTGCATGCCGGGGTATAATGCTGAGGCCGGGCAGTTACTCGATCTTCTGGCGCACCGCCTCGAGAGAATACGCGACCGCTCGGAACGGGCGAGAACCATGCCGGACGCGCGCCTGTCGACCTCGACGACACTCGTTTGAGGGTGGCCATTGAGATCATCGCTAGATGCTGTTTGCATATCAGAACGTCTCGACACGCCGTCAATGTCGGGCCCCGGCTTGAGATATTTGCGAATGGCGCTCTATCCTTCATGACGAAAACCTGGTCCTCAGAGAGATCCGTTCAATGCTGACATTGACCAATAGGCGGGTTATCCGCGTCGAACGCGACCCCGAGGGCGATTTTTCCGTGCCGGCGCCAACGATGTCATCGGCACTCCGCCTGCCCCCGGCGGAGTTGAAAAACCGCCTGAGCCGAGGCGAGGTCAAGAGCCAGGTCGAGGTCGGTCAGGGCGAGCACGTTGGAACGTTCAGGCTAACGCTGCGATGTGGCGGTCGCTGCTGGACTGCGACGGTGTCTGCGGACGGAACGGTCATCGACGAAGTCTTTTCGTTTGATCGCGAGCGCTTGGCGAACTGGCGCCGGCGTCACCTGGACGCAAGCCAGCGTCGCTGACAGGCGCCAGGTTTGTCTTGGCATCGGGTGCGTCGGCCTCGTTACGCGCCGAGACCAAAGCGCCTCCGAGTGCCTGCCCGGCTCAAAAGATCCGCGCCAAGATCGGTCCGGGTATCGATCAGGGCCTTTATCTCTTGCGGCTCCATGAGGCTGAAGGCTGTCGACAGCGCATCCGCTGTGACCGCGTCATCGGCGACAACGCTCACGCGCCGATAAGACTGCATCGTCAAGCCGGTGCGGGGATCGAGAATATGCGACAGCCGTCCCGCCTCATCAAAACTGAAGCCTGCAATGCCAGACGTCGCGACCGCCCTGTCGACGAGCGGTAAAACGATGTCTGAGGCAGCGTCCACGTCGCTTGCCGCCAGCCCAACCTGCCATGGGCTGCCATCTGCGCGGGCCCCGATCGTCCGGCTTTCCCCCATATGGACCAGGCTGCTCGCCACGCCGTTTTGACGAAGCAGATCGACGATGCGATCGGTAATGTAGCCCTGTGCTATGCCGTTCAGAGTCAGAGCCATGTCAGGCATTGCAAACGCGATCCGGTCGCCATTGAACCGGACACGGGTGAGGTCGACGTAAGCCAGTGCCTGTCGGATTGCGCGTGCCGACGGACCGCGCTGATCGGAGGACGGTTTGGCGAAATGATCGGCATAGAGCGTCCAGAGCGGTTGAACCGTCGGATCGAATGTGCCGCCGGTCATTTTGTGAAAGGACGCGCAGATTTCAAGAAGATGTACCAGTTCCGCCGGCGGGGCGACGAGCGCGCCCATCCTGTTCAAGACCGAAAGGGCTGAATCACTGCGGTAGAGGCTGAATATCGCCTCCAGACGGTCAATTTCGACCACGACTCTGTCCAGCAGTCGGCGTGCCACTGCTTCGTCTTCATGATTAAGGATCAGTGTTGCCGATGCCCCAAGCGCCTGGCCACTCCACGTGACCGGACGCAGGGCCGCTCTGGCTGCGCCGGGTAATGGCAGCAGAGGCAGGCCTATGGTCGCCCCGATGATAGCGATTGCACGCCGCCGCCCGATAATCCTAGTCATGACTAGCCTCCGTCGGTTCGGAAAATGATGTCAACGCAGGCGATGCCCCATCTGCTCCCAGCACATAGTCTTGCGGTATGTTGCCAAAGCCGACGATTTGGCCGCCATGCCTTTCGGTGAAGCTGAGCGCATCTTGCCTTGAGGAGAAGGGAACGGCCTCGGCTGCCCCCATGCCGCCACGCAATCTGCTGCCGACGACATAAAAGGCGCTTTTGGCGTCGATCCAGTTGTCCGCTCCGGGCTTCTCCCAGGTCGGCGCCTTGCCCATGTCAGACACGTAGATAGCGGCGATCTCCTTTGGTTCTTCTGGCAGCAAGGTGAAGGCGACTGTGTCGCGGGCCGACGAAAACCAGATCGGTTCGGGTATCTGCTTGAGGATGACCTGACCCTTGGGGCCGGGATGTTCGAGCACGTTCATGCCGCAATAGCGCCCCATGGCGTCGTCGGTCAGTGAATATGGAAGAGGCGGGCTGTCTGCTTCTTCGGCGGCACATCCAACCAGCACGAAGGCACTCATCGCCACGGCGACGAGGTTGCGCGTTTTCATAGCTCTCTCCTTGAGAATATCGCAGTGGCTACCGCAAGCGGCGCAAATGTCCATGACACCAGCGCCAGGATGAGCCCGGTCTTGCCGAGTGCCGATTGCTCGGCCACGCCACCCATCCCCGACAGCGACGCTGCGTCGCCCGAGCCCAGATTGAGCAGTCGATAGGCGTCGGTCGGATTGAGCAGCAGCAAGGTATCGAGCAGGCCCGCCGGCAGTGCCTGGCCTTGCCCTGCCACAAGCGCCCCGAGCAGGGCCATGTCATAGATCAGAACGAAAAACAGCCACACCGCGATTGCGATGCCGCCAGCAGTGCTGCGTTCGCTGGCAACGGTGCTTGCGAGGTAGCCGATCGCGATGAAGACCGCGCCCAACAGGACGGACGAGCCGATCATGGAGGCGAAAGCAAGCCAGCTTGAGCGCGCTATGTTGCCATCGACGACTGCAAGTGCAACGGCGGCAGCGCCATAGCCGCAAAGCGTTGCAAACAGCAGGATCGTCAGGTGACCTGTAAACTTCCCAATGAGAATCTGCCTGCGGCCGATGGGATAACTGAGCAACAACAACATCGTGCCACGCTCGGTTTCGCCGACGATCGCATCGTGCGAGAGCAGGAGCGCGATGAGCGGAACAAGAAAAATGGTCAGGCTCGAGAGGCTGACGACGACAATATCAAGCCGGCTGGCACCGACATTGCCTGTCGGCACACTACCGAGGAACGACAAGGTGAGCGCCAGAGCCGCCAGCAGAAGGGTCGTCGCCACGACCCAGCGGTTGCGCATGCCCTCCTGGATCTCCTTGCGCGCAATGATCATGATGTTGTTCATCGGCTATCCTTTTGACCCTGAAGGAAGTGTGCGTAGAGTTCGTCGAGGGTCGGCTCCAGGACGACGAGGTTTGCAATCCCCAATGCGGCGGCGCTCAAACGGTGCAGGACGGCGAGCTTGTCCTCCTGCCTGACCTCTATTTCGAGATCGCCGTCGTGGTGTTTGACGACCTGGCCCGCGATTTCCTCCTCAAGCGACTTTCCAGCCTTGGTGGTCACGCGAATGCGGGTTGGCAGCCTTGAAAGCTTGCGAAGATCATCGAGGGTGCCGTCTGCGATCTTGTTGCCACCGTTGACGATGATGACGCGATCGGCACGTCCCTCGAGTTCCGTCAGCGCGTGCGACGAAAGCAGGATCGTCGTTCCCTTGGCGCGCAAGGCCTCGATGAGTTCGTAAAAATTGTGCCTCAGCGCCGGGTCAAGCCCGCTCGTGGGTTCGTCGAGAAGCAGGACATGTGGGTCGCCAAGCAGAGCCTGGGCCAAGCCGAGACGCTGGCGCATCCCCTTCGAATAGGTTCGCACCGGCCGGTCAACTGCCGCCCTGGAAAGGCCGACGCGATCGAAAAGTTCGGTCGCAGTGGTCGTGTCAGCGCGCTTCAGGCGGGCATAAAAGGCAAGCGTTTCCCGACCGGTCAGGGCGAGGTGAAAGGACACGCTCTCAGGCAGATAGCCAAGTCTTGCGCGAACGCCGAAATCGCCTGAGGCCGGGTCTTCGCCAAGGACGCTGACCCGGCCCGTCGTCGGTCGGATAAGGCCGAGCATCAGTTTGATCAAGGTCGTCTTGCCGGCGCCGTTATGGCCGACAAGGGCGATCGTTTCACCGGCACCCAGCTCAAACGAGACGTCTCGAAGAGCCTCCGTCTTGCCATAGTTCTTGCCTGCATTGGTGACGCTCACCGTAGGTGTCATGGTTGCTGGTCCTCGTCGTCCGGGCGCATCATCAGGGGATGGCTGTCGATTACGCCGCCCGGCAACAGCGCCGGAAAGCGCGACTGGGCAAAGCGAATGACTTGAACGGCCGGGCTTGTGATCAGAACCTTGGCCTGCGGTGCGGTCCAAAGTACCCGGTCGATCAAGTCGTTCGGCCGGTAGGGATTGTCGCCGACCCCGTCACCATTGAGATCGAAGGCCGGATTGTCGCTCCAGTAATTGCCGCGGCCATTTTCGGACCAGTCGAGATACCGGGCGCCGACATATTTGACCTGGTTTCGATTGTTGATGAAGGCATTGTCGGACAGTGCATTGCCCTCCGAGCCCGCCGTGAAGTGAATGCCGATCGAGCAGCCCTCAAAGACATTGCCGCGGAAGCGGTTCTTGTTGGCGTTGTAGATGAAGACGCATTTTTCCGGCCCCAATCGGACGGCCGTCCCCTCGGCAAACGTGTCTTGCGCGGCCGGCAGCCCGTGTTCGGGTTTTTCCTTGGCGCCACCGTTCGCCATCCAACGGTCGGAATTCTGAAGCCGCCCGCGTACGACGTTTCCGGTGATCTTGGAGCTGTTGGCGTAGTTGAGGAGCAGGCCGTGATCGCGATCGCCGTCCGAGACATTTCCGATGATCTTCAGGCGGCTTGAAAACATGATGGCGTAGCCGACAGAATTGCCGGTGGAGATGTTGCCGCTGATCTCGCTGTCGTTGGTGTACATGTAGTGGATGGCAAAGCGCAGGTTCTCAAACCTGTTCCCGTTGAACACGTTGCGTTTGCTGGCGTTGGTCGCGATCCCATCGCGTCCGAAGCTGATAGTGTTGTCGATGACACGTGCCCCGGGAGCGTTCCAGACCGTGACGCCGTTGCCGGTTTCGCTGAAGCGCCTGTCCTTCGTCCCGACAATGCGATTGCCGCGCGCCAGGGATCGGGCGGCGCCATGCAGGTAGATGCCATAGAGATTGCCGATGATCTCGTTGTCTTCAACGGATGCACCTTTTGCCGTCGCGGCAACGAAAACACCGGAGTCCATGGTTTCAAGGTTGCTGCCCGAACCCTCGATCCGAAGCCCGCGCAGGATCGTGTCAGCGGCGTTGATGGTGACGACGCTGCCCTTGCCACTACCGAGAATGGTCGCGCCAGGCTCGCCGATCAGCGAGATCGCGCTGTCGATCGTAACTGGCCCCAGAAAGCGCGCCGGTGGCAATATGAGCGTGTCGCCGGGCGTTGCGGCTTCGATGACATCTTGCAGCCTGGCATCAGCGTCGACACGGATCGTCGCAGCGCAAGCGGTGCCGATGGCGGCGCAGAGCGCCGCCATCGAAACACCGAGCATGAGAGTGCGCGCGTGCATCAGGCCTTCTTCGGCTCGACGAGCATGCGGCCCTTCATTTCCATGTGCATCGCATGGCAGAACCAGGAGCAGTAATACCACCACACGCCGGGCTTATCGGCGCGGAATGTGACGGAGGCTGTCGCCTGGGGCGCCACTTCCATGTTGATGCCATAGTTGATGATCGAGAAGCCGTGCGTCAGATCCTCCACCTCATCGATGTTGGTGATGTAGACGGTCACTTCGTCGCCCTGCTTGACCGTGAAGCTTTCGAGGCCAAAGGCCGGTGCGGCCGAAGTCATGTAGACACGCACTTTGTCGCCATCCCGAATGACTTCGGAATCAATCAAAAGATCGATACCGTCCTTCTTTGCCTGAGCCACGGCATCGGCAAAGAAGACATCGTCCCGGCTCCAGACGCTCACCGGATTGATCTTGGAATTGTGGACGATCGTCGCGTCATGCGGCTCGGCGAAGGTCGGATTATCGTGCACCAGAACCATCTGGTCGCCCGAAATGTCGATCAGCTGATCGTTTTCCGGCTTCAACGGACCGACGTTCAAATAGCGGTCCTTGGAGAACTTGTTCAGCGAGATCAGCCATTTGCCATCGGCGTCTTTTGTCTGTCCCATGGACGTGTGGTTGTGTCCGGGCTGGTAGTGGACATCAAGCTTCTGGCGGATCGGGTCTACCTTTTCGCCGGCAAAGGCTCGTTTGGCGTCGTCGATGTTCCACTTGCAGATCTGGCTGTCGATGAACAGCGTGGTATAGGCATTGCCCTTGCCGTCATAGGCCGTGTGCAGCGGCCCGAGACCAAGCTCCGGCTCGGCAACAACGGTGTCCCTCGGCTTGATCTTGTCGGCGAAAAGGTCGTCGAATTTGCGCACATCCATGACCGTAACAGTGGGCGAGAGCTTGCCGTTGGCGACGATGTGAATACCGTCAGGCGCAGTGTTCATTCCATGCGGTCCGTTCGATACGGGGATGTAGCGCGTATAGGGTGAGCCGTGGCGACCATCGAGGACGGGGACGCCGCCCATCTCCTTGAATTCGCCCTTTGCGACGGCCTCCTCGATCCGCTTGAGGTCAAAGACAACCACCCAATCCTGGTCCTTGGCCATCATCTCCGCAAGATTGACGCCCTCTTCGGAATTGTAGCAGGTGGCGAAGGCATATTTGCCCTGGTAGTCGGCATCGACATTGTCGAGGTTGCCGTCGATCATGACCTGCCAGGCGACCTTCATGGTCTCGCCGTCCACGGCGGTGAATATGGCGTGATACTGCTTGTGATCGTCGAGAACCGAGCCGTCGTTCGGCACTGGTACACGGTCCTCACCGTTGCAGAAGACATAGCCCGTCTTGGGATATTTCTGTACGCGCAGACCGTGAACCGTATGCTGGTTCGGCAATTGGATGATCTTGTCGCAGCGCATCACGTCGAGGCGAATGCGGCAGACGCGGGTATTTGCCTTGTCGTTGGCAAACAGGTAGCGCCCGTCATAGGTTCCCTCCGTGAATGAGGGGTGCGGATGATGCAGGTCGCCATTGAGATAGATGCCGCCCTTGTCTTCCAGATATGCTTTCGTTTCGGGCAAAAGTCCTTCGGTGAGCACCTTGCGGCTTTCATTGGTCTGGCCCCAGCCGGTGGCGCTGTCGCGATTGAAGACCGGGATACGCATCAGCTCGCGCATGGATGGCAATCCGAGAATGCGCAGTTCGCCGCTGTGTCCGCCGGAGAAGAAGACATAGTATTCATCGAGCTCGCCTGGCTTTACCTCGAAGGGCAAGCCGCCTGTGCCTTGAGCGAATGCCGGTGATGCGGTTGTGCCGGACAGGGCAAGCGCCCCACCAACACCTGCCGCCCCGGCGACGGCCGCCGCGGCTGTCGTGCCGAGAAGCTGACGTCGATTGAGGCGCACTGCTTTGTCTTCTGTTGCCATTTCGATTTCTCCTTGTGTGGATTTCAGATGGGTGTGGCTGGCGGCGGCTCGTCGCGCACGATCGGTTTTCCCTTGTGCGTAACCGCCGTCCTGCTTGGCGCTTCGCCTCGCGATGTGGGGGTCGAAAGGGCCTGAAACTTTTCTCTCTTGAGCCGGACCTGGATCATGTGCGGACAGCGCGTATCGTCCTGGTAGAGTTCCTGGCAGTGCATGCAGTAGATGCACTCGTTGACATTGATCTGCCCTTCAGGGTGGATCGACTGAACCGGACATTCCTTGGCACAGCGCTGGCAGGGCGAGCCGCATTCGGGCCAACGCTTTAGCCATTCGAACATGCGGATGCGTCCTGGAATGGCGAGGGCTGCCCCCAGCGGGCAAAGGTAACGGCAGTAGAAGCGCTCGATAAAAAGACCGGCCGCCAACAGCGTCAGTGCAAAGACGACGAAGGGCCATTCACGGGCGAACTTAAGGACGATCGCGGTCTTGAAGGGCTCGACTTCGGCAAAGACTTCGGCGAGCGCCAGTGAATAGAAGGACAGACCGAAAAGGCCGAGAAAAACGATGTACTTGATCGGCCAGAGACGCTCGTGAAGGCCCCAAGGAACCTTGATCTGCGGTACCTTGAGCCACTTCGCGATGTCGTTGGTCAGTTCCTGAAGGGCGCCGAAGGGGCACAGCCAGCCGCAAAACGGACCACGCCCCCAAAATAGAAGTCCTGCCGCCACGGCGGCCCACAGCAAAAAGATGAGGGGTGCCGACAGGAAGAACTCCCAGCGGAAACCGGTGATCAAGGCGTTTGTGAACGTCAGGACATTGACCACTGAAAGCTGCGCATTGGCGTACCAGCCGAGCCAGACAAGTGCATAGACAAGGAAACCGCGGCGGATCCAGGCAAACAGAATGGGGCGTCGGACGAGCCAGTCCTGGAAGAAGAAGATCGCAGTCAGAAACACAAGTGCCGTTGCGGTGAGGGCGACCGAGACACGGTTCATCTGCCAGATGCTGACCCACAGTGGTTGGCCGTCTGCTTCCTCGCCAACAATTGGCGCCGTGCCGTCAGAAGGGCTGACCTCGAGCGGGTGCGTGTCGGCAACCAGATACTTCTGTGGCAGGGCATAGCCGAGGTTGAAAGGCAATGTCGCCTTGTCTCGCCCACCGGCGCTTCGCTGCACCAGAAGTTGTACCTCCCATGGTGCCGTGACATCGAAGGCGAAGTCAGGCGACACGACAAAAAGGGCGATCTCGCGAAGATGAGGCGCACCTTGCGCTGCAAGCGATGTCAGGCGCGTGTGGTCGCGGTCGCGAAACCGCATGCCCTGGCCGTCCTGGAGCAATTCAATCCGATCGAAGATGCCGCCGCGCACATAGCCCGAACCCTTGAAGGAATAGGCTCCATCGCCCGCGACGAGCAATGCGCTCTGACCGGGTTTAAGGCGTTTGACAAGGCGACCGTAGCCTTCCTCACCGAGCAGGCTTTTGCCGATGGCCGGAACGCTCACGGGCGCTGTGTAAAGGTCGATGAAGCGGTCGTTGGGCGTTACCGTTTCCGGCCGTTCTGCCGCTGTCGCTTGATTGGCCTGGCGAAATGCATCCGACACTTCGCCGACCGTCATTCTAAGGCTGCGGATCGAGCCGTCGCCGAGCAGGCTCTGCCAGTCGGCCGTCTCGTTCATTGCCGGATCGAGCTTGCGGACGGGAGGCGCAGGCTCTTGGGCGACGCTCGCCTTGGTACCAAGGCGATTGCTGCGGATCAGGCGAACGGCCGAACGAACAACACTGTCGCCCATGACCAGAACGGTGACGGTCGCGCCGCTGACGATATCGACCTGTGGCGGTCGCTCCTGTCCCCTCGCAACGCGACCCAGGTCGCGGCCGATGATGGCGTTCAAGGCGGCGACGACCTTGCGTTCCGGAATGCCGATCAGGACGATCGGTTCCTTGTGATCGACAAGTTTGATCCCCTTGACGATGCCGTTTGGATCGATGCCGACGGCGATGTGAATGGGCTTGCCGGAGTAGCCTATAGCGCTGGTGAAATCCGAGTTGAGATAGGCATATCCGAGCAGATCGGTACCCCGAAACACCGGCGCGATCGGTGGTTCGCCGACAGTGGCGCCGAAGCGATCTGCACCCGCAAAGAGCTCGGCGGGCACTATCTTTGAAAGATAGTCATCGAGCCCGCCGGCGGCATAGGAGCCGTGTGCTCCAAGCAAAACAAGGAGCGTCGCGAGCATCATGCAGAGCAAGCGGAGACGGTGGCGGTTTTTGTTGTTGTTGCGCATTTCTTGTCGCTCCGTCCCGACAGACTGGCTGCTCGGTTTGGCGGGCATCCTTGTTTCCGGCGAATTGACCGGCAACCTACGCAAAGTCCGATCACCTTCTTTGCGCTGCAACAAACGGAGGTGCGTTTGTTCCTGTAAAACAGTCGCATAGCGCAAGCGAAGGAGCCGTCATGCCGACACTCAGGATCGATCCGCCGTTGGTCGCAACGCTTGGGGAACTTCTTGAACTTGCCGTCAGGCTTGAGCGCGAAGCCATCGACGGCTACGTCATGCTCGCAAAACGCATGCGCCGCGAAAATCGAGCCGATCTAGCGGATCTGTTCGAAGGGCTTGCAGCTGATGAGCGCGGACATCTCGATATGGTTTCCGCTTGGATTGAAGAGGCGAACCCACCTGTAGGTCCGGCACGGATTTTCGCCGCGACCGACAATGCAGGTATGTTTGACGATGGGGATGCGCTTATCGTGGCCCCGGAACTGCTCAACGCCTACAGGGCTTTTTCAGTCGCCGTGCGCAACGAGGAGCAGGCGTTCATGCTTTGGAGCTATGTGGCGGCGGATGCGGCTTCAACCGAAATCAGACAGGCAGCAGAACGCATGGCGCTGGAGGAACTCGGCCATGTCCGCATCCTGCGCAAAGCCAGGCGAACAGCGTTTCACGACCTGCGGAGCCATCGATTAATCGTTGCTGACGACCTGGCGGCGGTTGAAACGCAGCTTGCCGATTGGCTGGAAATGAACGCAGGCGATGCAAGGGCAGAGGGCACCGCGTCATGGTCGTCCCTTTCAACTGATGCCCGGCAAAGAGCCCGCCAGATGATCGATGTTCCCTTCGCCGCCCCCTTGGGTTTAGCGCCACTGCCTGAGGGGGGCACGATTTCGGCGATGGTGCTCTGCGAGTTCCTGCTTGAGCGTTATCTCGACCTGTCCGAGCGTGAGGGCGACGATGGTCTGCGGCAACGCGCGCAGACCTTTGCAGCAGCCACGATCGATTGTTTGCAGGCCCTCCGTGGCAGAGCGAAGAAGAATGCGGCAACGCTTGCGACCTCGCCACAATGAACTTGCGTTTCGACAAAGAACGATCGGCCGAACTACCGCAACGTCTCTCCTGACATAACCTTCCGGGCATTGAGGAGAGCACATTGACGGAATTGAACTTGAACTTGGACGCCACCGTCGGGACGATTGCATGCGAACTTCCGGGTGCAGCCGAACTCTTCAGACAGCATGGAATCGGTTTTTGCTGCGATGGCGATGTTTCGCTTGGTGATGCGGCGGCCGATGCCGGAGTTGTGGCGAGCGACCTGCTTGACCGCCTTTGGGCACTCGAGCAAGCCGCAAGGCGCGATGCGCCGGACGGCACCAACGAGCTTATCGCTCATATTCTGGAGCGATATCACCAGACACACCGAAACGACCTCGAATGGCTGATCCCGCTTGCGCAGAAAGTGGAACACGTTCACGCCGCCCATAGCAGCGCGCCGATGGGCCTTGCGAAGGCGCTTGTCGACCTTCAAGACCAACTGATCCCCCACATGGCCCGCGAGGAACTCGCCCTCTTTCCGATGATGCGCCACGAGCCGGACCCCGATATCGAGCACTTGATAGGCAGAATGCGAGACGATCATGCGTGCGAAGGCCAAAGCCTAGCCACCATCGAGCATCTCACCCACGGGTTTGCACTTCCAGACGGCGCCTGCCGATCCTGGACGGCTCTTTACGTCGGTCTTCAAAAGTTTTCCGAGGACTTGGTCACGCATATGCATCTGGAAAACAAGGTTTTGTTTCCGCGCTTTTCCAGCGTTGAGGACGTAGCGTCTCCGTCATGACATCTTCCATCGGTGGACAGATGGTCGCGACCGATATCGGCGTGGCGCTGTTATCGTTGCGAATTCGTTGTCGCTCTGCCTCGCTCTACCGGGCGGGGCGGCAGTTCTGGTTGAGGTGTCGGGTGGACCGGTCCTAACGAACCGGAGACTTTGGTTTCCTCTGGCTCCCGTTGCATTAAATTCCAGGCAACTGGCAGGGCTCGGTGTATTGTTTCACAAGCTCGCCAAGTGCAATTCTCCGCGGTCGGGATGACTGTATCAAACGCGCAAAATGGATCTGCTGGAAACGGCAGCATGAGCGATCTTTGAAGCAGGGGTTGCCGGCAATGAGCGGCGTAAATTGCGAAAACAGCTGGTGATCGCAAAACCTTTGGGTCGCTCGACCGATTACGTCTCGGTCTTCTTCCGCTTTCTTTGAGATATCTCTTCTACCACGGCTACCGGGCGAACACGCTCGCAACTGCATCTGAACTCGGATCATTTGAGCCCCGTCGCAAATGGCCAACGTTCGTTGCGAACTTGCCGCCGGGGGCCAGTATTCTCGCCGCTGGCCGTACGGCATCGGGCGAACCTGTCCGTCAGTTTTAATAAGCTGTCATACAGATTTGACAAAGCTGTGATGATCTGTCTAAGTATGTGTCATACAGAATGGTGCGGGGAGCCGGCCATTTTCGCATACCGGAGGAACAATGATCATCACCGACGTCGATGTGCGAGTCTTCCGCACGACCACGCGCCGCCATTCGGACAGTGCTGGCCACGCGCATCCAGGCCCGCCGCATCAGGTGGAGCAGGCAATTCTGACCATTCGCACTGAAGACGGCCATGAAGGGCACTCCTTCACCGCGCCGGAAATTGTTCGTCCGCACCTGATCGATAAGTTCGTGAAGAAGGTTCTTATCGGTAAGGACCATCGTGACCGAGAAAAGCTGTGGCAGGACCTCGCCCACTGGCAGCGGGGGTCAGCCGCGCAACTCACCGATCGCACGCTTGCGGCTGTCGATTGTGCGCTGTGGGATCTTGCGGGCAGGACGCTCAATCAACCTGTATACAAGTTGATTGGCGCTTATCGCGACAAGGTACTGGCCTATGGCTCCATCATGTGCGGCGATGAACTGGACGGCGGCCTGGCGACGCCGGACGATTACGGCCGTTTTGGCGAAACGCTGGTTAAGCGCGGCTACAAGGGCATCAAGCTACACACCTGGATGCCGCCGGTCAGTTGGGCGCCGGATGTTAAGATGGATATCAAGGCCTGTGCTGCGGTGCGCGAAGCGGTTGGTCCGGATATCCGTCTGATGATCGACGCCTTCCACTGGTATTCCCGTACGGACGCGCTCGAACTTGGGCGGGGCTTGGAAAAGCTCGGCTTCGACTGGATCGAGGAGCCGATGGACGAGCAGTCGCTGTCTTCCTACAAGTGGCTTGCCGACAATCTCGACATTCCTGTGGTCGGGCCGGAAAGTGCCGCGGGCAAGCATTGGCATCGCGCCGAGTGGATCAAGGCCGGTGCCTGCGACATACTTCGCACCGGCGTCAACGACGTCGGCGGCATAACCCCTGCGCTCAAGACCATGCATCTCGCAGAAGCTTTCGGCATGGAATGCGAGGTGCACGGCAACACTGCCATGAACCTGCATGTGGTCGCTGCCAGCAAGAACTGCCGCTGGTACGAGCGCGGCCTGCTGCACCCGTTCCTCGAATATGACGATGGCCACGATTATTTGAAGTCACTTTCCGACCCGATGGACCGGGACGGCTACGTCCACGTGCCTGATCGCCCCGGGCTCGGCGAGGATATCGATTTCGACTTCATCGACAACAACCGCGCGCGATGACAGTGAGGTGATTGGGCAATGAAGACAGTTCTCGCCTTCGGCGACAGCCTGACCTGGGGGGCGGACCCCGCAACTGGTCTGCGTCATCCGCCCGAGGGCCGCTGGCCCGAGGTTCTCGACCGGGAGCTTGGTGACGCGGCGGCGATCATATCGGAAGGGCTCGGTGGCCGCACCACCTGCTATGACGATCATGCCGGGCCCGCTTGCCGCAATGGCGCCAAGGCGTTGGAAGTGGCGCTTGCCAGCCATATGCCGCTCGATCTCGTGATCATCATGCTTGGGACCAATGATATCAAGCCGGTGCACGGAGGTCGTGCGGAGGGTGCGGTTTCCGGCATGCGCCGCCTGGCGCAGATCGTGGACACATTTCCGTACAAGCCGAGTGGCGCGAAACCGAAGCTTCTGATCGTTGCGCCACCACCCTGTTCGCCCGGTCCAGATGGACACCCGGCGGCTGGCAGAAGCGTAGCAGAATCCGAGCGGCTTGCCCCGCTTTACCACAAACTCGCCTGCGAACTCGGGCACGCGTTCTTCGATGCCGGCGCGGTTGCCCGTGGATCACAGGTCGATGGTGTGCATCTGGAAGCCGCGGCGACCGCAGCCGTTGGCCGGGCGCTCGCCGCGCCCGTCGGCGCAATTCTTGGCTGATCCGTCCCAACACCTGCGGAGGAGCAGGCAGGCGGATCATGAAACTGGTAGGCCGAAATCCGCATGGACGGCCGCAAAAGGAGGAAGCATGAGACACTTTTTTGCAACGGCCGCCCTCGGCGTGCTGCTCACCACAGCCTCGCCGATTGGCGTGTTCGCCGAGACACCGGCCGACCAATTGGTCGTCGCCACGACCATGAGCAACATCCTGACGCTGGATCCCGCTGCCATTACCGGCCGCGAGACCGTACAGGTGCTCAACAACATCTATGACACTTTGGTCGTCCTTTCGCCGCAAGACCGTAGCGTTCAGCCTCGCCTCGCCGAACGCTGGGAGATCGCCGAGGATCGCAAGTCGATCCGCTTCCACCTGCGCGGCGATGCAAAATTTGCTTCGGGCAATCCTGTCACGGCCGGCGACGTCGCCTGGAGCCTGAAGCGGCTGCTTGCCCGCAACCTGGCGCAGTCATCTTTCCTCAAGTCGCGTGGCTTCACGCTTGAGAATGCCGACAAGGCGTTGGTCGCTGAAGACGACCACACCTTCGTGATTCATCTGCAGAAGCCCGACGACCCGAACCTGTTGCTGATGATCCTTGCGCAGAATGGCCCTGGCTCCATTCTGGACAGCAAGGTCGCGCTCGAGAACGAGAAGGACGGCGACCTCGGTGCTGGTTGGCTGACGCTGAATTCCGCTGGTTCCGGTCCCTTTACACTGACGCAGTGGAAGTCGAACGAATACATCATCCTCACACGCAACGATGACTATTGGGGTGAAAAGGCCGCGATGAAGCGCGTGTTGATGCGCCACTTGCCGGAATCCCAGTCGCAGCGGCTGCTGTTGGAAAAAGGCGACATAGACGTCGCCTATTCTCTGCAGGCACCGGACCTCAAATCGCTGGAGGCCGACAAGGCGATTGTCATCGAATCGACGCCGGGTTCAGGTTTCTACTACCTCAGCGTTTCGATGAAGGATGAGCGTTTTGCCAACAAGAAGGTCCGCGAGGCGCTGCGCTACCTCATCGACTATGATGGCCTCGACAAGGCGGTCATGCCCTATTACGGCAAGCTGCATCAGCGTCCGTTGTCGTCCGGCGTGCTCGGCGCCCTTCCGGACGAGGGCTACAAGTTGGACGTGGAAAAGGCAAAGGCGTTGCTCGCCGAAGCCGGCTATCCGAACGGTTTCAGCACCACGCTGCGGGTCCTGTCCGAAGATCCGTTCATGAAGGCGGCGACGGCGATCCAGAACACGCTCGGCCAGGCCGGCATCCAGGCGGAGCTCATCAGCGGTTCGGGTGACCAGATTTACGGCGCAATGCGGGAGAGAAACTTCGAATTGCTGGTCGGCCGCGGCGGCGGTGGTCAGCAGCCGCATCCGGACAACAACCTGCGCTCCATCGCCTACAATCCCGACAATTCCGACGAGGCGAAGCTGACCAACTACCAGAGCTGGCGCACCAGCTTCTACGACGAGAAGCTGAACAAGCTGATCGAGGAAGCACTTGTCGAGCGCGATCCCGCCAAGCAGGCCAAGCTCTATGAAGGCGTGCAGGCCTACATGGATGAGGCGGTGATGTCGATCCAGCCCTTCTCCGAAGTTGTCGACACTGCCGCCTATCGCAGCGACGTCAAGGGTATGATCGTCAGTCCGTGGCTTTCACGTTTCGAGGGCGTGACCAAGGAGCGCTGATAACACCACCCGTCTCATTCTCCAAAACCAAAAGGCGCGTGCTGGCACGCGCCTTTCTCGCGTTTCAATGAGGTTTGGCCCCATAATGGCTCCAGAGGTGTGGCGTTGCTCGACGGACAAGCATCTCCCCCATGCAAGTGGTTTTCCCACGGGCCGGAGTGGCCCGATGGGGCGGCCTTTTTACCTGTCGGGAGCCGCCCGACATCCATCGGCAAGCAATGACGCCAGGACACGCTTTTCCATCCGAGGCGATGTTCCAGACTCAGCAGTACTAAAAGGTAACCGATGTTCTGCAACCTTGCGGACGTCACGTCGAGCTTGACCTTTAGGTTGCATGTGAGCCCCTTCGCCGGCATTGTCCTCCCTCAAGCCAAGGGGGGCTCATGCCAAAGGTCGTTGGAATAGGCGGTGTGTTCTTCAGGGCAGCGGACCCGGCTGGGCTGGCCGAATGGTATGAGAGGCATCTTGGTGTTGATGACCTGCACAAGTCCGTGTGGTAGCAAGAGGCAGGAATGACAATTTTTGGGCCCTTCTCTGAGAACGAGAACACCGACTATTTGGGACGAAGAGAACAACAATGGATGATCAATTTCAAGGTAGATGATCTGGAAGGGCTCATTTCAAACCTCACGGCGAGCGGGATCGCGGTGGAAACGCGAGCCGAGTGGAACTCGGAAGTCGGTCGCTTTGCCCGGATCCACGATCCCGAGGGCAATCCGATCGAGCTCTGGGAACCAACGAAGGAGTGATGGCGAACAACCCGCCATTCCATGCTCGGTGAGTGTCCTGACGTTTGATTTTGACCAGGGCCTGCTGCCGTGACTGCTTGTGGCGCGTGGATGCCACGGAGCTTCACGCGCTGGCATCTCATCCCGTCGGCCTGTATTGCCCACGGCTTGCGCTAAGCCACGGGCCGTTGTGGGTTGTCATGTGAAGAATTGGGCTGCTGCCGATCGGCAGCGCTCTGGGCTTGCTTATGCCGCTTTCGCGTGACCGGGGAGCTGGCACGTCGAGGGCAATTTCAGACGGAGTGCCCGAGCTTCAATTAGTCGAGCTCAGTGCGCGCTTTCGTATTCGAGTGAGGCGCCGATGAGTTCTCGGGCATAGGGGTGGGTCGCTCCGTTTCCGGGGATCGCATCGCGTGGAAGCACCTCGGTGATCTCTCCGTGGAGCATGACAGCAAAACGATCGCACATGTGGTCGACCACCGCGAGATCGTGCGTGACCATGATGTAGGTGAAACCGCGCTCCTCGCGCAGGCGCTGCAGCAGGTTCAGGATTTCCGCCTGGACGGAGACATCGAGCGCCGACGTGGGTTCGTCCAGTAGCAACAAAGAGGGCTCCAGGATGAGCGCGCGGGCAATCGCCACCCGCTGCCGCTGGCCACCGGAGAGCTGGTGTGGAAAGCGGTCGAGGAAGGAAACGGGCAGGCCGACATCGGCAATGGCCTTGCGCATGCGATCCTCGCGATCGCCGAGCTTGTGAATGACGAGTGGCTCGCTGAGCACGGTGCGTACCGACTGGCGCGGATGCAGCGAGCCGTACGGATCCTGAAACACCATCTGCAGCGTGCGGCAGCGCTCGATAAGCGGCATCTCGCGCACAGGCTTGCCGCCGATGAGGATGTCGCCCGTCCAGATATCGGTCAGCATGGAGATGCAGCGCAACACGGTGGATTTGCCCGAGCCGCTTTCTCCGACGAGGCCGAAGCACTCGCCCGGGCTTACCGAGAAACTGACACTCGGCAAGACTTTGGTGGCGGTTGGTCCAGCGCCGAAGGTGATGGACACATCGCGGGTTTCGACGGAAACGGACATCAGGCTTTCTCCTCCAGCCATTCGGGTTGGCGGTCGAGCACGGCGAGAGGTGCACGCCCGCCACCGATCCTTGGTTGGGCTGCCAACAGGCCGCGAGTATAGGGGTGTTCGGCCCTGTCGAGGTCGCGGGCGGCGAGTGTTTCAACCACGCGACCGGCATACATGATGAGAACGCGGTCGCAGAAATTGCGCACAAGGTTCAGGTCGTGACTGATCATGATGAGGCCAATGCCGCGGTCGCGCACGAGGCCGTCGAGGATATTCAACACTTGAAGCCGGACGGTAACGTCGAGCGCGGAGGTGGGTTCGTCGGCGATGACGAGATCTGGGTCTGCCAAAAGCATCATCGCGATCATTACACGCTGACCCATGCCGCCGGATATTTCATGCGGGTATTGATCATAGACCCGCTTCGGGTCACGAATCTTGACGGCTTCCAGCATGGTGAGCGCCTTGTCACGGGCCTCTGCCTTCGAGCATCTGAAGTGGCGCAGATAGGTCTCTGCCACCTGGTCGCCAACACGCCGGATCGGGTTGAGCGAGAATTTGGGATCCTGGAGGATCATTGACATCCGCCGGCCACGAACCTTCAGCATCTCTTTTTCGGAGAGCGTCAGGAGGTCGAGGTTCCCAAAGCGCAACGTGTCGGCCGTGATTGTCGCGCCGGGCAGAAGACGCAAAAGAGCGCGTCCAACCGTGGACTTGCCTGAACCGGATTCTCCGACGATCCCCAACCGTTCCCGGCCAAGCGTGAAGGAAACCCCACGCACGGCCTCTGCCGGCGCGCCGCCATAGCGAATGCGGAGATTTTCGACCTCGAGTATGGATTTTTCCACGGGGCTACCTCCGATTTATCTGCTTGGGATCGAGCGCATCGCGCAATCCATCGCCGAGCAGGTTGAATGCGAGGCTGACAGACAGGATCGAGATGCCCGGGAAGGTGACGAGCCACCAACTGTCCAGCATGTACCGGCGGCCGGTTGCGATCATCGCGCCCCATTCGGGCAGCGGCGGCTGGGCGCCGAGGCCGAGGAAACCGAGGCCGGCAGCCGTGAGGATGACGGTCGCCATGTTGAGGGTCAGACGGATGAGGACCGAAGGCAGGCACATGGGCATGATCGACTTGAAGATGATGCGCGCCGGCGATGCCCCCTGAAGTCTTGCGGCAGAAATGTAATCTGCCTTGCGGAAGGTCATTGCCTCGGCGCGGGCAAGCCGAGCGATCGGTGGCCAGGAGGTCAGCGCGATGGCGACAATGGCGTTGTTGAGGCTTGGGCCTAGCGCCGCGACGAAGGCGAGCGAGAGAATGAGGCTCGGAAACGACAGGAAAATGTCGGTGATGCGCATCATCACCGTATCGATCTTGCCACCGAGATAGCCGGCGGTCGTACCGATGATGAGGCCGATGGGGCCGACGACGATCGACACGAGGAAGATGATTGTCAGCGTGATGCGGGCACCCCAGACAAGGCGGCTGAAAATGTCGCGGCCAAGCTCGTCGGTACCGAAGACATGCCCGTTGCCCGGCGGCTGCAGCGTTTTGGCAAGATCCTGCACATAGGGGTCGTGCGTGGCGATCAAAGGTGCAAAGGCAGCTACCAGAATGAGCAGCACCAGGACGGCGAGGCCGAATGTCGAGGTCGGGCTTTTCAAAAGGAACAGCACGATGTTCTTCAATGCGTGCAACGGAGCCGGCAGGCGGAACGTAGGTTCGGTGCGGGTAGACATCAGCGTGTCCTTGGATCGAAGATGCGGTAGAGAACGTCGGACAGTAGATTGAGCCCGATGAAGATGACGCCGACGATCAATACGCAGGTCATGACGGCATTCATGTCGCCGGTGATGAGATTGTTGGTGAGATACTGACCAAAGCCCGGCCAGGCAAAGACGGTCTCGATAAGGACCGCTCCTTCGAGCAGTGAACCGTAGGCGAGCGCGATGATGGTGACGAGCTGAACCCGGATATTGACGAAGGCGTGCTGCCAGATCGTCTGATTGCGCGAAAGCCCCTTCACTCTCGCGGTCGTCACATATTCCTGCCCGAGTTGATCGAGCATGAAACTGCGGGTCATGCGGGTGATGTAGGCGGAGGAGGAATAGCCAAGTAGCGCCGCTGGCAGGATGATGTGGTTCACCGCGGACCAGAAGACGTCCATCTCGCCGGCGATCAGGCTGTCGATCAAGAGAAAGCCGGTACGCTCTTCGACGAGACCGATGTAGAACTGGTCCATCCGCCCGCTGCCGCCGACCAGCCCGAGATGGGCGTAAAAGACGATGAGCGCAATCATACCTGTCCAGAAGATCGGCATCGAATGGCCGAAAAGGCTGAAGACACGCACCACATGATCCGGCCAACGATCCTTGTTGACGGCGGCAAAGACGCCAAGCGGCACACCCAGGCCTGCTCCAATAAGGATTGCGAAAGTGGCCAGTTCGATCGTCGCCGGCATGACATGAAGGATGTCCTGTATGACCGGCTGACCGGTGCGAATAGAGGTACCGAAATTGCCGGTGAAGACATCGCCTAGGTAATATATGAACTGTTCCCAAAGAGGACGGTCCAGGCCGAGCGCGTTGTAGACCTGTTCATAGGTCTCGCGGGTCGCATCTTCTCCGACTATGGCCCGCACCGGATCAGCGGGCATGAGCCGGCCAATGAAAAAAGTCAGGAGAAGCAGGCCGAGAAGCGTGACCGCAATGGTCCCGATCTGCCCGGCCGCTCCGTAGAAGCGTATGCGACGTAAAGACATGAATCCTCCGTTTGTCATCCGCCGGAAGGTGAGGCGGTACAGGCTCCCGTCCTGTATGACAACTTAAGGAAATCTGTCACAGGTTATGGGTACTGTCAAGCTAATCTGCTCACAGGAAGTCGTCTCGGCGGGGTGTGAAGCAGTCAATAAGTTCGCCGGTCTCCAGGCATTGGCACCCATGCTCAGTGTTTGAGGGGATGACGAGACTATCGCCGGCCTTCAATTCATGGGCTTCGCCGTCACGGAAAAAGCGGAAACGGCCACGCGAGACGTAGGTGGATTGAACGTGCGGATGGCTATGTAGTCGGCCGCTAGCGCCGCTTTCGAAGCGGAAAGATACGACCATGATCTCCGGTGAGTGCGAAAGAACTTGCCGGGTAACGCCAGTATCGGTCGAGATCGCGGGATAGGTGGGAAGGGTCATGGATGCCTCGTTGATGATGTACGACATCTCCAACATACATGCATTGCAGGCTGTATGACAAGCTAAGACAGGTTGACCTCTTCGGGGGCCAGTGTGCGCGAGCGCAGCAATACCTTGTAGCGATCCAGGCTGCCGCGAAGATGGGCGCGCATGCGCTCGCGCGCAGTGTCGCTATTGCCTTCGATAATGGCATCCACGATCAGGCCGTGCTCTTCCTGAAGGTGAAGGTTATAGTCCTTCGGGCGCGAGCCGGGAGCGGAGCCTTGCAGTTCGCCTCGAGGAATGATGCCGGACCGGATGAGCTGCAGGAATTCGGGAAAGCGACGGTTCTGCGTAGCCTCCGCGATGGCGAGATGCAGTTCGAAATCGGCGTCACGGGTGGGGCTCCCGGTGGCGAGGCATTCGCCAACGTGGTGATGGGCCTCGAGGATCGCCTCGATCTGTGCAGCAGAACGGCGCGAGGCCGCAAGCCCGGCGGACTCCACCTCAAAGACTGTCCTAAGCTCCAAAAGCTCTATGACCGAGGAAATGCGCTCGGTGGTCAGGTCCTTGAATGGTTGTTTCTTGTCTTCGAGCGTCTGCAGCGCGAAGATGCCGGCGCCCTTGCGCGCTTCCACCAGGCCGTCGGCGCGAAGGATTGCAATTGCTTCGCGCACTACGGTGCGGCTCACGGAATATTCGCGGGTGAGCGCACTTTCGCTCGGAAGCCGGTCGCCGGGCTGGAAGACGCCTTCGGTCAGGTCGCGACGCAGATCGGCGCTGATCTTTGCCGCCAGCGACGTGCCTCTCGCGTGATTGTTTTGGGCTTCCATTGCTGCTTCACCTGCATTGAACCTGTCTGGCATGTTATCGGTTATCTGTCCGAATGCAAGGGCAGGCTGTCTAAACCTGTACCTCAGCGAAGCACTCGTAGCATGGCGCGGTACCGCGCCTGACTGTTCTTCAGGTGAGCGCGCATGGCTGAGCGGGCCTGTGTCTCGTCGCCATTTTGAATGGCGACGAGGATCGCTTCATGTTCGTCCACGAGCCGCTCGATATCGACCAAGGGCAGCGTCGTCTCCTCACCGTTCTCGGTCACCGCCCGGCGCGGAATAAGCGTCGGACCGAGCATCTGCAGGAATTCTGCGAAGCGCGGGTTGTTGGTGGCCTGAGCAATCGCGAGGTGGAAGGCAAAATCGGCCTCTGCGCTCGGTCGGCCTTCCGCGGAACTCGTGCGGAAAGCATCGAAGGCCTCGATGATCTTTTCCTCCTGCCCGGGCGAGCGGCGAAGCGCCGCAAGGGCTGCAGCATCTCCTTCTACGGCGGTGCGAAGTTCGAGCATCTCGATCAGCGAAGATACGCGCGCCAGATCGACATTTTGAAACGGACGGCGGGTGGCAAGCGTTGGAGCGAGAACAAAGACGCCCGCTCCTTGGCGTGGCTCCACCAGTCCGTCAGAACGTAGTGCTGCAATTGCCTCGCGCACGACCGTGCGGCTCACACCGAATTCCTGCGTCAGTTGGGCCTCGGAGGGCAGCCGATCACCCGGCTTGTGATGACCCTTGGACATGCGTGCGCGAAGCGCGTCTGCAACCTTGACCACCAGCGTCGTGGTTGGCAGCGGAGCCGGTTCGTGGGTGGTCACTTTCGTCATGCGTGCCGCCATTCGGTGAATAAGGCGGGAATCCGCCGTTGATTGTGGATACGCCATTGCCCCACAACGGCGCAATCCGTGCCTAGATCGATTTGAGGTCGTCCGGCTGCAGCTCCTCAGGCAGGTTCTGGTAGCAGACGGGCCTGAGGAACCTTCGGATGGAAAGGGTTCCAACGGACGTTGCGCCGAAGTTTGTGGATGCCGGATAGGGGCCGCCGTGGACCATGGCATCGCAGACTTCGACCCCGGTCGGGTAACCATTTGCCAGAACACGACCCGCCTTGCGCTCCAGGATCGCCAACAGGCTGCGTGCAACTTGAGTGTCGCCCGCATCAAGATGCAACGTGGCGGTAAGCTGGCCATTGAAGCTCTTTGCTACGGCAATCATCTCCTCGATAGTCTCGACCGTCACAATAAGGCCGAGCGGACCGAACACTTCTTCGGAAAGTAGATCGTTGGAGAGCCAGTCCTCGGCGGAAACGCGGAAGAGGAAGGGTGTGGCGTCGCGCTGGTCGCAGGTGGTGGTCAAGACCTCGCGCACACCGGCGCCGGCAGCGATGCGCATGCTTCCCTCGCGATAGGCTTTGGCCATGCCGTCAGTCAGCATCACCTGCGGACCGACCCCTGAGAGCGCGGAACGGGTCGCTTCGGCGAACGTGTCGGCCTGATCGGAAAGGATAATGGCGATGCCCGGATTGGTGCAGAATTGCCCGGCGCCGATCGTCAGCGAACTCACCCACCCTTTTGCGATTTCCGCGCCGCGGGCTTTCAGCGCTTCCGGCAGGATGAACATCGGGTTCACCGAGCCCAGTTCGCCGAAGAAGGGAATGGGTTCGGGACGTGAGACGCAGAGATCGAAGAGCGCGCGACCGCCGGCAAGCGAACCGGTAAAGCCGACCGCTTTGACGAGCGGATGCGTGACGAGTGCGGTGCCGACATCGCGACGACCGCCTTGGATCAAAGAGAAGACGCCCGGGTGGAGGCCAAGTCTCCTGATGGCGGCATCGGCGGCTTCCGCCACGATCTCACTTGTGCCGGGATGGGCGGAGTGACCCTTGACGATGACCGGACACCCGGCGGCAAGCGCAGAGGCGGTGTCGCCGCCCATCGTCGAGAAGGCAAGCGGGAAGTTGGAAGCGCCGAACACGGCGACCGGGCCGATTGGGCGCTGCATCAAACGAATATCCGGTCGGGGCAGGGGGGTGCGGTTCGGCAGCGCCTCGTCATGGCGCCTGTCCAGATGTTCGCCCTTGCGGATGTGGGAAGCGAAGAGGCGCAGCTGACCCGTGGTGCGGCCGCGCTCGCCTTCGAGGCGGGCGGCGGGCAAGCCGGTTTCCGAGGCGCCGATCTCAGTGATCTTGGTCCCACGGACCTCGATTTCGTCGGCAATGGTGTCGAGGAGGGCAGCGCGCGTCTCGCGGGACGAATAACCGTAGGACCAGAAGGCTTCCTCGGCGGATTCGGCCGCCGTGTTGACCAGTTCGACGGTGCCGACGGAAAAGTCAAAGGCATCGCCGTGGGCGGGCTCGCTGCGGAATTTGATCTGCGCTGCGCGCCATTCGCCGGCGATCAGGTGTTTGCCATGTGGCTCATAGGTCATTTCTTACTCCTTGAATATCGGATTGTTTACGAAGTCGCCGCCCTGGAAACGTGTCGTCGGGTCGCTCGGGTCGGGCCTCGGGGTGAGGGCCTCAATGTGGGTGCGATGGGCCTCGGCATTGTCTTTGGGCTTCCAGCCCAGCCAGCCAAGATGCGAGTTGTCCCACCAGCCGGCGTCGTTGGCCGAGCTGCCCCAGATGACTGGGCAGCCAAGGGTCGACACGCGGAAAATTGCCTCGATCATCGAAGCGAAATCGTCGTGAGAGAGAAAGGTCGACAGCATTCGATAGTTCGTTGGCTCGAGCGTACAGGAGCCGATGCGTACCAGGGCGGTTTCTTGGCCAAATTTGTCGAAGTACAGGCGAGCGAGGGCCTCGCCGAAGCATTTGGAGACCCCATAGAGTCCGTCCGGGCGGTATGGGGCGTCTGGCCCGAGCCGCTCGGTCTGCGGATAGTAGCCGATCGTGTGGTTGGAACTCGCAAAGACGATGCGGGGCTGACCGTGAGAGCGTGCCGCTTCATAAAGATTGTAAAGGCCGACAATATTGCCGGCAAGGATCTGGTCGAAGGGCCGTTCGACGGAAACGCCGCCAAGGTGGACGATGCCGTCGCAGCCGGCGACCATCTCATGGACTGCTGCTGCGTCAGAAAGATCGCAGGACATGCACTCCTCATCGCGCTCGGGCGGGTCAAGCCGAGCAAGATCCGCAAGGCGAATTGTATCGGCGAGAGGCGCAAGCCGTTTGCGCATGACCCGGCCCAGCTGGCCCGCCGCGCCGGTGATCAAAAGGCGTCTCATTTGGGGTATTCCTTTGCGCATTGCCAGGCACGGCACCGCAGCCATTTCGACCTGCCAATGGCGTGAACCGGCAGAGCCTCAACCTTCTAGCGGTCTTCGTGCCCGAAAAAGCTGCCATCGTTTCACTCGAAACCACATTCGGTCTCGCGTCATTCCTGCGGGCACCTTGACCTCCGATGACATATCATACAATAACGGTAACACATATTATATGTTGTCGACAACTTGAAGGAGGAATTTATGCTGACTGTTGAAACAAGGCAGGCGGTCAACCCGGAATACGCCAAAACACTCGATACATCCGGACTTCGGAAGCATTTCTTGGCCCAGGATATGTTCAGGGCCGGAGAGATCCGACTGGTCTACACCCACTACGATCGTTTCGTGATCGGTGGAGCGGTGCCGGGTGATGCGCCCCTGACGCTTGACAAGGTGGAGGAAACGAAGACCCCGCTGTTTCTCGATCGCCGTGAAATGGGCATCGTCAACATTGGCGAGACCGGTACTGTTGCCGCCGGCGGGCAGACCTATACCTTGAACCGGGGCGATGTGCTTTATCTCGGTGCCGGATCGGGGGCGGTCACCTTTGCTGGCAAGGGCCGGTTCTATATCACGTCCTGCCCGGCCCATCGCAGCCTGCCGGCGCGCCTCATCACGGCCGCCGAAAGCAAGGAAGTGAAGATGGGCGCATCGGAAACCTCCAACAAGCGCACCATCAATCAGTTCATCCATCCGCTCGTGATGGAAAGCTGCCAACTGGTGCTCGGCTATACCACGTTGGAGGACGGTTCCGTCTGGAACACCATCCCTTCGCATATCCATGACCGTCGCATGGAGGCCTATCTCTATTTTGGTATGGATGAAAAATCCCGGGTGCTTCACCTGATGGGCGAGCCCCAGGAGACCCGCCACCTGTTCATCTCGAATGAGCAAGGCGCGCTTTCCCCACCCTGGTCCATCCACTCCGGCGCGGGCATCGGCTCCTACACATTCATCTGGGCCATGGCTGGCGACAACGTCGACTACACCGACATGGACTTCATCCAACCGGAGGATCTGAAATGATAAATTCCTTTTCGCTTCAAGGGCGTAAAGCTCTTGTCACGGGATCGAATACCGGACTTGGTCAAGCGATTGCGGCAGGACTTGCTGCCGCAGGCGCCGAGGTGATCTGCGCGGCCCGCCGCTCGCCCGACGAAACTCTGGATTTGATCGGCAGGGCCGGCGGCAAGGCGAGTGGCATGCAGCTCGACTTCAAGGATCCCATGGCGGCACGAGACATATTTGTCGGCCGGGACATCGATATCCTCGTCAACAACGCCGGCATCATCCGACGGGCGGATGCGGTGGATTTCACCGAGGAGGACTGGGACGCGGTCGTCGATGTGAACCTGAAGGCATTGTTTTTCACGACCCAGGCGTTCGCAAAGGAGTTGTTGGCCAAGGAGCGGTCTGGAAACGTGGTCAATATCGCTTCGCTTCTTTCCTTCCAGGGCGGTATCCGCGTTCCCTCCTACACGGCCGCAAAACACGGCGTCGCCGGTCTCACCAAATTGCTTGCCAACGAATGGGCGGCGAAGGGCATCAATGTCAACGCAGTTGCCCCCGGCTACATCGAGACCAACAATACCGAGGCGCTACGCGCCGATGCCGCGCGCAACAAGGCAATCCTCGATCGCATCCCTGCCAATCGTTGGGGTCGCCCCGAGGACATCGCAGGGGCGGTGGTCTTCCTCTCCTCGCCAGCGGCGAATTACGTCCACGGTTCGGTCCTCAATGTCGACGGTGGCTGGTTGGCGCGTTAATCGTCGGTTCGCGGCAAATTTGTCATTTAACTTGTATGATGACTGATTGACATATGTATGATGTCTAGCTATGGCTACGGTCAGTTGAATGCACAGAGGAATACTGAAATGACCCCCGAACAAATCAAGGTTGCTCTTGGCTCCGGCCTTCTTTCCTTCCCGGTCACGCATTTCGATGCGCAAGGCCGCTTTGCGCCAGAAAGCTACAAGGCGCATGTCGAGTGGCTCGCGGGTTACAAGGCCCCGGTGCTTTTCGCAGCCGGTGGCACGGGGGAGTTCTTCTCGTTGCGGCCAGATGAAATCCCAGGCATCGTCGCATCCGCCAAGGAGGCTGCAGGCGAAACCGCCATCGTGTCGGGTTGTGGCTACGGCACCGAAATCGCGGTGGATATCGCCCGATCGGTCGAGAAGGCTGGGGCCGACGGCATCCTGCTACTGCCGCACTATCTTATCGATGCGCCTCAGGAAGGGCTCTATGCCCACATTAAGAAAGTCTGCCAGTCGGTCGGTATCGGCGTCATGGTCTATAACCGTGACAATTCGGTGCTGCAGGCCGATACGCTTGCCCGGCTGTGCGACGAATGCCCGAACCTGATCGGCTTCAAGGACGGCACGGGTGACATCGGGCTTTTGCGCCAGGTTACCGCAAAGATGGGCGATCGCCTGATGTATCTCGGTGGCATGCCGACGGCCGAGCTTTTTGCCGAAGCCTATCTCGGCGCCGGCGTCACGACCTATTCATCCGCCGTGTTCAACTTCGTACCGGGCCTTGCCAACGAGTTCTACGTGGCACTGCGCGCCGGCGACCGCTCTACTTGCGAGCGCATCCTGGTGGATTTCTTCTATCCGTTCATGGCGATCCGCAACCGGGTGAAGGGCTACGCCGTCTCGGCGATCAAGGCCGGCGTGCGGCTGCAGGGTTTTGACGCCGGACCGGTGCGCGCGCCGCTGGTGGATCTGACGGATGAGGAGCTGGGCATGCTCGACAAGCTCATCGGCGGTCAGAAACGCAAGGTCTGATACCGCGACTTCCGGAGGAATGCATGAAGATCACCGCCGTTCGCACGCATCTCTTGGAGCACCGGCTGGACACGCCGTTCGAAAGCGCCTCGATGCGCTTTGATCGGCGTACTCATGTCCTGGTGGAGATAGAATGCGATGATGGAACGATCGGCTGGGGCGAATGTCTCGGTCCGGCAAAACCCAACGCGGCGGTGGTCGCAGCCTTTTCGCCCTGGCTGATCGGTCAGGACCCGCGTTCAACCGAGAAAATCTGGGCCGTGCTCTACAATGCACTGCGCGATCAGGGACAGCGTGGTCTCACCGTCACCGCACTGTCGGGCATCGACATCGCGTTGTGGGACATCAAAGGCAAGCACTACGGCGCCTCGATCTCCATGCTGCTTGGTGGACGCTGGCGGCAAAGCGTGCGCGCCTATGCCACGGGTAGCTTCAAGCGCGACGGCGTCGATCGGGTTGCCGACAACGCCAACGAAATGGCGGAGCGCCGCACACAGGGGTTCCACGCCTGCAAGATTAAAATTGGTTTCGGCGTCGACGAGGATCTGCGCGTCATCCGCGCTGTTCGCGAGGCGATAGGCTCCGAAATGCGCCTGATGATTGACGCCAATCACGGTTACACAGTCACCGAAGCGATCCGGCTCGGCAAAGCAGCAGCGGAGTATGATATCGACTGGTTCGAGGAGCCGGTGGTGCCCGAACAGCTGTCGGCCTACCTGGAGGTTCGCACATGTCAGCCGATCCCCGTTGCGGGTGGCGAGACCTGGCATACAAGGTTCGGCATGTGGCAGGCGCTGGATGCCCGTGCGGTCGACATTCTCCAGCCCGATCTCTGCGGTTGCGGCGGCTTTTCCGAAGCGCAGAAGATCGCAAGCCTGGCGACACTTCATGGTATCCGCGTCGTGCCACATGTCTGGGGGACAGGCGTGCAGATCGCCGCGGCACTGCAATTCATGGCAGCGATGGTGCCCGATCCGGTCCGCGCCAATCCGATCGAGCCGATCCTGGAATTCGACCGAACGGAGAATCCATTCCGACAGGCGGTGCTTAAGACACCACTGGAGGCGGTCAATGGCGTCGTCACTATTCCAGATGGTCCAGGTCTCGGGATCGAGATCAATCGTGATGCCCTCGTCGAATTCAAGATGCTCCAATCTTGAAACGAACGAGCGCAGTCTTCCGGGGAGCCACGCGTACTGCGTTTGCAAAGCAGCGCTTTAGACGCAGCGTGCCCGTGAACTAGGCTGGCTCCGATGGATCTAAGGGGTCCTGGCCCGCTCGTTTCATAATTTCGATCGTCCGTTTATCGCTTCTCGATCGTGCGGGCGGTTGCAAGGCGGATTTCCTGCTCCGGTTCGTCGAGTTGCATCAAGTCGCCATGGCGGCTCTGATGAACCTTGTTCAGGTGGTCGCGGGGGCTGAGCCCAAGTGTGCGCTTGAACATGCGCGAGAAGTAATAGGGGTCTGCATAGCCGACCTCCGCAGCCGCTGCCGCAACCGAAAGACCTCCTTCCAGAAAATGCATCGCGCGCTCCATTCGCTTGAGCTCCTGGTATTTGCGTGGCGTGCGGCCGACGCGCTTCTGGAATTCGCGCAGAAAATAATCGTAGTTGTAGGGTGCGGCATCGACCGCCCTCATGGCGATGTCGGTTTCAAGCGGATTGGCCGAGATCATCGTTGCTGCCTTCATCACCGCAAGGTCAATCGCATCCGCGCCCTCCGGCTGGTAGGTCGCGTGGTCGCGCCACCCGAGAAACGCATCCTCGATGAAGGCGATGAGAAGGACCATGAAAAGATGGTGCTGGCCGAGCGATACCGAGGAAGGGGGCGCGCTCTGACGATAGTGACGGGCAATCGGTTCCAGAAATGGCCAGCGGCTCAGTTGCAGTTTGGGCCTTAGTTGCATCTGCTCGATGAGATTGTGACGACCATAGATGTCGAGCGTAAAGTGCTGCGCCACGCCGATATAGGTTTCGCGCCCTTCATTCCAGCCGATGAAGTGTTGGCCGCCGCTGATCAGCATGGCGTCGCCCCGCTCCATCACACGTGGTTCGCCGTCGATCAGATAATGACCGCGGCCCTCAAGGCAGATGACGAGATCGTCGACCGGATTGGATTTGTCGATCCGCCAGGTTTGCGAATGCTCCATGCGGATCGCCGCGCGCGTCAGGTTGAGCGTCAACGCCGCGGCGGGAATCGCCGATAGAATGCCACCTTCGATTTCGTCCATCTTTTTCCTTCCCTTTGTGAATTCATTCTGATCTGAAAATAGCCCAATGTCACCGAATAAACCGTTTCTTCTGGGGAGGAGATCGGTTCGTGGTATAGAAACGTGGCATTCCGCCCATTCTTCCTGCACCGAATTGGGAGCCAGATTTGTACAAAATTGCATCTATGCAGGCTGCGCTCAAGGGCTGCCCGGGAGGGATGTCATGAAGATGCAGCGCCTGATGGGGCTGGGCTATCTCGCCCCGTATATCATTGGTCTTCTGGTCTTCACGGCGATCCCTTTCATCGGGTCGCTGTACCTGAGCTTTACCAGCTATGACCTTATGAGCGAACCTCGGTGGACAGGGATTGCCAATTACGAACGGCTCTTCACACGCGATCGCACCTTCACGAAGTCGCTGAACGTCACACTGCTCTATGTGTTCCTGACGGTACCGTTGAAGCTTGCCTTCGCGCTCTTCATCGCCGCGATCCTAAACTACAAGCTGATGTTCATCGGTCTCTTCCGAACCGCCTTCTACGTTCCCTCCATCCTCGGCGGCTCGATCGCCATTGCCGTTTTGTGGCGCTACATCTTCGCCACGGAGGGACTTGCCAACATGGCGCTGACGACGGTCGGTTTTTCTCCGGTTGACTGGTTTGGTGATCCGACGAACGCGCTGTTCACGATTACGCTATTGCGATGCTGGCAGTTCGGATCAGCCATGGTGATTTTCCTCGCCGCTTTGCAGTCGATAGACAAGTCGCTTTACGAGGCGGCAGCCATCGACGGCGCGGGCAAGGTGCGCACCTTCTTCTTCATCACGTTGCCACTGCTGACCCCCGTCATTTTCTTCAACCTCATCATGCAGATGGTTCAAGCCTTCCAGGAGTTCAACGGACCTTACATCATCACGCAGGGTGGTCCGCTGAAGGCGACGTATCTGCTGCCGCTCTACATCTACGACGAGGCCTTCAAGAAGTTCAACATGGGCTATGCCTCGGCCATAGCATGGGTGCTCTTCACCATCGTCACCGTCCTGACCCTCGTTGCCTTCTGGTCATCGAAGAAATGGGTCTTTTACGCAGGCGACAAGAGGAGCTGACCGCAAATGACCGATCTTGCAACCTTCAACGATCTCCAGGCCGCCCGCAGGGCAAGGCTCCGTCTCGTCTCGACGGCAGTCCGCTATGTCCTGCTCTTTGCAGTCGGCTTCGTCATGCTCTATCCGCTCATCTGGCTGGTTGGCGCGAGCTTCAAGACAAATTCCGAAATCTTCGCAGGTGCAGGCTTCCTGCCGGAGAACCCGACTGCCGAAGGTTACATCAAGGGTTGGCAGACATCGACACCCTATACGTTCGGCCGGTTCTTCTGGAATTCCTTCCTGATCATCCTGCCAAAGGTGATCGGGACGGCCATCTCCTGCACCTTGGCGGCCTATGCGTTCGCCCGGTTCGATTTCCCGTTCAAGAAGATCCTCTTCGGCTCGGTCATCGCAATCCTGCTGTTGCCCAATGTCGTTACCCGCATTCCTCAATATCTCCTGTTCCGTGATCTTGGCTGGCTCGACAGTTTTCTGCCGCTCTGGGTGCCGTCGGCGCTCGCTGGCGACGCCTTCTTCGTTTTCATGTTGGTGCAATTCCTGCGCTCATTGCCAACAGACATGGAGGAGGCGGCACGGGTGGATGGTGCCAACAGCATCCAGACGCTGATCTATATCGTGGTCCCAATGCTCGCCCCGGCACTGATTTCGGTGTGCCTGTTCCAGTTCATGTGGACCATGAACGATTTCCTCGGGCCGCTGATCTATCTGTCCTCGGTGGACAAGTATCCGGTCAGCCTCGCCCTCAAGCTTTCGATCGACACGACAGAAGCTTTCGAATGGAACCGCATCCTCGCGATGTCGGTGCTCACGATCGCCCCCGCGCTGATCGTGTTCTTCGCTGCGCAACGTTACTTCATTGAAGGGATCTCCTCCGGGGGGATCAAGGGCTGAACATGGCTAAGGTTCAACTGAAAAATCTCGAAAAGGTCTATGGCAACGCCTTCAAGGCGGTCCATGGCATCAATCTCGACATCCACGACGGCGAGTTCATGGTTTTCGTCGGTCCGTCGGGCTGCGCCAAATCGACGACGCTGCGCATGGTGGCTGGACTTGAGGAGATTTCCGGCGGGGAAGTCCTCATTGGGGATCGGCGCGTCAACGATCTGCCGCCGGGCAAGCGCTCAATTGCCATGGTCTTCCAGAACTACGCCCTCTACCCTCATATGAAGGTTCGCGGCAACCTGGCCTTCGGGCTCAAGATCGCCGGCAAGCCGAAGGCGGAGATCGACGCCGCGATCAAGCAAGTGGCCGAGATTCTTGAGATCGAGCCGCTTCTCGACCGCCTTCCCAAGCAGCTTTCAGGCGGTCAGGCCCAGCGCGTGGCTCTCGGTCGCGCGCTCATCAAGAAGCCGGGCGTCTTCCTGTTCGATGAGCCACTATCCAATCTCGACGCCAAGTTGCGAGCCTCGATGCGCGTCCGCATAACCGACCTGCATCGCCAGCTCAAAGCGGAGGGCTTGTCGTCGACGGTCATCTACGTGACGCATGATCAGACCGAGGCCATGACGATGGGGGATCGCATATGCGTTATGCAGGCGGGTCACATCATGCAGGTGGCCACGCCCAAGGAACTCTACGATCGCCCGGCGAACCTGTTCGTTGCCGGCTTCATTGGCAGTCCGGAAATGAACCTTGTCGACGCCCGGCTCGACGGATCGTCCTTTTCGATCGGCAGCCAGACCTTGCCGCTCGGACCACACCTTGAAGGCCGGCTTTCGGCCCGCCCGACAGAAGCCGTGATCGGCACCCGACCACAGCATCTATCGCTGGCGGCGGACGGGCCGGCGCTCACCGCGAAGCTCACTAATGCTGAGTTCATGGGGCACGAGGTCTATCTCCACGCTGATCTCGAGGGTCGCAAGGTGGTGAGCGTCGTCGGCGCAGCCGAGTTCGAAGCACTGGGAGGGTCGGAGATCATCCGCCTTCGTCCCGATCCGGAACGATTGCACATTTTCGACAAGACTGACGGTCGCAACGTGTCGCTTTGAGGAGGCGGCGTTGGGCCATACACCAAGAAGGAGGAGAACCATGAAGACTGCGAAAACCTTGCTTGCATTGACCGGCGTCGCCTATGGCGCGCTTACGTTCGGTGCCACCGCTGGCGCCGCCGAACTGCGCATGGCGTGGTGGGGCGGTGATAGTCGTCACGTAGCCACTCAAAAGGCGACAGCTGCCTGCGGCCAGAAATACGGCCACACGGTCAAGGGCGAGTTCACCGGCTTCGACGGCTACCTCGAAAAACTGACGACGCAAATGGCCGGCAGGACCGAAGCTGATATCGTTCAGGTCAACTGGCCGTGGCTGCCGCTGTTTTCCAAGAATGGCGAGGGGTTCGCCGACCTTCGCACGCTGAAGGCAATCGACCTGTCCAACTGGACGGAAGGCGATCTCGCGGCCGGTTCGATGAATGGGGTCCTGCAGGGGCTATCCGTCTCGACGACGGGTCGTGTCTTCTTCTTCAACGCGACGACCTTCGAAAAGGCAGGCGTCGAAATTCCGAAGACCTGGGACGAGTTCTTCGCCGCAACCGCGACCATCAAGGACAAGCTCGGCAAGGACCACTACACCTTCAACGCGGTGAAGGAGACTGCCCAATTGCTGGTGACCCTTGCCGTCGTGCAGAAGACTGGCAAGGATCTCGTCGATCAGACGAGCAACCGCGTAGCATGGACGCCAGAGGAACTCGCCGAAGGCATCTCCTTCCTCGGCAAGCTGGTGGAAACCGGCGCGATCCGCTCGCAGAAGGAGGAGGCCGCCGACGGCAACGTCAATCTGTTTGAAAAGCCCTCCTGGGCCGAAGGCAAGGTCGCCGGCTCGTACGAATGGGATTCAACTTACTCCAAGTATGCCGACCCGTTGAAGGATGGTCAGGTTCTCAAGCCTGTACCAATGCTGAAGCTTTCGGATGCGGTTACCGAAGGCGTCTATCGCAAGCCTTCCATGGTGTTTTCGATCTCCAAGAACTCGAAGAACCAGGATGCGGCGGCGCAGATCGTCAACTGCCTCCTGAACGAGCCGGAAGGCATCGATGCTCTAGGCACCTCGCGCGGTCTTCCCGCGTCGAAAGCGGCCGCCGCCAGGTTGGGCGACAAGGGCGAACCCGAGGTTCGCGCCGCCAATGCGATCGTCATGGCCGCCACGGGGCCGATGGTTTCGCCCTTCAATGAACACCCGGAAATTCGTGCCGCTTTCATCGATACGCTTGAGGAGTACGCCTATGGCCAGATCAGCGCAGAAGATGGCGCCAAACAGATCATCGACACGGTGAACGACGTTCTGGCCGAGTTCGACTGACCATTGATACTGCCCGCCGCGGATGCCGCGGCGGGTCCTCCGTCTCTTGGCGGCACGCAACACGAGGCACGACATGACCCGACCTTCCATCATCGCGCGCTCGGCGCGAACGGCGGCGCTATGCCTGCCGCAGCCCGGAGCCCTCTACCGTTTGAAATCGAGGACGGTCTGGCGGCTTTCATCCCCGGATGAGACCGGCGTTCTGCAACACGGAGAAGCCCAAACGGTCGTCACCCTTCTGCACGGGCTTCGTCCGGCTACCCGTTATCTTTTCGAGGTGGAGGGATTTCAGCCGCTGTCGTTTCAGACTGCGCCCTGCGCAGGTGTCGTGGAAGCAACCGATTTCGGACTCGTCGCCGATATTGCGCCTGACGATATTGAAGGCGCGCGCAGCAATGCTGCGGCCCTTTGTGAAGCGGTCGCAGCCGTTCCAACCGGAGGTACGCTCCATCTCGGTCCAGGCCTGTGGACGTCCTTTCCACTTAGGCTCAAAAGTCAAATGACTTTGCACCTTGCCGAAGGGGCGACCCTCCAAGCGCCTTCGGTGCGCGCGGGCTGGCCTGTTCTCCCTTCCCACGATCACAACGGCAGCATGCTTGGAAGTTGGGAAGGTCTGCCGGCGGCCTGCTTTAATGCCCCGGTAAACGCGGTGCAGGCGGATAACCTGGTGATCGAGGGCAGGGGCGTCTTCGACGGATCTGGCGACAGGGGCGATTGGTGGAGTTGGCCGAAAGAGACGCGTGATGGTGCGCGTCGCCCGCGTGGCCTGCATCTTATCAACTGCCGTGATGTGACACTGCTCGGTTTTACGATCCGCAATGCACCGTCCTGGACGATCCATCCGCAAGGCTGCGCTCGGCTGACCGCTGCCGGACTAACCATCGTTGCCCCAGCTGACAGCCCGAACACCGATGGGTTCAACCCTGAGAGCTGTCGTGAGGTCGTGATTGCGGGCGTGCGCTTTTCAGTCGGCGACGATTGCATTGCCGTCAAGGCAGGAAAACGCGGCCCGAACGGCGAGGCTGATCACCTTGCCGAAACGCGCGGCGTCCGTGTCAGTCACTGCCTGATGGAGCGTGGCCACGGCGGCTTGGTAATTGGCTCGGAGATGTCCGGCGGCGTCGATGACGTCTCCGTCGAGGATTGCGAGATGATCGGCACCGATCGCGGCCTGCGGCTGAAGACCCGTCGCGGTCGCGGCGGGTCGATCACCAATATCGCAATGCGCCGCGTACTGCTCGATGGCGTCGAAACCGCGCTGTCGGCCAACGCTCACTATCATTGCGACGCGGATGGCCACGATGACTGGGTGCAGTCCCGTGAGCCGGCGGTCGTCAATTCTGGAACGCCGCTCATCGACGGCGTCACCATAGAAGACGTCGAGATCCGCGGGCTCGCACATGCGGCAGGCGCGTTTCTCGGACTGCCCGAAGCCCCGATCCGCAACGTCCGTATCCGCCGCCTTAAAATCACCTCGAGCAATCCCGCAGCCGTCGCAACGCCACCCATCATGGCCGACCGCGTGCGAGCCATGCGCCATGAGACGATTGTCAGCGAGCGGGCAGAGGTCGATTGCGACGATCCCTCCTTGTTGAGCGCCGCCCCCGTGTCCCTTCCTTTCGATGAGATGCTCTCGTGAACCCGACAGAATATTTCGACGAATTCGCCAAGCGCTACAACCACTACAAGGGCGGTAGCTGGTGCTACGAGGATGGATGCGTCTATCGCGGCCTCAGTCTTCTTTTTGATGCAACAGGCGACACGCGCTGGAAGGCGCATCTTCATCGTCTCGCCGATCAGCAGATCGGGGCCGATGGCGCGCTTGCGGGCTACCACCCCCAGGAATACAACATCGACAATATCCTGGCCGGGCGCGCCTTATTCCCGCTGGCTGAAGGTGCCGACGAAGTGCGCTACCGATTGGCCGCCGATCGACTGGCTAGGCAGTTGGAAACGCACCCACGCATTTCCGCCGGTAACTACTGGCACAAGAAGCGCTATCCGCACCAGGTCTGGTTGGACGGGCTGTATATGGGGCTGCCCTTTCAGATCGAATATGCGACGATGACCGGCCGCAAGGACCTGATCGCCGATGCGTTGCAGCAGTTTTCAACGGCTTTAGCACTCACGGCGACTACACGCGGCCTCTATGTTCATGGCTATGACGACAGCCGCCAGCAGCGCTGGTCTGACCCTGTGACAGGCAAGTCTCCCGCTGTCTGGGCACGGGCCGTGGGCTGGCTGGCAATGGCAGTGGTCGATGCTCTGGCGACACTTCCTGTTGACCAGGCGACCGCCTCGTTGCGCCAGCGCGCCCGCTTGCTGCTAAAGGAGATCATGGCCCGTCAGGCAGCCTCCTCCGGCCTTTGGCATCAGGTGCTCGACGCGCCGGATCTGAAGGGCAACTACCTCGAAAGCTCTGCCTCGGTCATGTTTGCCTATTCGCTTTTGCGCGCCGCTCGTCTTGGTCTAGTCGAGGCGGACACTGCTGCGGGGGCGGCTGCGGCCGGGCAGCGCGCCCTTGACGCGCTGTTGAATACCCGGCTCGTTGCCGATGCCGAAGGGATCACCCGCTTCACGACCATTGTCCATGTCGCCGGTCTTGGAGGTTTCGAGGGCAACTATCGCGATGGTTCACCGAGCTACTATCTCACCGAACCCATCGTTTCGGATGACGCCAAAGGTGTGGGGCCCTTGATGATGGCATATGCGGAAAGCCTGATGGCCGCTTCGTGAAGCCGCTTGATCAGTCGCTTTCACCAGGAACGAGATCCATGGGCCACAGGCATCGCGCGGATCGCTCGCGGTATATCTCGGCGAAGGCCGGCATCGTCGCAAGCAGGGATTCGGCAAGTGCAATGCCAAGGTCCCGTAGCGACAGGCTGAACGATGTCAGTCGTGGCGACAGAAACTGCGAATGCGGGCTTTGACGCCCGATGATCGCCAGGTCGCGCCCGGGTTTTATTCCGGCTTCGACCAGTCCGCGATAAAGCCCGACGGTAATGGCCTCGTTGATGAGGACGATTGCCGTCGGACGTGTCTCAAGCGCACTCAGTTCCCGGGCGATCTGGTAACCCCCGGCCTCGTTGGGTGTCGAGCGAAAGATGTGACGTGCGTCGAGGTTGAGGCCGTGCCGGGCGAGGGTGGCGCGGCATTGTTCTTCGAACACATAGCCAAGGTTCATGTCGTCGTGCGGACGGGTGACGGCGATATGCTTGTGCCCGCGGGCAACCAGCCGGTCGATGGATGCCTCGGCCATGCCTTCGAAATCGAGGTCCAGCCAGGGCTGGCCGACATCGGTCAGACTTCGTCCGAGCGTGATGAAGGGGATCTTGCGCTTTGCCAGCAGTTCGAAGCGGGCATCGTGGCGCCGGGTGGCCGACAGGATGATGCCGTCGGCAAAGCCGCGGGCGACGACGCGTTTCAGATAGTCGTTCGGGTCCTCTTGCGAGGAGCAGAGCAAGGCGACCAGATCGAGCTTGTGACGAGCAAAGACCGTCTGCACACCGTCGAAGACGCTCATGAAGAAGGTGTCGCCCTGGCCGGTGATTTCGGACCCCGTCTGCATCATGAAGCCGATGACGCCGGTCGTGCCCTTCCTCAGCGCACGGCCCGATTGGTTGGCGACATAGCCAAGGGATTCCGCCGCTTCTAGAACCCGCTTGCGCGTCTCTTCGTTGACGTCGGGCTTGCCATTCAGCGCGCGGGAGACCGTGCCGATCGAAATGTCGAGATGTTCGGCAAGTTGGCGAATCCCCTTCATTTTTCCGCGTTCCTCCCCAGACCCGCGACTGGCCATTTTCACACCTCTTGACACAAAAACCCTTTGCCGCATAGTATCGTAAACGTTTACGGAAGCCAACTGAGGAGTTTCGGCTTTCGTTCCTGGAGGAAATCACGTGAGACACAAGGCCGTTTTGTGCGGGTGCGGAGCTATGGCCAAAGGCTGGCTGAAGGCTCTGACGGAGAGCGACTTTCTGAGGGGGAAGGTGGAGGTTGTGGGCCTCGTCGATCTCGATCAGGCGACCGCGCAAGCGCTCGCTGCCGAGTTCAAGCTTCACGACATCATCATCGGTACAGACCTGCCGGCAGTCCTGCGCGAGAGTAGGGCCGATCTGCTGTTTGACGTCGTCGTTCCGGCCGCTCGGCGCGCGGTCGTGGCGGCCGGTCTGGCCCATGGTTGCCACGTGCTCAGCGAAAAACCGATGGCCGCCACGCTCGATGAGGCGCGCGAACTGCGCCGGCTCGCAACTGACGCTTCACGTGTTCACGCGATCGTCCAGAACCGCCGTTTCATCGACGGCGTCCGCCGGATCCGCCGCCTCATCCAATCCGGCAGCCTCGGTGAACTGACGGCGTTGCATTGCGATTTCTTCCTCGGTCCACACTTCGGCGGCTTCCGCGAGCAGATGGACAACGTCCTGCTGCTCGACATGGCCATCCACACCTTCGACGCGGCGCGCTTCATGTCAGGCAAGGATCCTCTTGCCGTCTATTGCCACGAATACAATCCGCAAGGCTCCTGGTACCGCCACGGCGCTGCAGCCAATGCGATCTTTGAATTCTCCGACAATGTCGCCTTCACCTATCGCGGATCCTGGTGCGCGCAGGGCGCCAATACCAGCTGGGAAAGTGCGTGGCGGATCACCGGCTCCAAGGGAACGCTCATCTGGGATGGCGGCGAACGCTTCGAAGCCAATGTCGTCAGCGGTCGCGAAGGTTTCCTGCGGGCGGTCGAGCCGATCACGGTTCCCGAGGCTGAAGACGGTGCCGACACGCACGGCCATGTAAGCGTCATCGAGCGCTTCATCGGCGCGATCGACACGGGAACCGTGCCGGAAACGGACGGTAGCGACAACATCAAGAGCCTTGCCATGGTCTTCGGCGCGATCGACAGCGCCCGTGATGGCAAACGCGTCACCATTGCAGCCTAGGAGCCTATCTTGACGAACCCTGCAAAATCCATCCGCATCGGCACCATGATCTCGGCCACCAAGGGTGGCGCCGACAAACGCATCGACCAGATCGCCGAAATGGGCTTCGAAAGCTTCGAACCCTTCTTCTGGCAGACGACCAATGGTCAGGACCTTGCCGAGCTCGGCAAACGTTGCGTGGAGGCGATCGGCGGCCGCGACATCACCATCTCGACGCTCGGCATGTTCGGAAACCCGCTTGAGACCACCGCGATCGACGAACAGACATTGCAGGGTTGGCGAGACTGCATCGACAATGCCCATCATTTCGGCGCTACTTGCGTTGCCGGCTTCACCGGCCGCATCCGCGGCAAGCCGTTGACCGACAGTCTGCCGCGCTACAGGGAAATCTGGTCCGAACTGTCAAAGCGCGCGGCCGACAAGGGTGTGAAGATTGCCTTCGAGAATTGCGCCATGGACGGCAACTGGCAGACCGGTGACTGGAACATCGCCCATAATCCGGATGCCTGGGAACTGATCTTCAACGAGACGCCGGACGACCACATCGGGATCGAGTGGGAGCCCTGCCATCAGATGGTCTATCTGATCGATCCACTGCCGCAGATCCGCAAATGGGCGACAAAGATCTTCCACGTGCACGGCAAGGACGCGACCATCCGCTGGGACGTCATCCGCGAACACGGCATCTTCGGCAAGGAGAAATTCGTCTTCATGCGCACGCCGGGCTTCGGCGACACCAATTGGACCGACGTGATTTCCGAGCTTCGGCTGGCCGGCTGGTCCGGCTCGATCGACATCGAGGGCTGGCACGATCCGGTCTACCGCGACGCATTGGAGATGACCGGCCAGGTCCATGGCCTGAACTATCTCAAGGCTTGCCGGGGCGGCGACTTCGTCGCCGATCCGGTCTGAGGTGTGCATATCGGCCGGCATGGAGGATGCCGGCTGCGGGATAACCAAAGGAGGAGAAAATGGCTATCCGCGGATCCGCAATCCTGGGCGTTCTCGCCCTTGCAGGTGTCTCTTTGTTCGGGCTCTCGGCCAAAGCCGAAGACGTCACGATCAACGTCTGGTCGCTCGATCGCGACATCCAGCCGGCACCGAACCTGATATCGGACTTCAACAAGTTGAACGCCGGCATCAAGGTCGAATATCGCCAGATCCAGTTCGATGATGTCGTCAGCGAGGCGATGCGAGCCTATTCGACCGGACAGGCGCCGGACATCATCGCCATCGATAATCCCGAGCATGCGCTGTTTTCGTCGCGCGGCGCCTTCCTTGATCTCACCGACATGATCGCCAAGTCGACGGTGGTGAAGACGTCGAACTATTTCCCCGGGCCGCTCGCTTCCACCATGTGGGACGGCAAGAACTACGGCCTGCCGAAGGCAACCAATACGATTGCGCTCTACTACAACAAGGACATGTTCAAGGCGAAAGGCCTTGATCCGGACAAGCCGCCCCAGACCTGGGACGAATTGGTCGATGCGGCGCGCAAGCTGACGGATCCCGCTGCCAACGTCTATGGTCTCGCCTTCTCGGCCAAGGCGAACGAGGAAGGGACATTCCAGTTCCTGCCCTGGGCGCAGATGGCTGGCGGCAGCTACGAGCACATCAACTCGGACGGCGCGGTCAAGGCGCTCGAGGTCTGGAAGATGATCATCACCGAGAAACTGGCCTCGCCGGATACGTTGACTCGCGGCCAATGGGATTCGACCGGCACCTTCAATTCAGGCAACGCCGCCATGGCGATCTCCGGGCCATGGGAGCTCGACCGCATGGTGAGCGAAGCGAAGTTCGATTGGGGCGTGGCACTGCTACCGGTCCCTGAAGTCGGTGCGGAGCGCTCTTCGGCCATGGGCGACTTCAACTGGGCGATTTTCTCCAACACGCAACATCCGGCCGAAGCCTTCAAGGTGCTCGAATATTTCGCCTCCCAGGATAACCGCATGTTCAAGGACTTCGGGCAGCTGCCGGCCCGCTCCGACATCGCCATTCCTGAAACCGGCGTGCCGCTCAAGGACGCCGCCCTCAAGGTGTTCAACGAGCAGCTCAAATACGCAAAGCCGCGCGGTCCGCACCCGGAATGGCCGAAGATTTCCAAGGCGATCCAGGATGCGATCCAGGCGGCCCTGACCGGGCAGATGGCGCCGAAGGAAGCGCTCGATCAGGCGGCCGAAAAAATAAAGGCGGTGCTTGGTTAAAGCATATCCAGGAAAAGTGCGAAGCGGTTTTCCGTCGGGGAATGCGTGAAAACAAAGAGCTGGAGCGGTTCTGTGGCGCGTCAAAGCCGGAAACGCTCTAACCTCTTGAATGGGGCGAACGTGCTTCTGGGCGTGCCTTGAAGTGCGTTCGCCACCCCGATCAAGCAATGCTCCATCGTACTTAGGCGCTGGAGCGGAAAGCCAGGAAATTTGTGCCGGCTGTCGGCATCAGTTCGGTCGTTCTAGTTTTGCAGGTCGAGACGCGTGCCGCCGATGTCGGCTGCCATCTCGGCGGCGGAGGAGCCCATGAAACGATTATTGTCCAGCATGATCGACGGTCGCGGTTTCGATATCGGCCTCGTCAGCCTGCCGCTTGCGTTCCTGCTCACTCTGTCCGGGCTGCCGCTGCTCTACAATATCATCATGAGCTTCCAGGAAGTCGACATGTTCAGCCTTGGCAGTTTCTGGCGCCCTTTCGTCGGCCTCAAGAACTACCGGGATTTGTTCGCCCAGCCGGAAACTTGGCCGATCCTTGCCAACACGGCGACCTTCGTCATCGCCTCGATTGCCGGCCAGTTCCTCGTCGGATTTGGCCTGGCATTGTTCTTCTGGACGAACTTTCCGGGCGCCTCGTGGCTGCGCGGCCTCTTTCTGGTCTCGTGGGTGATGCCGGGACTTGTCGTTGGCGCGATCTGGAACTGGATCCTCTCCGGCGACTTCGGCGTGCTCAACTTCATCCTGCGTGAAACCGGTCTCATCAGTGGCAATATCTTCTGGCGCTCGGACCCCGATTTTTCCCTCTGGGCCGTGATCATCGCCAATATCTGGCTCGGCACCTCGTTCAACATGATCCTGATGTCCGTTGGCCTTTCGGCAATTCCGCGCGATCTCTACGAGGCGTCCGAACTCGATGGCGCCAATGTCTGGCAACGCTTCTGGACGATTACGCTGCCGATGATGCGTTCGTCCATCGGCGCGATCATCGCGCTGGGGCTGATTTTCACCCTGCAGCAGTTCGATCTTTTCGCGGCAATCACCTCGGGAGGGCCGAACAATGCCTCGAACGTCACGCAATATTGGGCCTGGGACCTCTCTTTCCGGCAGTACGACTTCGCCAAGGGCGCGACCATTTCGGTGATCATGATCGTCTTCGTAATGATCGCCTCGGTCGTCTACGTGCGCTCGACACGGCATGAGGTGCGCGGATGAATACCGTATCCCGCGACCGGTTGATGCTGGCAATCGCAATCGTTCTGGCCGGCATCTATCTGTTCCCGCTCTACTGGATGTACATCACCACGATCAAATCCGGTTCAGAGATGTTCGCCACCCCGCCGACCTTTTGGCCGACGGATCCTCAATGGCACATTTTCGGCGACGTCTGGCTAAGTCGGAACATGGGCCGCTATATCTGGAATTCGCTGGTTATCGCCTGCGGCGCCGTCGCGGTCATCACCGTGCTCGGTGTCGGCTGTGCCTATGTCCTGGCGCGCTATCGCAACATATGGGTCGATATCGGCCTTTTCCTTGTCCTCATGCTGCAGGTGCTTCCGGCATCGCTGATGGTGACGCCGATTTTCGTCGGCTTTTCTCAGGTCGGGTTGCTCAACTATCCCAGGCTTGCGGTCATCCTGGCGATTGCCGCCAAGAGCATGCCGTTTTTCGTGGTTCTGGTGCGCGCGACCTTCATGAGCGTGCCGCAGGAACTGGAGGAGGCCGCGCTTGTCGACGGCAATTCGCGCGTCGGTGCCTTCTTCAACATCGTCCTGCCGCTCGCGCGCAATGGTATTCTCGTCAGCGCCATCCTGATCTTCATGCAGGCCTTCGGTGAGTTCGTCTATTCGAAATCCATGATCCAGGCTGTCGAACTGCAGCCGGCAAGCGTCGGGCTGAATTCCTTCATGGGGCCGAACACCAACGAATGGAACAACATCATGGCCTATGCGGCGATCTACGTGACCCCGATCCTCGCCATCTTCGTCCTCCTGCAACGCCGCATCGTCTCTGGCCTTACCTCGGGAGCGCTCAAATGACCGCCCAGATCGAACTGACCAACGTCAACAAATACTATGGTGCCTACCACGCGCTGAAGGACATCGAGCTTTCGATCCGCAAGGGCAGCTTTACAGCGCTGGTCGGTCCATCTGGCTGCGGAAAGTCGACGCTGCTGCGGTCCCTCGCAGGGCTCGAGAGCATATCGTCCGGCACCTTGAGGATCGCCGGCGAGGTGATGAACGCCGTGCCGCCGCGCAAGCGCGATGTGGCGATGGTGTTTCAGTCCTACGCGCTCTATCCGCATATGACGGTCGAGGAGAACCTGACCTACAGCCTGCGCATCCGGGGAGTTGCGAAGGCCGAACGCAAGAAGGCCGCAAACGAAGTCGCAGCCGTCACCGGGCTCACCCATCTGCTCGGGCGCTATCCGCGGGAGCTTTCGGGCGGCCAGCGCCAGCGCGTGGCGATGAGCCGGGCAATCATCCGCCATCCCAAGGCGTTTTTGTTCGACGAGCCGCTTTCGAACCTCGATGCAGCACTGCGCGTTCATATGCGCAAGGAAATCCGTGCGCTGCACGATCGGTTGGGCGCCACATCCGTCTACGTCACCCATGACCAGATCGAGGCCATGACGATGGCTGACCACGTCGTCATCATGCGCGATGGCGTCATCGAACAACAGGGGAGCCCGCTTGAACTCTACGATCGGCCGGTCAACAAATTCGTCGCCGGGTTCATCGGATCCCCGGCAATGAATTTCATACCCGCCGTGGGGGGCCAGGATGGACGCTCGGTCATCCTCGACGTCGGTGTCAAACAGGCGATCGTCCTCGATCGGCCTGTGCAACCGGGGCAGGCCCTCACCGTTGGATTGCGTCCAGAGCACATCGAGATTGCCGAGCCCGATAAAGGCGCTCTCTCTGTCCCGGTCGCGCTGCTCGAATCGACAGGGGCGACGTGTTTCCTGACGATGGCAACGACGCCGGAGCTTTCGGTGGTCTTCAATGGTCGATCGAGTGTGACTGCGGGCGACAAGGTCGGCCTGACCTTCGCGCCCGCCAACATTCACCTCTTCGACGCGCAAACCGAACGGCGGTTGCCCTAGCGCCTATGCGGCGAGGGCATGGCTCCGGCCGCTCGGGGGAAACGCTTATGCGTGTGGTGCTGTTTCGGCACCCGCTTCAAAGGAGCCCATACCGGTGCAGGATCTCCTCGATCTGGTCGTCCTGGGTCTTGTTGGGCAGCAGGGCCGGCTCGCGGCTGGCACCAACGGAGCTGTCCTGTAGAAAGAGCGATCGCTTCACCATCGCAGGCGCAAAGCCAAGCGCGTAGAGATCCGTGCGGAAGGCCGAATAAATCGCCTGCTGTCTTTCGGCTTCGGCAATGTCGCCTGAATTGAAGGCGTTCAAAATTCCCGCCAGCACGTGCGGCATGGCATTGCCGAGGCCCGATATGCAGCCGGCCGCACCGTTTTGCAGCGCCCACAGCACCAGATGATCAGGGCCTGAGTAGACTTCGAAACCCTCAACGTCCCTGGCCACTTCGAGATAGGCTTCGAGCGTCTCTTTTGCTCCGCCGGAATCCTTGATGCCGGCGATGTTGCCGTGCCCGGAAAGCCTGCGCGCGGTCTCCGGCTCGATATGGTTCTGGGTGCGGGCCGGAATATCGTAGAGATAGATGGGGGTTTCGACCGCGTCCGCAACGGTCGAGAAGTGACGGATCAGACCATCCTGGGTGCAGGCGATGAAGAACGGGGTTATCACGGCAATACCATCGACGCCGATGCGATCGAATTCGCGTGCGAGTTTCAGCGTTTCGAAGGTTGCGGGCATGCCGGCATTGACGATGACCTTGACGCGGCCGGCGACCTCATCGACGACCTCCTCGGTCAGGCGCACTTTCTCGTCGTAGGTCAGGGCGCTGAAATCACCGTTCGTACCGGCGCACATGATGTTGTTGCCGGCGTCCACCTGTCGGCGGACCTGAGCGCGCGTCGCGTCGTAGTTGATCGTCTCATCGTCGTTGAAGCAGGTAACGAGCGCGACAAAGGCTTGCTTGGACATTGTTATCTCCAGTGATGGGAGCGCTCTCTAGGAGGCGCATTCGAGGCGGGCGGCGCGATTGGCCGCCTGGACGTCGGGATCCGGATCAAGTCCGGCAGCCAGAAGCGCGCGCGTATAGTCTTGGCGTGGGGTCTCGAAGACCTCACGCACGGTGCCGAGTTCGACGACATTGCCCTTCTGCATCACCATGACGTGGTCGGCGAAGTCGCGAACGACCGGAAGATCGTGGGCGATGAAGATGAAGGCAATGCCAATGTCCTTGCGAAGCTTGTCAAGGAGGGCAATGACCTGGGCCTGAACCGAGACATCGAGCGCCGAGACGGCCTCGTCGCAGATGATCAATTGCGGCTCGAGCGCCAGCGCTCGGGCAATGGCGATGCGCTGGCGCTGACCGCCGGAAAACTGATGTGGATATCGCCCCATATGTTCCGGCCCAAGGCCGACCTGAACCAGAAGCTCGGCGACGCGCTCTCGCCATTTCGCCTTCGGCAGGATGTCCGGATGGATCACCCATGCCTCGGAGATCAGCTGGTAGACGGTCATGCGCGGATTGAGCGACTGGGTGGGGTCCTGAAACACCATCTGCAGGTCGCGCCGCAATTTGTAGAGTTCCCCCGGCGACAGCAGGAAAAGGTCACGGCCCTTCCACAGCGCGCTGCCGCTGTCGGGCTCGTCCAGCCTGAGCAGGATGCGGGCGAGCGTGGATTTTCCCGAGCCGCTTTCGCCGACGACGGCCATGGTCTCGCCGGGCATGAGGTCGAAGGAGATGCCTTTCAGAGCTTCGAAGCTGCCATAGTGCTTGCGGACATCGCGGACCGACAGGACCGGCTCGCCACGCGTTCCCGGCGAATGCATCTTGCCCTTTCCGGGGGCGGCGGCGATCAGCTTACGGGTGTAGGGATGTTGCGGGTTCTTGTAGACATCGCGAACCGTTCCCGCCTCGACCAGTTCGCCCTTTTCCATCACCACGACGCGGTCGGCAACCTCGGCGACGACGCCAAGGTCATGCGTGATGATCAGCACCGCCATGCCGGTTTCCTGCTGCAACTCCTCCAGAAGCGCCAGCACCTCGGCCTGAACAGTCACGTCGAGCGCCGTCGTCGGCTCGTCGGCGATCAGCAGATCGGGGCGGAGTGCAAGCGCCATGGCGATCATGACGCGCTGGCGCTGACCGCCGGAGAACTCGTGCGGATATTTGTCGAGCGATTTCTCCGGGTCGGGAATGCCGACGCGGGTCAACAGCCGCAGAGCTTCCGCCTGTGCCTCGGTGCTTCCCGTGCCGTGGGTCGTCAGTGCCTCGCGGATCTGCCAGCCGACCGAATAAACCGGGTTCAGGTGGCTGAGCGGATCCTGAAAGATCATTGCGATGCGGCGACCGTTCACTTCGCGGCGCTTGTGTGTCGGCATCGTCAAGAGGTCGACGCCGTCAAGCAGGATCTCGCCCGAGCTGATACGGCCGGGCGGCATGTCGATCAGGTTCATGATCGCCGACGACGATACGGACTTGCCTGATCCGCTTTCGCCCAGGATCGCCAGCGTCTCGCCGCGATCGAGGTGATACGAGATGTTGCGGACCGCTTTGACGACGCCCATCACGGTGTGAAATTCGACCGAGAGGTTGCGGACTTCCAGCAGATGGTCAGCCATTCTTGCGACCTTTCATTTCCAGGCGCCAGCGCTGGACGGGATCAAGGGCGATGCGCATCCAGTTCGAAAGCAAGTTGAGCGACATGGTCGTCAGGATGATTGCAAGGCCCGGCCAGAAGGACAGCCACCAGGCATTGGTGAGATATTGCCTGCCTTGAGAAATCATCAGGCCCCAGGTGATTTCAGGCGGCTGAATGCCGATACCGAGGAAGGAAAGCGCGCTTTCCGCCAGCATCACATAGGCAAAGTCGAGGGTTGCCAGCGTCGTCAGCGTTGGCAGGACCACGGGCAGGATGTGCCGGAAGAGGATGCGCTTGCTGGAGGCGCCCATGACGCGCGCAGCTTGCACGAACATGCGCTCGCGGATCTCCAGCACCTCCGCGCGGGTGGTGCGCAGATAGACCGGAATGCGTGTGATCGCGAGAACCAACATCAGGTTCAGGATCGACGAGCCGAGGACATAGAGCACGATAACCGCGATCAGCAGCGACGGGAACGACATGATGACGTCGGCCAGCCGCATGATGACCTGGTTGACGCGCTCGGAGGAAAAACCTGCGATCAGGCCAAGCGTGGTGCCGACGATCGCGGAGATCGCGACGGCGCCTGCGGCAACCATCAGCGTGTTTTGCGTTGCCACAATGATGCGGGCAAACAGCGGACGTCCAAGCGCATCCGCCCCCATCCACCAGACCCAGCCGCGTTCCCATTCGAACGGCGCTGCATTTCGGCCGCGCAGGTTTTGCTTCGTCGCAAGGTCGCCAAGCCAGCTCGGCCCGACGATCGCCAGAATGAGGACTGTGATCAGAAAGATTGCAGCGCACAGGGCGAACTTGTCCGCCCACAGCATGCGCGCCATGCGAACAGCAAAGGTCGGTTCCTGGGTTATCGCCGTATCTGTCGTCTGTAAGGTCATGGCTGAACTCTTCAATGACGGATGCGTGGATCGAGAAGCGTATAGGCAAGGTCGATCAACAGGTTCATGACGAAAATCGCCAGCGCGGTCACGAGAATGGCGGCCAAAACGACGTTGAAGTCACGCTGCAGGATGCTGTCGATCATCAGCTTGCCGACGCCGGGAAAACCAAAGATGGTTTCGACGATGACCGCACCGTTCAGGAGGCTCGCGGCCTGGTCGCCGATGACGGTGATGACGGGAAGCATGGCGTTTCGCAGCGCGTGGATGAAGATGATCGGTCCGGACTTCACGCCCTTGGCGCGTGCCGTCTTCACGTAGGCAGACGAAAGCGCGCTGATCATCGAACCGCGAACGACCTGGACGATGATCCCGAACGGGCGGACGAACAGCACGCTGATGGGCAAAATCCAGTGCAGGAGCGAGCCGGTGCCGGATGTCGGAAGCCAGGCAAGGTTCACCGAGAAGACGACGATCGCGACAATGGCGAGCCAGAAGTCCGGGACGGCCGCGCCGATCAGCGATATCACCGAGGAGAGGCGATCGAAAAAACCGCCGGCGCGGAACGCGGCCAGTGAGCCGACGACGATGGCAGCGCCCGTCACCAGCGACATGGTGATAGTGGCAAGCCAGAGCGTCCACACGAAAGCTTCCAGAACCACATCGAGTGCCGGCCGTGCCTTGCGCAGCGACTCGCCGAAATCGCCGGTTACGACGTCACCGACATAGCGGGCAAACTGAACCATGATCGGATCGTTAAGGCCGTGGATCTCGCGAAACTGGTCCTTCATTTCCGCCGAGGCTTCGACGGGAAGGAACAGGGCGGCGGGATCTCCCGTCAGGCGCGAGAGGAAAAAGACCATCACGATCAGCCCGATAAGGGAAATCAGGCTGGCCAGGGCCCGTTTGCGAATGAAGCTCATCTTTGTGCCTCTCGATTGCATAGGGCGGCGGGATCCTCCCGCCGCCTTGATTGCGTCTGTCACTGGCGGATTTCATCATCGCCAGAACGGATCACTTGATGCCGATCTCCGAGAGCTGAAGCATCGAGTTGGTCGCCATGGTGGGCTTGAAGTCCAGGCGTTCGGAAACGCGCGAGAAGCCAACCATGTGGAAGAGCAGCACGTCAGCCACCACTTCATCATGCACATAGGCAATGGTTTCAGACCAGAGCTTGGCGCGTTCTTCGCCGACAGCCGCCGAGGCGCGCTTGATCAGATCGTCGACCTTCGGGTCTGAAAAGCCCGACTGCGTGCCATCGGTTGCGTATTTGAAGAACATCGAGAAGGACGGGTCACCCTTGGAGTTGTCGTGCATGGCAGCAACGAGCTGCGGCCCGCGACCTTCCTTGAACGGCTTGGAATAGTAGCCTTCATGTTCGGCCACTTCGACGAACTTGAGATCGATCTTGAAGCCGACTTCCTGCAACTGTGCCTGGATGGCTTCCATGATCTCCGTCACGTTCGGGAAGTTTGCCGAGCGCGCGATGATGGTGATCGGCGTATCGACCTTCACGCCTGCGGCCTTGGCCTCCTCCAGAAGTTTTTTCGCGGCCTCCGGGTCGAAGGGGAAAACCTTCACGTCAGGGTTCCAGCCGAGCGTCGGGGGCGGCACGATCGCGGTGGCAAGCAGCGCGCTGTCGGGCACCAGAGTACCCAGGAACGCCTGGCGATCGATGGCCATGTTGAGCGCACGACGGACGCGCACGTCGTTCAGAGGCTCGATGTTGTGATCGATGCGCAGATAGACGGTCTCGCTGTCGAGATAGGAGAAGTCGGTCTTCGGGTTGGTTGCGTCGAGCTGCGAGATCGAGGGCGAGAGATCGGCTTCGCCGGCCTGAACCATTGCGGCTCGGACCGACGGATCTGCGCGGAACAGGTAGGTTGCTTCCGTGACCTGCGGCTTCTGGCCCCAATAGTCATCGCGCCCTGTCAGGACGATCTGCTGGCCCGGCGTCCAGTTGGTCAGTTTGTAGGGGCCGGTGCCGATCGGCTCGCGGATGAACTCGAGTGGCGTTTCTTCCGGAACGATCGTGACGAGCGACATCAGCAGCGGCAGGATCGGCTGAACCGGATCCGCGCTGAAATCGATCGTGTGATCGTCGACGACATTGGCGGTAACCGTCATCCCGCCGAAGTAGCGACGAGACTCACAGGCATTCTTGTCGCTCATGATGCGGTCGAAACTGTGCTTGACGTCCTTGGCGTCAAAGGCCGTGCCATCAGAGAATTTCACCCCCTGGCGAAGATGGAAACGCCAGCTTCCGTCTTCATTCTGCTCCCACTTTTCGGCAAGGCGCGGCACGACGCCCTTGTCGCCGCGAACGTCGAGCTCGGTCAGGGTCTCGCTGACATTCTGCATGATGACGCGGCCGATATTCGAGCGGGTTGCCATGCAGGGCTCGAGCAGATCGGCCTCCTCGGCCAGCACGATCTTGATCGGTCCCGATGCGGCAAAAGCAGGCGACATGGCGGAGCCCAACAGGAGCGCCCCCAGGATAAGCGTTTTCTTCATTGCATTTTCCTCCCTAGAAAGTCTCGTTCAGTCCGGCGTCTTGCCAGACCTGAATTTTCCGGAACGCGCGGCGATCAATGCGGCGCAGCATATGAGTGCACCGCCGCCGATGGTGGTCAGCGCGACGGTTTCGCCGAACAGGGCAAATCCGCCGAAGGCCACAAGCGGCAGGCGTAGAAAGTCAACGGGTGCCACGACAGTCGCCGGCGCCAGCGAAAAGGCATGGGTCATCAGCCCCATGCATGCGGTGCCGACCACGCCCTGAAGCGCAAGCAACCCCATTTCCCTTGGGCCAGGAATGGCGAAAAACGGGATGGCGAGCAGCAGGGCGATCGGCACGGTCAAGAGAAGGTTCCACACGACGAGCGTGGACGTGGCGTCGCCTTTCGACATGGATTTCAAAATCAGCTGGATCGCTGATTGAAGCACGGCGCCCGCAAGCGCCAGCAAGATCGCCAGCGTGAAGCCCGTCGCGGACGGGCCGATCACCAGCATGGCGCCGGCAAAACCAAGGGCGACCGCTGCAATCATCGCCGGGCCTGGTCGTTCGCCCAACGTCAACGCTGCACCCAGCACGACAAAAATCGGAGAGGTGAAGGCGATGGCGGTGACGTCGGCGAGCGGTCCCCAACTGAAGGCGGCGAACAGCGCGATCATCGCCAATAGTTTGAAGCCGGCGCGCAGGGCGTGCTGGCGCACCGGATGCGTGGTGCGAAGAACGGATGGGCGAAGCGCAATCCAGGGAAGAAGGATGAGTGCGCCGAAGAACGCCCGGAAAAATCCGATGACGAACGGGTGCACGGCGCCGCTCAGCGCACGCACGATCACGGCATCTGTCGCGGCGAGCGTTGCTGCTCCTGCTGCAAAGACGACGGCCGTCGTAGCCTGGTGGCGACTGCTGGCGCTGTACATGAAGGTCCTCCGTCCCCGGCATCCTTGCGCCGTGTTGTCATGACAATCTATCTTTCGGCAAAGTTTGTCAAATCGTTTTCTTATGTAAAATTATTGAACGCTGCTATTGTTTAAAAATAATAAGCAATTTCAAATAGTTTGGTATGATTGCATGGCCTTGAAGCAAAACTAAATGACATTAAAGAACTTGACAACTTTGAAATTTGGATGATTTTCGAACCTGACAGGAGGGCCTAAATGCATCCCGATGAAATCGCTCGCAACATGAACGGCGTGCTTCGATCCGTGTCCCCGGGGCGCGACGAAGCCTTGTTGCCTTCGTCAATGATCCAGAACCATGCGGCATTCCTGCACTTGCTCGATGATGGTGCGCTCGTGTGCGCCTGGTTCGGCGGCACGCTGGAGGGCAAGTCGGATATCTCGATCTTCGCGTCTGTACTGACGCAAGGCTCGACCGCCTGGGGACCGCCGCAGCGACTGAGTGACGATCCTTCACATTCGGAACAGAACCCGGCGTTGTTTTCCGCGCCGGACGGTACGCTCTGGCTGTTTCATACCTCCCAACCATCAGGAAATCAGGATGAATGCCGGATCCGCATGACTGAGGTGGTGCGCGATCCCGCCGACCCACTGAAGCTCGCAGCGCCAAAGGGGCGCTACCTCGACCTGCCGCGCGGGTGTTTTGTCCGCGCCCCTGTCGTCGTGCGCGACGATGGTGCGTGGCTGCTGCCGATTTTCCGATGCGTGCAACGCCCCGGCCAGAAATGGAACGGCAGCCATGACACGGCCGCAGTGGGTGTCTCCCATGATGCAGGCAGGACGTGGCGGCTCGAAGATATTGAACAGTCCACCGGCTGTGTGCACATGTCGCCGGTCTCGCTCGGAGGGGAGCGCTACGCCGCCTTCTTCCGGCGTCGTCAGGCCGACTTTGTCTACCGGAGCGAGAGCGTCGACGGGGGGCGGTCCTGGTCCGTGCCTCATGCCACGGAAGTGCCGAACAACAATTCGTCGCTAGCGGCAATCCGCCTGCGCGACGGCCGCATCGCCATGATCTGCAATCCGGTGAACGCGCTTCTGTCGTCCGACCGACGCGCCTCGCTCTATGACGAATTGGGCGAAGATGATGGCCGGCCCGATGCGGATCCAAGCGGAGGCTGCGTTCCCGTCTGGGGCGTGCCGCGCGCACCCGTTGCGCTTTGCCTCTCCAACGACGATGGGCATTCCTTTGCGCTTCGCCAGTCGATCGAAGATGGCCCGGGAACCTGCCTGTCCAATGACTCGACCGATGGCCGCAACCAGGAAATGTCCTATCCCTGGCTGCTTGAAGGTCCCGACGGCGCAATGCATCTCGCCTACACCTATCATCGGCGCGCGATCAAATATGTCCGCCTGGCTCCCGGTTGGGACAGTGCGGCTCGACGGAGTGTTTCATGAGCAATATCATCGGTATAACCATGGGCGATCCCTGTGGGGTCGGCCCCGAGATCTCGGTGCGGGCCCTGGCTGAAATGTCCAGCACAGATCGCGCGCAGACGCGCATCTATGGCAATCTGACGACACTGGAGGCCGCTCGATCTGCGCTCGGCCTGGACATCGACCTCACTCCTCATGTCGTTGATCTGCCGATTGAGGGTGCACCGCTGCCCTGGGGGCAACTGAGCCGGGTCGCCGGCGATGCTGCTTTCCGTTTTATCGAGAAAGCGGTGCGCGACGCTGAAGCCGGTGCGATCGGCTGCATCGTCACGGCGCCGATCAACAAGGAAGCGTTGAACCTCGCAGGCCATCACTATGATGGCCATACCGGCATGCTGCGTAGCCTCACCGGGTCGAAGGCTGCCTATATGCTGCTCGCTTCCGAACGACTGAAAGTTATCCATGTGTCGACGCATGTCTCGCTGCAGGAGGCAATCAGAAGGGCGACGACAGAGCGAGTTCTGGCAACGATCAGGGCCGGGGACGCGCATCTCAAGCGCACCGGCTATGCCGCGCCCAGGATCGCTGTTGCCGGCATCAATCCGCATTGCGGCGAAAATGGCCTGTTCGGCACCGAGGATGACGACCAGATTGCGCCTGCGGTTGCGGCCGCGCGCGCCGAGGGTATCGACGCCTACGGGCCGATTTCGGCGGACACGGTTTTCTATCGTGCCTATTCCGGCGCTTTTGATCTGATCGTCGCGCAATATCACGATCAGGGACACATCCCGATCAAGCTGGTCGCCTTCGATACCGCGGTCAACGTCTCGGTCGATCTGCCGATCGATCGGACCTCGGTCGACCATGGCACGGCCTTCGACATCGCCGGAAAGGGCATCGCCGACCACGGTAACATGAACTCCGCCATCGCCTACGCGCGCAAGCTCGTGGCCGGCAGCGCCAAGCAAGGATGACCAGGCCATGACAATTGCTCAAATCACCCTTCATCAACCACGCCGGCTTGCTGTCGGCGCAGGTACGGTCGGAGAGGTCGGTGCCTGGGCTGCCGAAGCCGGCTCCGCACTCGTGATCGCAACGCCGATCACGGCAGGCTTTGCAGATCGATTGCGGCTTTCCGGCCGCGTCACTGTCTTCGATGCGATACCCGGAGAGCCCGACATCGCAACGCTGGATGCAGCGCTCGAGGCCGCAAGGCGGTGCAAGCCGGACCTGATTGTCGGTCTTGGCGGCGGATCAGTACTCGACGTCGCAAAGCTGGTTGCCGCGCTTTGGGATTCGGATCAAACGCTCGTCGATGTCGCGGGCCCCAATCGCGTCGCCGGCCGCAACACTCGCCTGGTTCAAGTCGCGACGACGGCTGGAACCGGCTCTGAAGCGGGCATTCGCTCGCTGATTACCGACCCCGGCAAAGGTAACAAGATCGCAGTGGAAAGCCCGTACATGATCGCGGACTTTGCCGTTCTCGATCCGGAGTTGACCTATTCCGTACCGCCGGCCGTCACAGCGGCGACGGGTGTCGATGCGATGGCCCATTGTGTCGAGGCCTTCACCAATCGTCGGGCGCATCCGATGATCGATGGGTTTGCGCGAATGGGCTTCCATCTTGTCGGCAAATATCTGGCACGCGCGGTCAAGGACGGGACAGATACCGAGGCCCGCGAAGGGCTGATGCTTGCCTCCTATTACGGCGGCATATGCCTTGGGCCGGTAAACACGGCCGCTGGCCACGCCATCGCCTATCCGCTGGGAACCAGGCTCCGCCTGCCGCACGGGCTGGCCAACGCCATCATCTTCCCACATGTACTTGCCTTCAATCGTTCCGTTGCAGCAGAAAAGACGGATGAGGTCGCACAGGCGCTGGGACTGGGCGAGGCTCTTTCGGCGCCGGAACTTCTGAGCGCTGCTCGCGGATTTTGCAGTGATCTCGGCATCGAGATGTCGCTTTCAGCTCACGGCGCGACGTCGAACGATCTGCCGCTCTATGCCAGCGAGGCGCATGCCAACCGTCGCCTGATGGACAACAATCCTGTTGATATGAGCGTCGATGAGGTGCTGGAGGTCTACAGGGCGGCTTTCTAACGCATGTCGCGGAAATGTGCGCAGCGGCGAGAACGACATGCGCAACAAACAAGTGCCTAACGCGCAGTAGGCGAACCTGAGAGGCTACTGCGCTTTAGGCGCCTTGGGCCATTGCCCAATTTCAAGCGCCTCGGCCAAAGGTCGGGGCGCTTCGCGTTGCGAGTGTCGCCGATTTACCGGGTCGTCTGAAACAACCGCTCGCGCGAGCCGGTCAAGTGATCGTGCATCAACTGCTTTGCCTGCGTGCCGTCACCGGCAGCGATCGCATCGCAGATTGCTTCGTGCTCGGCGAAAACACGCGTGAGGCCGGTTGTCTCGCGCTTGACTGACGCGCCATGGAATTTCATGCCGACGGCAATATGGTCCTTGAGGGCTTCCATCGCGGTAGAGAAATAGCTGTTCTGGGCAGCGCGCGCGATCGCCAGATGGAATTGGAAGTCCGCGTCCTCGCGATGCGACTGTCGGTTGGTCGCGTCCCGCATCAACTCCAGCGCCTGGCGAATGGCGCCAAGACTGGCGTCATCATGGCGTGCCGCTGCTGCGGCTGCGGCTGCCGGCTCGACCGTCAGCCGGAACTCGTAGCAGTTCAGCAGATCCGCGACATTCTCCAGCTGTCCGAAGCCAAGTGGCTCCTTCATGCCGACGGCACGAACAAAGCTGCCAGCGCCCCGCCGCGAATAGATCAAGCCCTGGTCACGGATGCGACGAAGCGCCTCGCGGATGACCGGTCGGGACACCTCGAATTCGGCAGCGAGGTCGTGCTCCGTCGGCAAGCGTTCGTCGGGCTTGTAGGCCCCTGATTTAATGGCGCGATGCATCCGCTCGAAGACGAGGTCGGCCAGGCTCTTGCGTGTCGTTCCGTTCTCCAGTCCCATTGTCATCCCATGTCGCGGAGCATTCTGCCCGCAATCTCCCTCAGCGTCCCCGCTTGACCGAATCCTCCGGATTTCGCGATGATGCAATGTCCGTTGGCGAAGGCCAAGCCCAGACCTGGCATGCACTCACCCATTAGCCGGAAACGTTTAATCCCCATCTTGTCCAGCACGGCTTGTGCAGTGGCACCACCGGAAAGAAGCAACGTCGAGGCGGCCTGTGTCAAAGCTGGAAAGACGCTTTCCGCTAGAAGACGGGAGACTTCCTGGGAGGTAATTGCGACATCTCCGTCAACTGCCTGCACAAGAGTGATCAAGCTGCCATCCGAAGACGTGTCGCTCAGGCGGCCATTTGGTGCCGGCAGATAACGCGACTCGAGCGTGGCACGCAATTCTTCGATCTGCGCTAGCGTGATCGGATCACGCGAGCCGATGACAAAAAGTCCGGGCCCTTCTGGGATCTCGGCAGCTAGCGCCTTTGCGTCGCCGGTCATTTGGCGTGCCAGTGCCTCGGCCAATCCGCGTGCACCGATCAGCAGGTCCACACCCGATTCCTGGGCCGATTGAAGCGAGCGGCTCATTTCTTCCGCGGTCGCGATATCCGGGATCGTCATGTTCCCCGCGTGCCGGCCAAGTTTTTCGGCAATCGATATCGGCGTATCCACCCCAAAGCCCTGTACATGGCCGGCCCTTACCATCCGTCCGAAATCCGGAATGGCGGGAGCAACCAGCGCTGAGCGAAAAGGGATAATGTCGAGCTCGGCAGCGATGTGGCCCTTGAGGCGCGAGTCGATCTTCTTGAAAAGGCGCGAGCCCGGCGGCAACGCGGCAAGCGTCGCAGCAGTTGCTTGCTGCGCTGATACGACATCCATTTCCCGCGAGCCAATATTGACTGATATGACCTGCGGGTGCTCGCTCAACGCCCCGGGGATGGCTTCGACGGTAAGCGCAATCTCAGTATGCAGGCCCCTGCTGGCGAATGGGGCGGCTGCATCCAGGGCGCCGGTCAGATCATCGGCGACAATGGCCAGCATGAAACAAGCTCCAAGAATTTGTTGTTATCTTAATTCCTGCGTTTTTGATTGAAATGTCAAGGAGTCTTGGCTTGCAAGTTACAAATAGTTCCTGATGAACCCGGCAGTTTGAAGGCCGTCGAGGAATGACGCCGTGACACGAAATCTAACGCAGCGTTCGTCAGGTGATCGCGGTCCAGATGGAACCCAGGTCAAGAATGCAGTGGCCGGCAGTGGCGCGTGCCAATTGATCTTTGGCAAGTCTTTGCCCGAACGATAGATGAGCTTGTCAGGACCACCGCGAGAGGGATTGATTATCCAATCCCGACGTCTGGCGCTGTAAACGGCGAGGACTGGAGGGAAGGCCTCTGGAGGGGTGTCTTTGAACCGCCGGCTTTGGGGGAAGGGACACTGCTGTCCGCCTCGGTCTGCAAGTACCAGATGTCAATCGGCAACCGCCGGCCAGCGAGCGCAACCTCATTCTGTACCGTCCACAGTGCAGATGGCGCAGGCTTGCGCAATTGTTTGACCAGCGCCGATGAGACAACAAGCGGTGAGCCCAGTACCTTCGTAAGGGCTTCAAGTCGCTGGGCGACATTGACCGCATCCCCTATGACTGTGAATTCGCTATGGCATCCGCTGTCCAGGACGCCACCGACGACGGATCCAAAGTGCAACCCTACGCCAGCGCTTAGGGCAGGATACCCGCCAACCAAATTCTGGTGCTTCCAGTCATTCAACGCATCGACCAGGTCGAGAGCGCAAGCGAGCGCACGGTCTGCGTCATCCTTCATCGCTGTAGGTTGGCCAAACACCGCCATCACGCCATCACCGATGAACTTGTCGACGGTTCCGCCGTGGTCGAAAATGATCCCCGAAACGAGATGACGGTATTGAGCCAGCACCGCTGCCAATTGGCGAGCGGGTGCTGTCTCGGCAAAGCTGGTGAAGTCACGCAGGTCGACGAACATGATTACGGCATTGCGCCGTTCGAGTTCGAGAGCCGAACTTCCTTCCTGAAGGTCGGCGACAACGAGTGGCGAGAAGAACCGCGACAGATTGAGGCTTCGCCTGTCTGCCAACAGAGCCTCCTTCCGCGTCTTATCGTGATCCTTGGCGAGGAGATAAATTGCAAAGGCGGTGAAGCCATAACTCACCGTCAGACCAAGATCCTGATTGAAAAAGTAAGCAACGAACGACATGGCGTCAGCCGTGTGATGCCTGGCGGCGGTAACCGCGAGCATGCCGATCCAGGCAACAAGGACGATGCCTGAAAAGACAAGAACCAGCCGACGGTCAAGCTTGAGGCCAACATGATTGAGGAGAATGAAAGCGACGACGAGGCTGCTCGTCGTAACATTGTGGTTCTCTGTGACCGGGCCGCCAAGGATATGGGCATAGAGGATCAACGCGACCAGCAGTGCGTCAAGAACGACAAATAGCGTTTTCAGCCAGGATCGTCCGGGCAGGAAGCGGGCGCTCATCACAGATGCGATGCTGATAACCAGATAGCAAATAATGACGGCGAAATGGGTCCCTTCAGCCTCTGCACCCCCACCCAGCAAGAGATTAGCGAGAAGTATGGCGAAGGCGACGAACCGCAGAAGGATTGAACGGGTTTCCCGCTCGAAGTCCCAGTCAGCGCTGAGTGAAGATCTCATGTTTTCCTCTGGACATGCGGGCAGGCTTCGGGACCTCTCACGGTCAGCCGAGCTCGCATGCTCTCGGTACCATGAAGGGTAACGCGACCCTTATGGGGCTTCCAACGATGGTAAGGTCAAGAGCTTGTGGGATCGCGCCAGGGGCTTTGCATCTGTCGTGCGCATGCATTGCATTGCGGGTTGGGAGACTTGCCGTGGTTTCAATCGCGGACAGAGGATCCAGTACGGTCAGCAGCCCAAGCGACGAAGGCCGCTTTGAGATGCTCGGCCGCGGGCGAAAGGCTGTGCTGGCGCCGCTGCAATAGCGAGACATCTCGCATCACGTCCGGTTCGATCAGGTCGATGGTCGTGACGTGTACGGCGGATGCGAGTTGGCTGGAATTCTCCGGCAGGACGGCGACGCCCATGCCGGCGGCGATCATGCTGATGGCGGTCGTTGAGAAGCGCACTTCGTACTTCGGCCGGAAATTCGGAGCGACGCGGATGAGGTTATGCTCAACGATGCTGCGCAATGGGTTGGCGGCGGCCAGCGTGATAAGCGATTCGTCTTTCATCTCCTCCCACCGCACGGACTTCCGTTTGGCGAAACGGTGGTCCTCCCGGCACACAAGCATCAGCTTGTCGCGCAAAAGCGGGGTGGCCGTGATCTCCGGATCCTCTTCAGACAGTGTGCCAACGGCGATGTCGACCTCGTTGCGCTTGAGCGCCGGGCTGATCGCCTCCTCGGGCATGTCGCGGATGCTGACGGAAATCTCCGGATACATGCGCAGGAACCGGGCGATGATCGGCGGCACGATGGTTGCGGCGAGCACGATGGCCGCAGCGACGGTGACCTGGCCGCGCTTCAGCGAGGCATTGTCGCGCACGTCGCCGACGGCGAGCTCCAGGTCCTTCAATATTTTGCGGGCCTGCGGCAGGAATTCCTGCCCGACGAGCGTCAGCGACACCATGCGCGTGTGGCGGTCGAACAGGCGCACACCGATTTCCGACTCCAGGTCCCGGATGAGGATGCTGACCGCCGACTGGGTGAGGTGAAGGTTCCTTGCGGCGATGTTGAACTGGCCGAGTTCGGCCACCGCGATGAAGGCCCTGAGTTGCCGCAGGGTTATATTCATGGACGCGACGCCCTCCTTCGAACATGCCGGTTGTGCGGTTTACATCAAACGATGGCGCGGCCTCTCCTGTCTAGCCCGCAGGTGTCGGTTGCTCAAGGCGATCCGCAGCTTTCCCTGCCATCAGCAGTCCCAGCTCCTCGAGGCGAGAACGGTCCGGCGGCAGTTCCCCAAGGATTTCGCCGTGGCACATCACGAGGATCCGATCGCAGATCGCGAAGAGTTCTTCGAGTTCCGTCGAGATCAGCAGGATCGCTCTGCCGCTGTCGCGCTGCTTCAGCATCTCCTCCATGACGAATTCCATCGCGCCGATGTCGATGCCACGGGCGAGCTGGTTGACGAGAATAAAATCGGGATTGCGCGCCAGTTCACGCGCGACCACCAGCTTCTGCTGGTTGCCGCCGGAAAGGTCGCCGATCCGCTGGTTCTCATCGCGGGACTTGATGCGGAAGCGCTTGATGAGATCGCGGGTATGCGTGCCGATCGTGCGCCGATTGAGCATGCCGCGGGCGGCAAAGGGCGGTTGGTCGTATCGCTGGAGGATGGTGTTCTCGCTGAGCGAGAGCGAAAGCACGATGCCATGCTTGTGCCGATCTTCCGGGATGTGGGAAAACCCACAAGCATTGATGCGGGCGGGGTCCAGGCCGGTAATGTCCTTGCCGTTGAGTACGACGCGGCCCGAATCCACCGGCAACAGGCCCGCAAGCGCCAGTGACAATTCGCTCTGGCCGTTACCGGAAACGCCGGCGATGCCGACGATCTCGCCGGCGTGCACATCAAGGCTGATGCCGCGCACGGCCGGAAGCCCGGTTTCGCTACGACAGCTGAGGTTTTCGACCGACAGCACGAGCCGACCGGGGGCGGCAGCGTCGCGGACCAGCTCCATGCCAACGTCGCGCCCCACCATCATGCGGGCAAGGCCTCGCGCATCCGTGTCGTCGACGCCGACGGTATTGACCACGCGCCCGTCGCGCATGACGCTGATACGGTCGCTGACCCGCATCACCTCGTCGAGCTTGTGCGAGATGAAGACGACAGTCTTCCCGTCGGCGGCCAGGTCACGCATCAGGCCAAGCAGGCGGTCGGTCTCCTGCGGCGTCAGCACAGCGGTGGGCTCGTCGAGGATGAGGAGATCGATGCCGTTGAACAGAGCCTTCAGGATTTCGACGCGCTGCTGCTCGCCGACGGAGAGATCTTCGATGAGGGCGTCAGGGCGGACGTCGAGCGCATAGCGATCGCTGAGCTCGCGGATTTTCGCATGGATCTTGTCCATGTCGTTGATGATCCGGAACGCTGATCCCTGGCCGAGGATATAGTTTTCCGCGACGGTGAGGTTCGGCACGAGCATGAAGTGCTGGTGTACCATGCCGATGCGCTGGCGGATCGCCTCGCGCGGGCTGTTGAAGCGAACGGGCGCGCCTTTGTAAACGATCTCGCCCGCGTCGGGTCGCACCATGCCGCAGATCATACTCATCAGCACGCTCTTGCCGGCGCCGTTTTCACCGAGCAGCGCGTGGATCTCACCCTCCTCGATTTGCAGCGACACGCCGTCGCTGGCGATGATGGGGCCGAATCGCTTGTGGATATTATCGATGCGCAGGAATGGTTTGGTGGACATGTCCGTTACCTCATCTCGTAGGGCTGGCCGAGCTTGCTCGGCGCGGCGCCCTTGCCGCGAACCACGACCAGCGTGATGATCGTCATGATGTAGGGAAGGGCTTGCAGGACCTGGTAAGGCACCACGATTGACGCCTGTGCCTGGAGCATCAGTTGCAGGGCATAGAAGAGGCCAAACAGCAGCGAGACAAAGAAGGCCCCCATTGGCGACCACCTCGCAAAGACCACGACGGCAAGCGCGATGAAGCCGCGCCCGGAGGTGATGCCCTCGACGAACTGGTTGGAATGACCGAGCGTCAGGAATGCGCCGCCGAGACCTGCAAGACCTGTGCCGACCATCACTGCGGCGTACCGGTAGGTCGCGACGTTGCGGCCGGCGACGTCGACGGCCTTGGGGTGTTCACCCACAGCACGCAGTGTCAGTCCGAAGGAGGTTCGATTGAGCACGAGGGTGGCGAGGATTGCGACAAGGATCGTGCTGTAGACGATGAAGTTCTGCCGGAAGAAGGCTTCTCCCAGGAAGGGCAGATCGCTGAGCCAGGGGATATGGACCGGCTGGGCGATCTCGATGCCCTTGCCGGTCGAGACATAATAGGTGCGGAACAGGAAGGCGGTGAGGCCCATGCCAAGCAGGTTGAGTGCCGCGCCTACCACGATCTGGTCTGCCTTGATGGTAATTGTGAAGAAGGCGAAAACCAGCCCGAACAGCATGCCGCCGCCGACGCCGGCAAGAAGGCCGAGCGGGATGCTGCCGGTGGCGAAGGCGGCCGCGAAACCGCAGAACGCGCCGACCAGCATCGTGCCTTCCAACCCGATGTTGAGCACCCCCGCCCGTTCGGAAAAGACCTCACCGATCGAGGCGAAGATGAGGGGCGTCGCGAGCCTCCAGGCCGCGCCCATCAGCGCCGCGAGGAAGGTGAAAAACATCATGTCGTCCATGGTTGCGGACCTCTCTTGATCATCTTCATCCCTTGCGGGGAGCGGTTTGGCTAACGCAGGCTCGTCAGCACACCGCGGAACTTGGCGAAGGCCACGACTGACAGGATGACGATGCCCTGAATGACGAGGACGAGAACCTGCGGGACCTGCGATGTAATCTGGAGGACCTCAGAGCCGGACCGTAGCATCGCGAAGAGCCCGCCCGACAGGATCGCGGCCAGGGGATTGTTGTTGGCGAGCAACGCCACGGCGATGCCTTCGAAGCCGTAGCCCGGTGAGATGTTCTGATAGAGCCGGTGGGTGACACCCGCGACCTCGAAGGCGCCGGCAAGCCCGGCCATCGCGCCGCTGATACAGATGGCGATCATCACGTTGCGGCGCACGTCCATGCCTGCATAACGCGCCGCATCCGGGTTGAGGCCGACGACGCGCAAGGCAAAACCGCGGCTGCTGCGTTGCAGGAAAATATAGAGTGCGACCGCCAGCACGATGGCGACGAGGATACCGATATGGAGGCGCATGTCCGAGACGATGCGCGGCGTCCAGGCCTCGCGCACCAGCCGGGCCGATTGCGGATAGGCGGCGCTTGCGTCCCTCATCGGCCCGGTGACGAGATAGCTCGTCAGGATGAGGGCGATGTAGTTGAGCATGATCGTGGTGACGATCTCGCTCGCCTGGAAGCGTACCTTGAGATAGCCGGCGATGCCGGCCCAGGCGGCGCCGGCCAACGCGCCCGCCAGCATGACGAGCGGGGCATGGATCCAGACAGAGAGGCCATCGATGCTGGTGCCGACGAAGGTGGCGGCGATCGCACCGACATAAAGCTGCCCCTCAGCGCCGATGTTCCAGATGCTGCACCGGAAGGCGACACAAAGCCCTGCGCCGATCAGGATGAGCGGCGTCGCCTTCAGCAGGATTTCGCCGATCGAGCGCGCATCCTGGAAGGAGCCCATGATCATCACCGTAACCACGTCGGTCCCAGTGAAGCCGTTCAGCCACAAAAGCGCCGCGCCGAACGAAAGGGCGACAAGGACCGCGGCGATCGGGGTCGCAGCGCTGATACCCGCCTGCGAGAGCGTCCGGTAGAGAGCGTGGGCTGCTTGAGGATACACGTGATCACGCGCTCCCTGGTTTACCTGTTCCATGGATCGGTCCCGATAATTGTGTGGCATTGAATGGTTCGCTGCGACCAGGCATGGCCGGTCGCAGCGAAAGGCCCGTCACTGAGTGTCTGTCTTGATCTCACCGGCGGCGATCTTGTCGCTGATCGCTTTCACTTCAGCGCGGATGTCTTCCGGCACCGAGACCGGGCCGTCATCGCGGAAGGTGAAGGAGATGACCTTCGGGTCCTTCAGCCCGAAGACGACGTTTTGCGTGGGCGGGCTGCCTTCGTGAATTGAGCGCACAACTTCCACCACGCCCTGCGCATAATCGGCGACGTAGAGGCCGAGAATGTTGTTGGGCGCAACCTCGGTAAAGTCGCTGAAGATCGAGAAAGAGCGCACGTCCGGCCCGGATTCCGAAATCGCCTGGTAGCCGCCGACGGTGGCCCCCGAGGCGTTCGGCACGACGAAATCGGCACCCTGCGAGATCATGCTAAGCGCGGCCTCCTTGGCGGCCGTCGTATCGGTGAAGTTGCCGATATAGGCCTCGCTGATCGGGAAGTCCGGGTTCACACTCTTGGCGCCGTTTTTAAAGCCGGCGAAGGCCTGCTGGATCGGTGGGATCTCCATGCCGCCGACGAGGCCCGCTTTTTGGCCCATCTTCGCGGCGATGACGCCCATCAGGTAGAAGGGCTGGCTCGTATCGGTGTTGAGGCCGATGACATTGCCTTCATGGATACTGCTCGACGAGATCAGGAAATAGGTGTCCGGATAATCGAGTGCGACTTCGAGTGCTGCGTCCTGGAATTCAAATCCGTGGCCCAGGATTACCTTGTAGCCCTGGCTCGCGTAGTCGCGAAAGGCCTTTTCGAAGGATGCCGGATTCTGTTGCAACTCGACATAGCTGATCTTGGCGCCGAGCTGGTCTTCAACGCCCTTCAGCGCATTGTAGCCGATCCGGTTCCATCCCTCTTCCGAAACGCTACCGGGCACGAGAAGGCCCATCTTGAAGTCTTCGGCATGCGCAATGTCCGGCCGGATCATTCCGGCGAGGGCCAATCCGAAAATGGACGCAAGCAGCGAGCGACGTGAAAATGCAGTTTTCTTCATTTCATTCCTCCCATTAGATTGTCGTTTCAATCCCCCCGGAGTCGCCGATCGGTTATGCGTCCTCCTTCAAGCGGCTGTTTTCGACGCGCATGAGCGCGGTCGTCGTTTCTGAGACGAGGCGTCCCCTTGAGAAGACAAAGGCCTGATCCGGCCCGCCGGCAATCAGCGTGTCGGTGTCGAGGCAATCTGTGACCACGAAGTCGGCCCGGGCGCCTGCGCGCAGCCCATAGTCCTTGCCTAGCCCCATCAGATGGGCTGGCGCCGTGGTGATCATGCGGTGGGCCGCGGCAAGCTCGTCGCCGCGCAGGTGCCCCGCAAGCAGCGTCCAGCGGGCGATTTCGAGCATGTCGCCCGAGCCGGTCGGCACGAACGGGTCCTGGATGTTGTCCGAGGCCGTGGCGATTGTGATACCGGCGCGATGCAGTTCGGCGACCCGGGTCAGCCCGCGCGGCGGCAGCATCTCGTAATCACGCCCCTGCAGGTAGAGGTTTGCGGCCGGAAGGGTAACGACACCGACGTCGAGGGCAAGGATGCGCTCGATGATGCTTTCGAATTTCCGGCGAGGCAGGGCGCTCAAGACCGAGACATGGCTGAACACGGTGCGTCCCTGCATGCCGAAGCGCTCGACCCGGTCGAGGGCGGCCTCAATGAGGTGAACACTGGCGTTGAGGTGCTCGTCGAGATGCAGATCGACCGGCTTGCCCGCCTTGACGGCGGCCGAAAACAGGATGTCGAGATAACGTGGCGGGTCCTCGGAAACGGCCGGCGTTCCGCCGACGGCATCGGCGAGCGCCACCGCGCCGTCGATGTTTTGGCCCAGCCAGTCGAAGTCCTGGCCCGGGTGCGGCGTCATGAACGCAACGAGCTGGAGGGTGATGCGGTCTTTCGCGCTATCGCGGATGCCCGCCAGCGTCTCGATGCCGTGGAAACCGGCATCCTTGTCGACGTTGATATGGCTGCGAATGGCCGTCGTGCCGCGGGACAGGCATCGCTCAACCGTGCGCGTTGCCCGCTTGTGAATGTCGTCGGGACCAGCGGTGCGAGCATACTTGGCAAAAGCCTCGCGGGCGCCCTGGAGCGTTCCTGATGGATTGGGCGTGAACCGCAGCACGCCGGTCTTGTCGAGATGCTGGTGCGCATCGACGAAGCCCGGCGAAACCAGCATGCCGCTGATGTCGACGCAGGCGCTGCAAGAGATCGTGTTGAGAAAGGGTTCGACGACAACGAACCGCCCGTCGGCGCCCACGATGATGTCGCTGATCGATTGCGTGCCATCGTCATGGATGATGGTGCCGCCAGTGAGCGCAAAGGACTGACCGGCGGCCAGGTTTGCGAGCGACGCAATTGAATTGTCCCGTGCCATTCGTCCCCACCTTTTTGTTGTGAGGCGAAACTAAACACGCACCGTTAATTTAAACAAATTCATTATTTCAATGTTTTAATGAATAATTCGTAACAATTGGGGGCGCCTTGCCCGTTCGCTTCGCGGTCGGGGTCGCACGCCCACCTATCCAGGCCAAGACGTGCGACGTCCGATGTTCAATGTCGATATTGCGGTTCTTCCGCGTTCAGCTGTCGACGGATGGCGGCGAGATGCGCACGCGCGGAGGCGGCATCTCCCTCCCGTATCTGCCGATAAGCGGCTTCAGCGATTGCCGGATCGATGGGGCAGACCGTGCGGCCCGTGGACATCGCAAGGACCTGCACTTGCGCCGCCCGTTCGAGGTAGTAAAGGTCATCCCAGGCCTCGGCGATGGTCGGTGCGAGCACCAGCACGCCGTGATGTTTCATGAACAGGATGTCCGCATCGCCCAATGTTCCGGCAATGCGAGCGCCTTCGCGGTGATCGAGCGCAAGGCCGTTGTAATTTTCGTCGACGGCGGTGCGGCCATGAAACTTCAATGCCGTCTGCCCCGCCCAGATCAGCGGCGGACCGTCCGTCATCGACAGAGCCGTCGCATAGGGCATGTGCGTGTGGAAGACGACCTTGGCGCGCGGCAGGCGCCGGTGGATCTCGGCGTGGGTGTAGAAGGCCGTAGCCTCCGGCTCGCCTTCACCCTCGACGACGGTGCCATTTAGATCGCAGATCAAGAGTTTCGAGGCGGTCAGCTCGCGGAAGGCGTAGCCATAGGGATTGACGATGAAGAGATCGTCGTGCCCCGGCACAACTGCGGAAAAGTGGTTACAGATGCCTTCCTCAAAGCCATTGCGCGCCGCCATGCGGAAACAGGCGGCGAGCTCTTCCCTGGCGGTTCGGATGGTGTCTGTGGAAAGGTCGGGGGGGGGTCGGTCGGCCGGAGGCCTCAGAATGGTCGGCGCGGTCTTTCAGGGAGTGGGCCATGGGTGCTCCTGATCGGGTGTGGCTGGGAGCGGCGGCTGGCCGAGGTGCGATGGTGCGTCGAAAGCCGCGCGCAGAAAAAGACTACAAAGTCCTCTGCGCCCTGCCTGCCCACGCAATGCGCAGTCCAGCAGCGATACCAGATAGCGCTGAATATTTTGTCCGGTCAACCACGGTATTTGTGCAGCGCCGGATGATGAATTGCTGGACTGCAATGGATTTGCTTCAAGCATGTCGCGCAACAGCGTGCAGCGGTTTTGCGATAACGACATGCGCAAAAACAAGAGCTTAAAGCGCGGAAAGCGAATCTGAAAGATCGCGACGCGCTTTAGTGCACGGCCTTCAGAAGGAAGTCGCGGAAGCGTCGGGCGGCAGGCGAGAGCGAGCGGGCCTGTTTCTGGATGAGGCTGACCTCGCGCCGGATGAGTGGTTCGGTCGGCGTGCGCACGATCAGCCCCATCGATGTCGCCAGCCGCACGACCGCCGAGGTCATGATCGCGACGCCGAGGCCGGCTTCGACCATGCCGATAATGGTCAACGGCAGCGCCACCTCCTGCATCGTCTTGTCGAGCGGCAGCACAATGCCGTTACGGGCCAACTCGCTTTCCAGACGGTCACGAATGGGGTTGCCGCGCTGCGGGCCGATCAGCTTGCGCTCAGCAAGATCGGTCCAGCGAAGCTCAGGGCGTTTCACCAGAGCATCTTCACAATGCAGTACCACCAAGAATTCGTCAGTCGTCAGCCGGGTGCCGACCAGGTCGGTGTCTTCCTCCGGCACCGTGCCGACGCCGAGGTCGGCAGTTCCGTTGGCGACATAGTCCAGCACCGCCTTTTCGGCAACGTCATGCAGGGCGACGGTGATTTCGGGGTAGAGCTTGCTGAAGGCATTGATCAGCGGGGGCAGCAGCAGCGCGGCCTGCACGGTGCCTGCCGCAATCGAGACCTTGCCGCGTCGAAGCGCGTTGAGCTCCCGTGAGCTTTCCACCATGCCCTCGATGTCCGCCACGGCGCGCGACGCGACCGGCAGAATGTCGATGCCGGCCTGGGTGAGGCGCAGGAGACGGGTATGTCGGTCGAAGAGGCGGAGATTGAGATTGGTTTCAAGTTGCCGCACCAATGTGCTGACCGCCGACTGTGATGAGCCGAGCTTGTCGGCGGCCAGCGTGAACTGCCCGAGATTGGCCACCGTGACGAAGGCCCGAAGCTGTTTCAGCGTAATGTCCATGCTGTCTCATTCATTCAGTTACTAGATGAATAAATATAATTATGCCGATTGTTTGCTGATTTGGCCAGCCGCATGATCCTCCTCGTACGGCGTGCGGTGACATAATCACGAGGCCACGAAGCCCCACCGCGCCGGAAGCTATTCGCTGGGAGGAAAGCGAATGTCCAATCCTGCAACGACGGATCCCGTCGAAAAGATGTATCCGATCCCGAGCCTTTTTGCTCTGGGCCTGCAACACGTTCTCGTCATGTATGCCGGCGCAGTTGCCGTGCCGCTCATCATCGGCAGCGCCTTGCATCTGCCGAAGGAACAGATCGCCATGCTGGTCAGCGCAGACCTGTTCTGTTGCGGTCTGGTGACCATCATCCAGGCGGTCGGCATCGGCAATGTCGGCATTCGCCTGCCGATCATGATGGGCATCGCTTTTACCGCGGTTCCCTCGATCATCGCGACGGGCACCAACCCGGAGCTTGGGATGCCCGGCGTCATCGGCGCCGTGATTGGATCCGGCGTCTTCACGCTTCTGGCAGCACCCTATTTCGGTCGATGGGTGCGGTTCTTCCCGCCGATCGTCACCGGAACGGTCATGCTGATCATCGGGCTGTCGCTGATGCGCGTCGGCGTGAACTGGGCGGCCGGCGGGCAGCCGATGATCAAGGGGCCGGACGGAATGATCCCCAACCCGGCCTACGGTGCGCCTTTCGCGCTAGCCGTCGCAACGATCGTGCTCGTCGCGATCCTGCTCATGACGCGGTATCTCAAGGGCTTCCTGTCCAATCTCGCCGTGCTGCTCGGCATCGGCGTCGGTTTCGCCATCGCGATTGCCGCCGGCAAGGTCAGCTTCAGCGGTGTGGGGGATGCCGATTGGGTCCGGATCATTCATCCGCTCGCATTCGGCTGGCCAATATTCGAGTTCTGGTCGATCTTCTCGCTCTGTGCGGTCATGACGGTGATGATGGTCGAATCGACCGGGCAGATCCTTGCGGTCGGCGACATGACGGGCCGCAAGATTTCCCAGGCGGATCTGGCGCGCGGCCTGAGGACAGATGGTGTCGGCAACATCATCGGCGGCATCCTCAACACCTTCACCTATACGACCTACGCGCAGAATGTCGGCTTGTTGCAGATCACCGGCGTCATGAGCCGCTGGGTGGTGGCGACGGGCGGCGTCATCCTGATCCTGCTCGGCTCGCTGCCCAAGGTCGCCTTCATCAGCGCATCCATCCCGAGTTATGTGGTGGGCGGTGCGGCTATCGTGATGTTCGGCATGGTTTCGGCCACCGGCGTCAAGATCCTGAGCAAGGTGGATTTCACCAACAACCGGCGCAATCTCTATATCGTGGCGGTCAGCGTCGGTCTCGCCATGGTGCCCGTGGTCGCCGACAAGATCTTCGACCAGCTGCCGCAGGCGCTCGAAAAGTTCCTGCATAGCGGTGTTCTCGTCGGCACCTTTGCCGCGGCACTTCTCAACATCCTCTTCAACGGCATTCCCGCCAAGGAGCCGGAGGAGCCTGAACTTAAGAACGCTGCGCCCGACGCGATTTGAAGAGCACCCGACACATGTCCGGCGGCATCGCGTCGCCGGAACCCCGCCGGAACCCCGAACGAAGGGAAATCCCATGAGACGCTTTGAATACCATCGGGCGGAAACGCTGGAGCATGCCGCTCGTCTACTCACCGAGCTCGGCGACGACAGCTTTTTGTTCGCCGGCGGTACGGACCTTCTGGTTGAGATCAGGGAGAGGCTGCGGCGCGTGCGCAATGTCGTCGATATCAAGCAAATCCCCGGCCTTTCCGAAATCACCTATGACGAAACGCGGGGCCTGACCTTCGGCGCGCTGGTGACGGTCGGTCGCCTCGAGCGTCTGCCGTTGGTGGGCGCGCGCTATCCGAACCTTAGGGCCGCGTTCGCTTCGCTGGGCTCCATCCAGGTGCGCAACCGCGCCACTGTTGTCGGCAATATCTGTCGCGCCTCACCCTCGGCAGATACGATTCCGCCGCTAATCGCCGACGGGGCCTTCGTGCACATCTACAGCCGCACGAACATGCGTGTGATCCCGCTTTCGGAATTTTTCACAGGCCCTGGCAAGAGCGTGCTCGCCAAGGGCGAGATCGTCACCGGCATTACTGTGCCGCCGGCGCTCGAAAACAGCGGCAAGGCCTATCTGAAACACGGCCGCCGAAAAGCGATGGAGCTCTCCACGGTCGGCGTCGCCGTCAGTCTGACCATGGAGGATGGCGTGTGCAACGACATCCGCATCGCGCTTGGTGCCGTGGGCGCAACCGTACTGCGTGCGCGACAGGCCGAAAGCGTGCTGCGCGGCACGGCGCTCGACGCTGCAACAGTCAAGAGCGCCGCGGCGAAGGCGATGGAGGAGTGCACGCCGATCAGCAATGTACGCGCCAGCGCCGATTACCGCCGCGATATGGTCGGCGTGCTGACCGGCCGCGCCATCAAACAGGCATTGGAGGCTTTCGCATGAAACGGATCGTCGAACTCACCATCAACGGCGAGCCGCGCGACATGGCGGTTGATCCCTGCCGCTCGCTCCTGGACGCGCTTCGCGACGACGTCGGTCTCACCGGCACCAAGAAGGGCTGCGACGTCGGCGACTGTGGCGCCTGCACCGTGCTCGTAGACGGCGAGCCGGTCAACGCCTGCTTGATGCTTGCCGTCGAAGCGGAGGGCCGCGCGATCGAGACGGTCGAGGGGCTTCAGCCGGGCGTCGATACGCTGCATCCCCTGCAGGATGCCTTCATGCGGCACGGAGCCTCGCAATGCGGCTTCTGCACACCGGGCATCCTGATGATGGCCAAGAAGCTGCTCGACGACAATCCGCGGCCCACCGACGAAGACATACGCTTCGGGCTCAGCGGCAATATCTGCCGCTGCACCGGCTACACCAAGATTTTCGACGCGATCAAATCCGCCGCGCGCGAGATGGAGGCAGCAAGATCATGAACATGACGACCCCAATCGAAAAGCGCGACTTCAAAATCGTCGGCAAGAGTGTTCGCCGCGACGACGTGCTCGAAAAAGTGACGGGCGAGGCGCAGTATACCGGCGACGTCAAACTGCCCGGCATGCTGCACGGCAAGATCAAGCGTGCGGCAATCGCCCATGCCCGCATCAAGAGCCTCGATATCAGCAAGGCGCTCGCCTATCCCGGTGTCAAGGCGGTGTTGACGCATGAGACCGTGCCGCGCGTTCTGCATTACGGCTCGCCACATCCCCGTTCAGCCTCCTGCACCAAGGACCAGTATATCCTCGACGACCGTGTGCGCTTCTGGGGCGAGGGCGTCGCCGCCGTGGCCGCGATCAGCGAGGAGATCGCCGACGAGGCGCTGGACCTGATCGAAGTCGAATACGAGCCGTTGCCGGCGGTGTTCGAGCCAGAGGAGGCCGCAAAGCCTGGCGCGCCACTGATCCACGAGGTCGGGCCTGGCGGTAACCTGGTGCTCGATCCGGTGCGCGTCAGCCGCGGCGATGTGGAAGCCGGTTTTGCCGAGGCGGATTTCGTGCTCGAAGGCGTCTTTTCCGGCGGGCGACCGCATCCGGCCTACATGGAGCCCAATGTCTGCATTGCCGACTGGGACGGTTCGAACAAGCTCACCTTCTGGACCTCGACGCAGACCTCGTTCATGGTGCGCGGCATTCTTGCCGAAGTCCTCGGCCTGCCGCTCACCAAGGTGCGCGTCATCGTCGACCATATGGGCGGCGGCTTCGGCGCCAAGCAGGACCTCTTCCAGCACGAATTCCTCTGCGCGCTGCTCGCCAAGGAAACGCGTAGGCCGGTGAAGATGGAATTTACCCGGCACGAGACCTTCGTTGCCGGCCGCGCCCGCCATCCCTGCAAGATCTGGCTGAAACAGGGTTTCCGTAACGACGGCACCATCGTCGCGCGCGACATGAAGCTCGTCTACGACTCCGGCGCCTACGGCTCGCACGGGCCGGGAGTGACGATCGTCGGCACCACTGCTGCCACCTCGCTCTATCGCTGCGAGAATGTGCGGCTGGAGGGACGTTGCGTCTACACCAACACGCCGATCAACGGCGCCTTCCGCGGCTATGGCGTTGTGCAGAGCTATTATGCGCTCGACATCCAGATGGACGAGGCGGCCGAGCGTCTGGGCCTGGACCCGGCCGAGCTGAAGCTGAGAAACGCGGTGCGTGCGGGCGACATTGCGCCCTCCGGCCACCCGATCATCGGCCACGGGCTGGAAATGTGCATCAAGCACGGCATCGACGTGGTCGACTGGAAAGCATTGCGCAATCGCGACCGCACGCCGGACCCGAAGCGCCCGCACATCCGCAAGGGCTGGGGCATCGGTTGCGAGATGCACGGGTCGTCTGCATACCCGGGCATCAAGGAACAGGGCAATGCCACCGTGAAGGTCAACGAGGACGGGACCGTGACCCTCCTGACCGGCGCTGCAGGCCTTGGCACCGGTGCCCATACCGCGCTGGCACAGATTGTCGCGGAGGAACTTGGCGTGCGCTTCGAGGATGTCGGCATCATCCACGGCGATACCGACGTGGTGCCGTGGGATATCGGCGCGTTTGCCAGTCACACGACCTATCTCGTCGGCACAGCTGCGAAGATGGCCGCCAGCAAGGTCCGCGCTGCTGTTCTGGAGCGGGCGGCAATGAAGCTGCAGGTTTTGCCCGCCGACGTCGATCTCAGTGAAGGAAAGGTCTTCCTGATCACGGATCCCACCAGCGTTATGACAGTGGCCGAGGCGATGGGTCCCTCGCGCGGCATTCCTGCAGCCAATATCGTTGCAAACGGTACCTATGAGCCGACCAAATCCTACTCCTTCGCCGCGCATTTCACCGAAGTGGACGTGGATACCGATACTGGCATCGTCGAGGTCAAACGTGTCGTGCCGGTGCATGACGTCGGTCGCGTCATCCACCCCATCGCCGCGCAAGGTCAGATCGAGGGCGGCATCCAGCAGGGTATCGGCCATACGCTCACGGAGGACTACGTGATCGACAAGACGACCGGCCGGTCCCTTAACGCCGGCCTCGTCGACTACAAGATGCCGCTGTCGATGGACATGCCGGAGATCGAGACGATCATCCTCGAGGCGGCCCCTGATCCGGGCGGCCCGTGGGGGGCAAAGGGCGTCGGCGAGGACCCGATCATCGCGATCGGTCCGGCCATCGCCAACGCCATCCATGACGCCATCGGCGTTCGCTTCCGCCACTATCCGATCACTCCGGAAGACATTCTGAAAGCCTTGAGGGAGAAGGGCGCATGAACATCCATATCGAAGCTGCGAACCAGCAGAAGCTCCCGATCACGATCCTGACAGGGTTCCTGGGATCGGGAAAGACGACGCTGCTCAACTACATCCTCACCGAACGGCACGGCCACCGCATCGCGGTGATCGAGAACGAATTCGGCGAGGTGGACGTCGACAGCGACCTGGTGCTTGCCTCGGACGAGGAAATTTTCCAGATGCAGAACGGCTGCATCTGCTGCTTCGTCGACGTGCGCAACGACCTGATCGACGTGATGAAGAAGCTCCTCAGCCACAAGGACAAGTTCGACCACATCATCGTCGAAACCTCCGGACTTGCCGATCCGACGCCTGTGGCCACCGCCTTCTTCGTTGACCGCACCGTCGCCGACGAGGTGGAGCTGGATGCGGTGGTGACGCTGGTGGATGCTAAACATATCGACCAGCACCTCTACGATCCGGTGCTGGACGGCAGCGACAACCAGGCGGTCAACCAGATTGTCGCGGCCGATCGGATCATCGTCAACAAGATCGACCTTGCCGGCGAAGAGGCGCTTGGTTCGCTGGAGGGCTCGCTGCGCAAGCTCAACCAGACGGCGCCGATCCTGCGGTCGAGCTACGGCGTCGTCGAACTCTCCAACATCCTCGGCATCAACGGCTTCCGGCCGTCCTATGTGCGCGACCGTGCGGGAATCCTCGACATCGACCTGGACGAAGACCACGACGCGCATCACCACATCCACGCGGACTGCCACGATCCAGCCTGCGACCACCCCGACCATGACCACCACCACCACCACCACCACCACCATGATCATGGCCATGCGCACGAGCCCGTTCGCCGCCCGCACCAGCACGACGCGACGGTGAAATCCCATTCCTTCGTCTATCCGGACCCCTTCGACCGCGAAAAGCTTGCGACCTTTCTGAAGGGCTATCTCGGTGCGCACGGCGACGACATCTTCCGCACCAAGGGCATCGTTTCGGTCGCCGATGATGATCGCTTCTTCGTCCTCCAGGCGGTGCACAAGCTGGTCGATTTCCGCCCGGACCACGCATGGGGCGAGGACAAGCGGAAGTCGAAATTCGTCTTCATCGGCCGCAATCTCGACCGTGACGGCATAGACAGAAACTTGCGTGCATGCCTGGCGACCTAGCGGCACTTCTCCCGCCGCGAACACCGCTTGCGCAAGTCCCTCTGTCTGAACCGCCCGCGCGCCCTCCAGCGCGCGGGCGGTCGCTGCCGTTGGCGGCACAAAAGCATTTAAAAACAATACGTTAGATTGATTTTTTTATTGACATAAAGCCCGTCACGTGGTTTCCTCGACAGCGAGTAGAAGCACCGACAATTGCTCACCGTCTGTTGGAAGATGAGGCCGCGATGTCGATGCTCACGAAGAATGGAATACCCGTTGGTTGCAGCCGCGCTGCTGCATCCGCACCAGCTTTCCTTCCCCGTCATCGGCATTTCCTGAGATCGCGGATCCACGCCCGCTTCGGCCGGCCTGGTTCACTGCGCGGCCCCGCATCGACCGGACCCTCTACGACAGGAGAACGCAATGATAATTGATCTAAGCTGCTACCCCACCGATTTGGTGGATCTGGCTTGGCGCCACGACGGGGCGCCGTTCACCGGTGAGCGGCTGCTGCAGATGATGGACGGCCCCTATTACGTCAACGGCAAGCCGCGCCGTATCGACAAGGCCTTCATCCAGCCGCCGCAGGGCAACACCATTTATACCCACGAGGTCATGGACCTGGAAGGCAAGGCCGCCATCCGCCAGTACATGGCCTATACGGAAAAGATGGTGACGGAGCATCCCGACCGTTTCCTCGGCTGCTTCGTCTACAACCCGCGCTACGGCACGGCAAATGGTGCCGAAGAGATCGAACGCTACGCCAAGGAGTTCGATTTCAAGATGGTGCAGCTCCAGGCGAACATGCACGCCTACCGCCCGGACCGCGCGCTTGATTGGTTACGGCCGGCCATGAAGAAATGCGCCGATCTCGGCCTGATGGTGAAGGTGCATACCGGGGACGGTCCGTATTCAATCCCGACGGAGTTCTACCCGATCATCCGTGAGTTCCCGGAAGTGAACTTCATCCTGGCGCATTTTGGCGTCCAGACCGGCGGCGTCTATGTGTTCGAGCCGATGCAGATGGCGCTCGACACGCCGAGCGTCTACGTGGAATCCGGCTGGTGCCTTCAGTCGCGTATCGTCGAATTCGCCAAGGTCCTGCCCAAGCACAAGATCCTCTTCGGTTCCGATACGCCGCCGAACGAGCCGGGCATGTGGATCAACCTTCTGGAAGTGCTGTGCCACGAGCCGCCGCAGGGCCTCAACCTCGATGAGGATACGCTCGAAGATTATCTCGGCAACAACGTCGCCCGGATGATCGGGCTGGAAGCGACGAAACCACCGGCCACCGTCGAGGAAGCCGAGGCGTATCTGCGCCAGCACGGCGTAGCACTTGCCGCGTAAATTTGAACGGAGTGAACAATGATCATCGATACCCATCTTCACCCGACCAACCTCGTCGACGAGGCGTGGCGTCATACCGGCGAGCCCTTCACTGGCGAGCGCATGCTCAAGCTGATGGACGGCCCCTATATGATCAACGGCAAGCCGCGCCGGATCGACATGGGCTTCATCCAGCCGCCGCCGGGCAATACCGGCTACCGCGACGGCAACCGCAAGGGCCGCGACGGCATTCGCGACTACATGGCCTATTGCGCCGAGCTTTGCCAGAAATACCCGGACCGCTTCATCGGCAACTTCAACTACAACCCGCGCTGGGGGCCTGAAAACGGCGCAGCGGAGCTGGAATTCCATGTCAAGGAATACGGCTTCAAGATGCTTAAGCTGCACGCCAACATGCACGGCTATCGCCCCGACCGCGCGCTCGATTGGCTGCGTCCAGCAATGAAGAAGTGCGCCGAACTCGGCGTGGTTGTGCTGATCCACACCGGCGACGGGCCCTACACGATCCCCACGATGTTCTACCCGATCATTCGCGAATTCCCGATGGTCAACTTCATCATCGGCCATTTCGGAATTCAGACGGGCGGCAACTATTCGTTCGAGTCGTTCTGGATGGCCATGGACACGCCCAATGTCTATTGCGAATCCGGCTGGTGCTTCCAGTCGCGCATCGTCGAGTTTGCCCAGCAACTGCCGAAGAACAAGATTGTCTTCGGGACGGACAGCCCACCGAACGATCCGGGCATGTGGCTGCGCGAACTCGAGGTGCTTTGCAAGGACCCGCCGCACGGCATCAACCTCTCCGAGGACGATCTGGAAGGCTATCTCGGCAACAATATCGCAAAGCTCGTAGGCATCGACCCATCGCCGCCGCCACGCGACCTGAGGGACGCCCAGGCGCGCCTGAAGGACAGTTATGCCGGTGTCGATCGTGCCACCGGCCGGCATCTGGAATTCGCCTGATTTGACGACAGCGGCGCCCTTTGGGGGCGCCGCCACCCATCCGCAGCATCGAGGCCGAGACATGACCAAGTATCACAAGCAAGACGTTCGCCGTTTCCTGGCCGACTACCGGGAAGACCATGGCCAGGACGTCATCACCATCGACCGGCCCGTCTCGGACGATCAGGACGTGACCGCGCTGATCTGGACCCTTGCCAACAAGGGCCAGCATCCGATGCTGCACCTCACGAATGTCAGCGGCATCGGAGCTGGGGTGCTCTCGAACATCTTCGCCTCGCGTGACCGCATCGCCCGTCTTCTGGGCTCGACCGCCGACGCCCTGCATGAAGCCTATCAGGCGCGCGCCAACCGGCCGTTCACGCCGGAGCTTCTGGAAAGTGGCCCGGTCACTGACGAGATCATTTCAGGTGATGCCGTCGATCTCCACGCGCTGCCCATGCTCAAGCACTTCGACACGGACCGCGCGAAATACATCACCAGCGGTATCATCATCGGCGAGCATCCCAAGACCGGTGCCGGCAATCTCAGCTATCACCGCGCGATGATCCATTCGAGGAATTCGCTCGCGACCTCGCTGCATTCACGCGGCCATCTCTGGCGGTTGATGAATATGGCGAAGGAGAGGGGCGAGCCCATGCCGGTCGCCATGGTGATCGGCGGCCATCCGCTCTTCATGCTCGCCGCCTCCGCCCGCCTTGCCTTCGGCGAGGATGAGCGGGATGTGGCCGGCGGTCTGATGGGCGAACCCCTGCAGGTGGTCCGCACGCCGAAATATGGTATCCGCGTTCCCGCCCATGCCGAAATCGTGCTGGAGGGTGTGCTGGATCCGGAAGCCCATGTGGAAGAGGGGCCGTTCGGCGAATTCACCGGCTATTCCTCCGACCGCTCGACGAACAATCTCTTCACCGTCGAAACCATTATGCGTCGGCGTGATGCCATCCTCGTCAGCGTTGCGGGCGGCAATTCCGCCGAACACCTCAATCTCGGCCGTGTGCCGCGTGAGGCGGAAGTGGTGGAAAAGCTGAGGGCTCGCTTCCCTTCGATCACGGCAGTGCATTACCCGTCCTCTGGCACTCATTTCCACGCCTATATCGCGATGAACCAGATGCGCGAGGGTGAGGCCCGACAGGTCATGCTCGGCCTCCTCGGCTGGGACCAGTATCTGAAGACTGTCGTCGTCGTGGATGCGGATGTAGACATCACCCGCGACAGCGAGGTGCTCTGGGCGCTCGCCACCCATTTCCAGCCCCACAAGGACGTCGTCATCATCGAGGGCCTGCCGGGCAATGCGCTCGATCCCTCGGCAAGCGGCATTGGCACGACCTCGCGCATGGGCCTCGATGCCACGCGCGGGCCGAATTTCCACGGCGTGCGCGCCCGCATCAGCGACGAGGCATCCGCCCGTGCTGCGGCGCTCCTCGAAAGTGTGGGGTAGGCGATGACGACGCGGCCCAGACGTATGATCGTCGGTATTTCGGGCGCTTCCGGCGTGGTCTACGGCAAGCGCATCCTCGAAGTGCTGCGCGACCTCGACATCGAAACGCACCTGATCATGTCGCGTGCGGCCTGCATCACGCTTGCGGCCGAGGCGGATTTTTCGAAGCAGGATCTCGAGGCGCTCGCCACGACCACCCATTCCAACAAGGATATCGGAGCCGTCTGTTCCTCCGGCTCCTACAAGACGCTCGGCATGATCGTCGCGCCCTGTTCGGTAAAGACGCTGGCAGAGATCGCGACCGGCACGACCGACAACCTGCTCTCGCGCGCCGCCGACGTGGTGCTGAAGGAGCGCCGCCGCCTCGTGCTGATGCTGCGCGAGACGCCGCTCCATCTCGGCCACATCCGTAACATGGCGCAGGTCACGGAGATGGGCGGTATCATCTATCCGCCGGTGCCGGCCTTCTACGCCAAGCCCCAAAGTCTCGGCGAGATGGTCGACCATACGGTTGGCCGCGTGCTCGACCTCTTCGACCTCGACCCTGGCATCGTACGGCGCTGGCAGGGAACGCAGGCAGGGGCCGAATAGCATGACCGCCCGCATTGCTCCCGACCTGGAACCGATCGCGCAAGTTCCCCGCGCCGCTTTCCTGTCGGACGATGCGATCGACATCCTGCGCTTTGCCGCAAAGTCTCTTGAAGACGGCTACGTTGCCGCCCTGGTTACGCTCGTTCAAATCCACGGCGGTGCGGCCCGCGCTATCGGCGCGCAAATGGCGGTGCGGCAAGACGGCCTCTATTGCGGGTTTGTTTCCGGCGGCTGCACCGAGGCGGCGGTTGCGGCTGAGGCCGTGATCGCCCTGCAAAATGGCACGGACCGAAATCTCCGGTTCGGCGAAGGTTCGCCCTTCCTCGACATCGTGCTGCCCTGCGGCGGTGGCATCACGCTCGCGATCCACGTCATCCGCGATGCAGCCGTTCTGCTCCGGACACTTGCGGCCTTACAGCAGCGCACGCCCGTTCGCCTGCGCTACCATCCCCGCCAACGGACGCTCGTCTTCGAGCCGGGCGAGGGGGCGACCGGTTGGCAAGGGGATTGCTTCGTGCGCGCCTACCGCCCACGGCAGAGGCTTCTCGTCGCCGGTACGCCGATGGAAGCCGGCGCCGTGGCACGCGTCGCAGCCGCGTCCGGCTACGAGATCATTGCCGCCGAGTGGGGCCGGATGCCTCCGCAGGATCAATTGGACGGGGATACCGCGGTCGCGCTCCTGTTCCACGATATCGACCGGGAATTGGCATTGCTCGAGCGTGCCTTGGCATCGCCGGTCTTCTACATCGGAGCACTCGGAAGCCGGCGCACCCATGCCAAGCGCTGCACGGTCCTACGGCAGCGCGGTTACGGTGAGGCCGACCTTGCCCGCATCAAGGCTCCAATCGGAATCTTCGACAAGGCAAGGGACGCGAATTCGCTTGCCCTTTCGGTCGTTGCAGATGTCGCGAAATCACGCGTTGCGTCCGAGTAGTCAGGGAAATGTCCGGTGCCCCCAGGATTGCAATGTACAAACCTACACCGGTGGCGCCCCCGACGAAGCTCGCGGCACCAGCGTTGGTGGCGACACAACGCCTGGTTCGTGGTCGTGGTGGCCCAGACGGGCCAGGAGCAGATCGACCGCCGCCGCCGCCACCTGATCGAGATGAAGATTAACCGCCGTGAGGGGCGGGGTGGCCAACTTGGCACGCATGCCGTCATAACGGGTCGCAAGGCGGAGGTCCTGGGGAACCTTGCGTCCGACGGAGCGTGCCGCGTCCAGAACGCCAGTCGCAAAGGCGTCGACCGGCACGCATAGGGAAGAAATGGTGGGGTCCGCCCGCAGGAGAGCTTCGGCGGCCACGGCCGCGGCCTGTTCGCCCCCCCGTTCGTCAACGCGAACGGCAAGGGGTGAGAGGCCGGCTTTCGCCATGCGCTCCGCATAGATGGTTTCCATCTCGATATAGGAATTGCGTCTTTGCACGCCGGTTATCAGCCCGACGCGACCGCCGCCTGCGAGCAGGTGATCGAGCATTAGGTGGGCCGTTGCCCCACTCTGCAGATCCACGAAAGGAAGGTCGGCCCGGCCGGGTGCGCGTCCGATGGACACGACATCGACGCCGCGATTGAAGAAGAAATCCAGCACCGGATCATTGAGTTCCGGCTCGACGACGATGGCGCCATCCACTTCAAGCGCGTCCAGGCTGTCGCTCGGACCCAGCGGAGGGACAAGGCACAGCGCGATGCCGCGCGAAAAGGCTGCGACGGCTGCGGCTGCGGCGATCTCCATCAGGAAACCCAGGCGCGAGGGACCAGCAGCAACCGCGAATGGCATCGATGAGACGAGCGCGATCGATCCGGCCCTTCCGGTTCGCAAGCGTTGCGCACGGTAGTTGGGCCTGTAGCCAATTTCGTGTGCGAGTGCCTCGATGCGCTTGCGTGTTTCCGGCTCAACATAGCGGCGCCCGCTAAACGCGTGCGACACGGTGGTGACTGACACGCCCGCCGCCTTGGCTAGGTCGGCGATAGTAGGTTTTCCCATGATGCCTCCAGTTTGCCCGTCTTAGCATGTCGCCGGCACTCTGCAAAACGATTTGCATTCGACGAATTCCATGGTACGAGTCGTGTATGCAAAACGATTTGCATGGCGGCTTGAGGAGGCCGGGAGGAGGAAATGATGCAAAATGAAATGAATGGAGTGGTCGATCCGGCCGATGAAAGGCTGCCATTGCGCAGCCTGGTCTTGTTTGGCGTTCAGCATGTCCTGGTGATGGCGGCGTCTCCTATCACCGCCGTTTTTCTGGTGAGCAAGGCTCTTGGCTTTTCCGAGGCCGTGACGGTCTCGCTCATCAGCGCAACCTTTTTTGTCTGCGGCCTCGGTTCGATGCTCCAGAGCTTTGGCCCGAAGGGTTTTGGCGCGCGCTTGCCCTTTGTCATGGTACCGGGCGGCGCGCCGATCGCCATCTTCCTGGTGATCGCGCAGCAGACCGATGTCCAGACGGCGGTGGGCGCTGTCATTGTGACGGCCATCTTCTATTTTCTCGCGCTGCCCGTCTTTCGCCGACTTCTGCGCTACTTTCCGCCAATCGTCGTTGGAACGATGCTGCTCTTGGTCTCTGTCAACCTCGTGCGCATCTATGGCGTGACGATCACCGGCAAGCCCGGAACGGAAGGCTTCGCGGCGCCGATCGAGGTTGGTCTGGCCCTGATCACCATCATTCTGACGGTCGTCGCTGCGCGCGTCTTTCGCGGTACGCTTCAGCGGCTTGCCGTCATGCTCGGTCTGGTAGGCGGTTCACTCGTCGCTCTTGCCCTCGGCCATATGGATTTGTCCGGCGTCCTCGTCGGCCCGGTCGTCGCCGTTCCGCAGCTGTTTCCGTTCGGCATGCCGAAGTTCGATCTTATCGCCGCCGTGCCTCTCATCGTCTTCTCGATCATTTCGATGGCGGAGGCGACCGGTCAGACCATCGCCACCGCCGAGATCGTCGGGCGGAGGGGAGATGTGCATGCGATCGTTCCGGCAACCATTCGCGGCGATGCGTTGATGTCTCTCGTCGGCGGCCTGTTCGGCACCTCCTTGATCATCACCAGCGGCGAGAACGTCGGCATCGTGCGCGCCACCAATGTCAAGTCGCGCTACGTAACCGCCATGGCGGGCGCAATTCTCGTCCTGATCGCTCTCGTCGCGCCGGTCGGACGCATGGCCACGGCGTTGCCTGGTGCTGTCGTCGGCGGCACGGCGGTCATCGTCTTCTCGATTATCGGCGTCATCGGGATCGACCTTTTGCGTCGTGTCGATCTGCGCGAACACGGTCCGATGTTCACCCTGGCCTCAGCCCTGTCGATCGGCCTTCTGCCGATCCTGGTGCCGGGCGTCTACAGCCAGTTTCCGCAATGGACGCAGATGGTCCTCGGCAACGGGCTTGCCGCTGGCACCATCACGGCCGTCGTCGTCAACGCCTTCTTTTCCCATTACGGCGCCGGCACTGCGGCATCGGCGCCTTCACTGAAATCCACTGCCCAGGGAGCAAACGAGTGACCGCAATCCGCCAAAAACTGTCGACAACCGATGACCTGCTTCTGCGTCCAGGTTACATCCTGCTGCCGGAAGGGCCACGGGCCGGTATGGCCGTCGTCATACGCGCCGGCAAATTTCACAGGGTCGACACGGCGCAGGCGATAACCAGGGACTATCCGGAGCTCGCGCCGACCGACCTGCCGGGTCATCTGCTGATGCCCGGCTTCGTCGACACCCATACGCACCTGACCCAGTCACTCGGCAAAGCCCTGGTATTCGGGGAGCCGTCCGAGATCTTTCGGCGGATCTGGGTGCCGCTGGAAGGCAGTCTGGACGAGCGAATGGTCTATCTCTCTGCCAAGCTCGCCGCACTGGAGTGTCTGCGCGGTGGCTTCACCACCGCCGTCGATGCCGGCACCCGTTCGCAGGGCCATATCGGCGCGCTCGTGCGCGCCGCGCGCGAAGTCGGGCTTCGCAGCGTCGTCGGCTTTATCTGCAATGATCTTGGCGGCGCCGCGCATATCCCTGAACCAGACGTCATCCTGCAACAGGCCGAGGAGCACCTGTCGACCTTTGGCAGTGATCCGCTGATCCATCCCTCTCTGGCGATATCCATTCCGGAAGCCGCCAGCGATGCGATGTTGAAGGCGGTTTCCGACACGGCGGCCGCGGCCGGGGTCGTGTTCCAGACCCATGTCAACGAACATCTCGTTGCCGTGGAACGTTCGCTGGTGGCGAGGGGCCGCCGGCCAATCGAACACCTGGACCACCTGGGGGCCCTCGGCCCCCAGGTTCTGCTGGCGCATTCAACGCTCGTCACACCGCATGAACTCAACCTCTTGCGGAAAACCGACACCGCCGTCGCCTACAATCCAGTGGCAAGTCTGTGGAAGGGCAATGCGGTGGCGCCAGCGCTGCATATGGCAGCCCTCGGCATCCGCTTCGGGCTGGGCACCGACGGTACCCGCGCCGACGGGTTTCGGCTCATGGATGCGGCCGAAGGCTTGCAGCGCGCGGGCATTGGCCTTGCTACGGGAGATTCGTCCTGCGGTGGCGGCTCACTCTGGCTGGATCGTGCGACATCCGGTGCTGCGAACGTGGCGGGCCTATCGGCGGTAACCGGTTCGATTGCCGAAGGCCTTGCCGCCGACTTCCTGCTCGTCGATCTCGACCGGCCGGAGTTTACCCCCTCGCACGATCTCATGTGGGAGCTTGTCCGTTACGGCAATCGCGACCAGATCGATGCCGTCTTCACCGGCGGGCGCCTCAGGCTTTGGCAAGGCTGGCCCATCGACTGGGATGCGCGGGCATTGTTGGCGGAGATAAGGGGGGACGCGGCTGCTGTTATCGCGGCGGCGCCGATCCAGAGAATTCACCCGCTCTCCGAAACGCATCGCGGTCTTGGGCACTATCAATGAGCATTAGCCTTATCGCCATTCTGGCCATCGTGACGTTCGTCTCCGCGTTCATCCAAGGCGCACTCGGGATCGGCTTTGCCCTGATTGTCGCGCCGGTCGTCGGGATGTTGAAGCCTGAACTGCTTCCAGTGACACTGCTCCTGTTGATGCTGCCGCTCAATCTGCATGTCGCGCTACGCGAGCGCGCGCACGTCGACTGGTCGGGCGCGACCTGGATCACCGTTGGCCGGTTTGCTGGAACGTTCGCCGGTCTCTGGTTGCTGGCCGCGCTTTCACTCGACCAGCTGGACCTTGCGGTCGGTATTTTCACGGTGATTGCCGCCGCCGCCGCTCTTGTTGCCCCACCGTTTACGCCGAACAAACCGAGCGCCCTCGGTGTCGGCCTGTTCACGGGGGTCACCGAAACCGCCACCGGCATCGGCGGCCCACCTCTCGCCTTGCTCTACCAGCATGCCAAGGCACCGGTCTTGCGTGCAACGGTCGCCTTTTGCTTTCTCGTCGGGGAGGTGATGTCGCTGGTCGTGCTGGCTATCTCCGGACGACTGGGTTTTGAGCAGCTGCTTGCGGCACTCTATTTGACACCCGCCGTCCTGCTTGGAAGCGCGGTCTCCAGGTTGGCGCATCATCGTATCGGCGGACGCGGTCTTCGCGTTGCCGTTTTGAGCTTTGCCATCGTCAGCGGAGTGTTCCTCATTGTGCGCTGAGGCAAGGAGGGACGAAATTCCACACGCGCATGGGGGCCGGAAGGCGCCCGCTGGGTCTTGCAGCAAGCTCTTCATTGGCTACAGGCCGTCTGGGAAAGGTTAGGGTATTGGCTGTTTCGGCGGAGAGTTCCGTACTTTTCGGTGGCTTTGTGCGGATTGAATACAAGATTATAGGAGAAATGCATTCAATCTGGTTGGAGTTGCACGCCAGGTTACGTTGCAAGGAGGATGCTTGGCGTGGTGCCGGTCATCCTCGTCGTCTTCCTGCTCTTGCGGCTCAGTCTGGGTGATCCGGCGATCCTGACGTGTCGGATCGCAGCGCTCAGGGATACGAGGTCGTCACCGGTCTCACCCTGTTTCGTCTTCCGATTTAGACGGAATCGAACAAACGCTCTATCTCTTTGTTTTTACGCATTTCCTGGCGGAAAACCGCTTCGCACTTTTCCTGGAAATGCTCTAGGCAAGGCCCTCCGCCGCAGCGTAGGCGGACAGCACCTCCTTGATGTTTCGGTCGCCATCCGTGGGAAGGAGTGCGCGTGTCGTAACCGACTCGAGGTGATGCCCCATAAGGGTGGTCGCCTCGTCGGTCTTGCCAGCAATCAAGTTGTCCAGAAGGTCCCGGTGTTCCGATACGGCGCATTCCGAAGAATGCGGTCGGCCATAGAGCGCGAGGATCAGGGAACTTCGGGCGACCAGTTCGTTCACGTAACGAATTAGGCTCGTGTTGTTCGTCATCTGCGCAAGGAGGGTATGGAACTCGCCCGCCAGCCGGATCGACGGGGCCCGCTCCTTCTTAGCGGCTTCCTCGAGCGAAATATGCGTGGAAAGCACGTCGATTTGCTCGCTGGTCAATTTGCCCGAAAGTGTTTCCACCACGAGCCGTTCCAGCGCCATCCGAGTAAGGAACAGATTGCGCCCTTCTTCGAGCGTCGGCCGTGAAACCATCGCCCCCTTGTTCGGGCGTAACTCGACCAATCCCTCCTGGCTAAGGCGAACCAGCGCCTCGCGGACCAGGGTTCGGCTGACACCAAGCCGTTCGCCGATAGAATCTTCCGGCAGTTTTGATCCTGGCGAAAGCGCCTGGTCGAGGATTGCGCGTTTCAGGACACGATGAACGGCCTGAGCGCGGCCACCGCCTACATCGCTCTCTTTCTTTGCCATTCTGATTTCTCCAAATCCTGGTGATTGTCACCTCGAATTGCATACAAAATGGCGGCATGTCCAGTGCCTTGGTATCTCGAGAGGCAAGCTGTTTCGACACCCGTCCTGTGCGAGGTCCGAGGCATCAACGTCGACCGAACGTGACGAGGCCAAAGTGCCACCGCCGATTCAGAGCAAATCAATCTCGCTCAGATCGGTGATTGCATCTCTTGCGCATAGCGTGATGGGTTGAAGCGCATGTAAAGGAAGAACACGCTGGCGACGCAGAGAAGATGCATCACCCAGCCTGGGGCGAAGCTGCCGCTGACGTCGTGCAGGAATGCGGTGGCGAAGGGGCCGAGGGACGCGATCAGGAAACCGCCACCCTGCATCAACGCCACCAGCACGCCCGCCTCCTCCGGCCGCGGCAGGTGATCGAGGGCGGTGACGATCGCCAACGAGAAGCTGCTGCCGAGGCCAGCACCGCACAGGGCTGCCCAGACGGCGGGCGCTGCCTGCGGCATGAAAGCGAGACCGGCAAAGCCGACTGCCTGCATCGCCAGCGTCATGCGGAGGAACGCTCGCCGGTCGATGCTGCGGCGGGCAAGAACCGGCAGGGCGAGGGCCGCCGCTGCCTGACAGATTGCCATCAATGCCACGAGATTGCCGCTGTCGCCGCTGCTCCAGCCAAGAGATTGGTAATAGGAGGCCAGCCAGGCGACGGCGGAGGAGTAACCGGCGTTGACCAACCCGAAGGCGACGATAAGCGTCCATGTACGCGGCCGGCGGAGCAGCCGGCCGGTGAGCGTCTTGTCTGGACGGTCGCTGCGCGAGTCCGACAGGATGAAGCATGCGGCGCAGAGAGCGACAAGTGCGGGCGCCGCGAGCCAGGCCAGCGCTGGGCGCCAGCCATAACCGTGATTGACGAGAAGTGGCGTCAGCCGCGCGCCTAAGGCCCCGCCACCCATCAGGAACGCGGAATAGAGTCCAGTGACAACCGGGATGCTTTGGGGAAACTCCGCCTTGATGATGCCGGGAAAGGCCGCCTGGATGAAGGCGGCGCCGGCGCCACAAAGGGCGGCGGTTGTCACCAACGCTACGCCGCCGGGCGCGACGAGCCGCAGCAGGGAGCCGGCGGCTAGCACAAGCAGGGCGATGAGAATACCGCGGCGCGTACCGATCCTGGCCTGCAGCGAGGGCGACACGAAGGCGCCGACGCCCATCAGCATCATCGGCAGCAGCGTCAGCAAGGCCAGACTGCCATATCCCATCCCGGTTTCGGCGACGATCTCGGACAGCACGGGCCCCGGTGCGGTGAGAAACGGCCGCAAATTGACAGCAACCAGCAAGACGAGAGTGAGCAGCATCCATTGCCGGCCCGTCGCGGGCTGGGTTGATTTCGGCATGATCGGGTATTTCCTTTACGTCTTCTTTTTATTTTGCTGTGGCCCGAAAAGGCATGCGCGCGGCAGTGCACCAATTCGTTTGCGACGTGCAATAACTTCGGCACAGCAGCAAAGCCACGCCGTGCACGGGATTCATTCAATCAAATCCGTATCTCGGCTGTGACGCGGAAGACGCGCGGCGTTTCCAGCGTATCGCGCAAACCTGACCAGTCGATCATGAGATCGGCTTCAAGCTGGGCGGCATCGAGAACGGCGTGCCGGCAAGGGGAGATTCTCATCCGTTTTGCCATCCACGGCCAGGCCGAGGCGAGTTCGCGCCCAGGATGCGCTCAAGTGACGGGGCAAGGCGAAGAAGCTCACGGGTATATTCGTGTTGCGGCGCGGTGAAGAGCGTTTCGGTATCGGCAAGCTCGACGATCTGCCCTGACTTCATGACGGCCACGCGGTCGCACATCTGACGGATCACCGCGAGGTCGTGGCTGATGAACAGCATGGAGAGGCCGGCGAGGTCGCGCAGATCCTTCAGGAGGTTGAGGAGTTGCGCCTGTACCGAGACGTCGAGCGCGGAGGTCGGCTCGTCGCAGATGAGCAGCGAAGGGCGCGGCCCGAGCGCGCGCGCAATGGCGATCCGCTGGCGCTGACCGCCGGAGAAAGCGTGCGAGAAGCGCGACCCGGCATCGGCGGGAAGGCCGACAGCTTCGAGCAGCGTCCTGGCGTCCTGCCGGGCTTCCTGCGCATTGGAAGCGAGCTTGTAGAACAGGATGGGCTCGGCAATCGCGGAGTTGATGCGCAGGCGCGGGTTGAGTGCCGAATAGGGGTCCTGGAACACCATCTGCAGGGACTGGCGCACCGATTTTTCACGTCGGGCGCCGAGCGCCGTTCCCTGAAAATCGATGGTGCCCGAACTCTGGGTGACGAGGCCGGCTATGGAGTTGGCGACGGTGGTCTTGCCGCAGCCGGATTCGCCGACGAGGCCGAAAATCTCGCCGCGCCGGACGTCGAACGAGACGCCCTTGACCGCCTTGAAGACTGACGCCTTGCGGCCTGGGATCAACGAACGGCTGCCATACTCCACCGCAAGGTCGCGCACGGAGAGTACCACGTCGTCGCGGCTGCCCGCCTCGCTCTTTGCACTCTTGCGGCGCACGGTGGCGCGGGCGTCGAGCGACACCTGCGTTTCCTCACTCGGGACCGGTAGACGCTCGAGGCGTGTTTCGATCGGCGGCACGGCGGCGATCAGCGTGCGGGCATAGGGCGCCTTCGGCGCGGTCAGCACCTCGCGCGTCGGCCCGCTTTCCACCACCGCGCCGTTCTGCATGATGGTGACGCGGTCGGCGATCTCGGCGACGACACCCATATTGTGCGTGACGAGCAGAATGCCGACGCCGCGCTCGTCCGCAAGATTGCGGATGAGCTTGAGGATCTGGGCCTGCACCGAGACGTCGAGCGCGGTCGTCGGCTCGTCGGCGACGATAAGCTGCGGATTGCAGGCGAGTGCGGTGGCGATGACCACGCGCTGGCGCTGTCCGCCGGAAAGCTGGTGCGGATAGCTGCTGAGCCGGCGTTCGGGCTCCGGAATACCGACGGCCTTCATCAGTTCCAGCGCGCGGGCCTTCGCCTCCTTGGACGAAAGCTTCAGATGGGTGAGCATGCCTTCGCAGAGCTGGCTTTCCACCGTGAAGAGCGGGTTGAGGCTCGTCATCGGATCCTGGAAGATCGCGCCGACATCGCGTCCGGGCACAATGCCTTCGGTGCGGCCGGTGCGTAGGTCGATCTGCTTGCCGGCGATGACGATGGAGCCGGATGCGATTCTACCAGGGGCCTGCAGGAGACCCATCAGCGCATTGCCGACAGTGGTCTTGCCGGCGCCGGATTCACCGACGAGGGCGTGGATTTCCCCGGGGCGGATCATGAGATCGGTGTTCTTGACGGCCTTAAGCGTGTTGCCGTTGGCCAGCGGATACTCGACGCAGAGATTGCGAATGTCGAGGACGGGGAGCGTGGATTCGGTCATCTCAGCGAACCATCAGTTTCGGGTTGAAGTGGTCGCGCAAATAGTCGCCGATCACGTTGACGGCCAGCACAAGGACGACCAGTACAGTCGCCGGCATCACCGCAATCCACCAGAGGCCGGAGAACAGGAACTGATTGCCGATGCGGATCAACGTACCGAGCGAGGGATAGGTCGGCGGCATGCCGGCGCCGAGGAAGGAGAGCGTCGCCTCCGTCAGGATCGCGCCCGCAAGGTTGATGGTGGCGATGACCATCACCGAACTCATGATGTTTGGTAGAATGTGGCGGCCCATGATGCGGCCGGACGGCAGGCCGATGACCTTGGCGGCGCGCACGTAGTCGCGCGCAACTTCCACCATGGTCGAGGCGCGCACGGTGCGGGCATATTGCACCCATTCGTTGACGGCAATGGAGAAGATCAACACCAGCGGCGCCCAGGCAAGCATCGTTTCGGCGCTGAGCTGCGCGCGGGCGATGCCGCTGATGAGCAGTGCGACGAGGATGGTGGGGAAACTGACAAAGACATCGGCGATGCGCATGACGATGCCATCGATCACGCCGCCGAAGAAGCCGGCGACGAGACCGAGCACGACGCCGACCACGGCCGCGAAGACCACCGCGCCGACGCCGATGACGACGGAGATCCTGAGCCCGAACAGGATGACGGAGACGAGGTCGCGGCCCTGGTTGTCGGTGCCGAGCAGGAAGCGGGGATCACCGCCCTCCATGAACGCCGGGGGGATTTCCATGTCGATCAGCGAATAGGATGAGACGTCGCGAGGATCCATCGGCGCGATCAGCGGGGCGAAGATGACGAGGGTCAGCATGATGAAGAGCACCAGGCTGGCGATCATCACGGAAACCGGCGGAAGCCGGCGCATCAGGGATTGCGTAGCCATTATCGTGTCCTCAGGCGCGGATCGATGAAGGTGTAGAGAATGTCGACGATCATGTTGATCATGACGAACAGGAAGCCAACGAACAGAAGGTAGGCAGCCAACACCGGCACGTCGGGATAGCCGACGGCATTCGTGAAGAGCAGGCCCATGCCCGGCCATTGGAACACTGTCTCGGTGACGATGGCGAAGGCGATGAGCTGGCCGATCTGCAGGCCCGTAACGGTGACGACCGGCATTAGCGCGTTGCGTAGAGCGAGCCGCCCATAGATATAGGCGCGCGGCAAGCCGCGGGCGAAGGCGAAGCGGATATAGTCCGACGACAGCACGTCGATCATCTCCGAGCGCACCAGCCGCATGATCAGCGTGAGCTGGAACAGCGCCAGCGTGATCGACGGCAGGATCAGCGACTTCAGGCCCGAAAGGGTGAGGAAGCCGGTCTCCCAAAAACCGATATCGACGAGGTCTCCGCGTCCGGAGGACGGCAACCAGCGCAGGTTCACTGCGAAAACCAGGATCAGCAGCAGGCCGGTGACGAAGGTGGGCATCGAAATACCGACCAGTGTCGCAGACTGGGTCAGCCGGGAGAGAAAGGAACGCGGTTTTAGCGCGCAGAGCACTCCGAGCGGAATGCCGAGCGACAGGGCCAGCACGGTGGCGACGACAACCAGCTCCAGCGTGGCCGGAAGACGGCTGAGCAACAGGCTGGTCACAGGCTGCTGGTAGCGGTAGCTCGTGCCGAGATCGCCGGTCAGCACGTGGCCGACGAAATCGACGAACTGCACCACGACCGACCTGTCGAGGCCGAGCGCGACACGGACCGCGTCCTTTTCTGCCTGGGTTGCGCCTTCACGGACCATCGAGGCGACGGGATCGCCGACGAAGCGGAACATGACGAAGGCAATGGCAGTCACTGCGACCATCACGAGGATGGCCTGAAGCAACCTGACTGAAAAGAGTCTGATCATCGGATAGTCCTTGAGGGAGCGATCTTGCCCGAAGGGGCGAAAACCGGGCTGTTGCGCTCCCGCGTCCCCCGCGCCGCCAGCAACGCGGAAGGGTTGACCCGGTTTGAGCGCAGTCCCGGCAGGCTTCGCTTGCCGGGACTGCGCCTTGGGAGAATCCCGACTACTTCTTCATCTGTGCGAACCACGGACGCACGTACTCGTCCGGGAACTGCGGCATGTCGAGCTTGCTGCTCATCGCCCAGGCGACCGGCTGCTGGTGCAGCGGCAGGTAGAATACCTGATCATGGGTGATGCGGAAGGCTTGCTTCAGCATCTCGACGCGTTTGGTTTCGTCAGTTTCAACGGCTGCGGCATAGGCCAGCTTGTCGATCTCGGGATTGGAGAGCCCATCGGCGTTGCTGCCGCCGAAGGTGCCGTCATTGGTCGCCAGCAGCGCTTGCAATGGGCTGAAGCCGTCCATCGGCGGCAGCGAAGCCCAGCCGAGAAGATAGACGTCGAACTCACCCTTGTCCGTACGCGGGAAATAGGTCGTCTTGCTCTCGACACTCACATTGGCCTGGACGCCGATCTGCGCCCACATGGAGGCGACCGCAAGGCAGATCTGCTCGTCGGCGATGTAGCGGTCATTGGGGCAGGCGAGCCCCGTTTTGAAACCATCCGGATAACCGGCCTCGGCCAGCAGCGCCTTGGCCTTGTCGACATCATAGGGAAGCGGCACGTCGATGGTTTCGTCGTAGCCGGTCACCGCCGGTGCGACGAGCATCCCGGCCGTACGCGACTTGCCGCGCATCAGGCGCTTCTGGATCGTGTTGGTATCGATCGCGTGCCACAGGGCCTGGCGCACCCGCACATCGAGCAGCGGATTGGGCTTGCCGGGGGTCGCATGAAGTTCCGGCCGGTAGCTGAAAATGAAGAATATGGTGCGCAGCGACGGGTTCTCGACGACCTTCAGCCCATCGGTGGCGGCGATGCGATCGACGTCCTGCAACGGAACGGGCGCAATCATGTCGACTTCACCCGATAGCAGCGCCGCGACGCGGGTCGCGTCGGAGGCGATCGGACGGAACTCGACCTCGTCCAGATTGTGCTGCGGCTTGTCCCACCAGTCCTTGTTCACTTCGAAGACCGAGCGCGAATCCGGTTCGTAGGTCTTCAGCTTGAAGGCACCCGTGCCGTTGGCATGGTTGCTGGCATAGGTGACGACTCCGGTCGAAGCATTGCCCGGCTTCAGCGCGTCATGCTCCTCCATCCAGGGCTTGCTCATGATGTAGATGGCGGCAAGGTCGTTGAGGAGCAGCGGATAGGGCCCGCGCAGGATGAGGTCGACAGTGTATTCATCTACCTTCTCGACGCCGACGACGGTTGAAAGGTTCTCGCGGTTGCGCGCGCCGGGGTCGATCTGGCGCTGGATGGTCGCCACGACGTCGTCGGCGTTGAAGGGCTGGCCCTCATGGAATTTCACGCCCTGGCGCAGCTTGAAGCGCCAGCGGGTCGGCTCGATGACCTCCCAGGAGGTGGCGAGCGCCGGCTCGAGCTTCAGGTCCTTGTTACGGCGCACCAGAGGGTCGAAAACCATATGGTGCACGCTTTGGGTAAAGCTGTCGACCTGTGCGTTGGGGTCGTAGGAAATGACATCGCCGGATGAAGCCCAGCGCAGTGTCTCGGCGAGGGCGGGGGCGGAAAGCGGCGCCACAAGGGCGAGACCCGCCAAGAGGGTCTTCAAAGAGGTTTTCACTGGTTTCTCCCGTTTAGCGTATACATATTATCTGTGTTATTGGATACGAATGTTCCCAGTAATAGTGTACATCTGATGCAAACAATATCAAGATGGCAAAAGTGGTTTTGGCGACGCTTCTCAAAAAAGAACGCCAGGCCCGACAGCCGGAAAGGGAACTTCCGATGACGAATGCACTGCTGATTGAAAACGCCACGATCGTTACCATGGACGCGGACCGTCGCGTTCTTGAGCGCGGCCATGTTCTGGTCGAGGACGGGCGCATCGCCGGCATCGGCGAGGGAAGCTTTGCCGGAGAATGGCAGGCCGAGCGCATCGAGGCTGCCGGCATGGTCGCGATGCCTGGGCTGATCGACACACACGCTCATGCCGGACATATGCTGACCAAAGGGTTGGGCAGTGCAGCCGAGGACTGGATGGACGTGACCGGCCGCATTTACGCGACTGCGACCGACCCTGAGTTCTGGGCAGCGGAAGCGGCGCTGTCGGCGGCAGAGCGGATCAAGTGCGGCACGACGACTGCGGCTCTGTTGTTTGGCGGCGGCCCGGACATTATGCGCAGCGAGGCGCCAGAGGCGGCGGAGGCGCATCTCGCCTCAATTGCAGCTATGGGGGTGCGTGAGGTTCTGGCCGTGGGGCCGAACCGATCCGGGCAAAATCACGTGTATCGCCAGTATACGCCGACGTCCCACAACGACATCGTCGTCTCCCCAGACCGGCAGATAGACGTGGCCACCGAGTTGGTCGATGCCTGGGCTGGACGCGACGACCGGCTGCAGGTCGTGTTTTCGCTACCGGTTTTCGATGAGCAGGAACTGCGCGGGGAAACGGTATACAGGATTGCATGCAAAGTCCGCGACCGCGCGCGTGAGAGGCGAAGCCTTCTGGTGCAGGACGGTCATCGCGACGGATCCATCGCCGCCAACGATGCGCGACTTGGTCTCTTTGACGAGCGGTCGCTCCTTGCCCATTGCATAGACCTGACCGAGGCCGACCGGGCGGTCCTGAAGCGGACCGGTGCCAAGGTTGCGCACAATCCGAGTGCGCTGATGTCGGTCTATGGCCGCTGCCCGGCACCGGAGCTGATGGAGGACGGCATAGTGGTTTCGCTCGGCACCGATGCCGCGGCGCCCGATCGGTCCTTCGACATGTTCCGCAACATGTTCCAGGCCCATCGCTACCACGCGCGCCATTTCTCAGATGATACCGTGCTGCCGCCGCTGCGGCTGCTGGAGATGGCGACGATCGACGGCGCGCGCGCCCTGATGATGGAGGATGAACTCGGCTCGCTTGAAACCGGCAAGCGCGCCGATATCGTCCTTGTGAATATGCGTCAGCCCCATCTCTGGCCACCGCACGATCCGGTGCAGCGCCTTGCCCGATACGCCAATGGGGCGGACGTGGACACCACCATCGTCGGCGGGCGTGTCCTGATGCGCGGGCGACGCCTCGTCGGCCAGGACGAAGACGCGGTCCTCGACCGTGCCCTGCGCGCATTTCGGCTGGCGATGGCGCGGGCCGGACTTAGTGATCGCAAGGCGCTTGGACAATCGAGGATCTACAATGACTGCAGACCTTCTTATCCGTAATGCCCGCCCCTTCGGTGGGCCTGTTGAGGACCTTCTCATCCGAGACGGTCGGTTTGTTGCGGCAGATTGTGCCCGTCCGGTGGCCGAGATCGACGCAACCGGACATGTCGCCTTGCCAGGGCTTGTCGAGGCACATACGCATCTCGACAAGACACTTGTCGGCATGGACTGGTTCGAGAACCGGGTCGGTCCGACCCGCAACGACCGAATCCTGGCCGACCGCAATGCCAAGCGCGAGCTTGGCATCAACGCCCGTCGGCAATCGGCCCGTCAGATCCTTCAGACGCTCGCCCATGGCGTTTTGAGCATTCGCAGCCACGTTGATGTCGACACCGAGATCGGCATCGCCAATGTCGAAGGCGTGCTGGAAACACGCGAGGCAATGCGCGATCTGGTCGATGTACAGATTGTGGCTTTCCCGCAAAGCGGCATGCTGCCGCGCGAGGGGACGCTTGAGTTGATGGATGCGGCCCTGAGGGCCGGCGCCGATATCGTCGGCGGCATCGACCCCGCCACGATCGAGCGCGATCCGGTGCGTCACCTCGATGCAATCTTCGCGCTCGCGGACCGTCACGGAAAACCTGTCGACATTCATCTGCATGAACCGGGCGACCTCGGTGCCTATTGTCTTGAACTCATCGTCGAACGGACCCGCGCCTTGTCGCTGCAGGGGCAGGTGATGGTGAGCCACGCCTATTGCCTCGGGACGCTCGACGCCTCACGGCAAAACGCGCTAATCGGCCAGCTCGCTGCAGAACGCATCGCGGTGATGACCGTCGGCAGTCCCTCTGCCCCGGCATTGCCATTGCGACTGATGCGCCAATGCGGTCTCACGGTTGCCTCCGGCTCTGACGGCATTCAGGGGACCTGGGAGCCGTTTGGAAATGGTGACATGCTGGAGCGCGCGAAGTACCTGGCTCAACGCAACGGTATGACCAACGATGTTGATCTCGAAGAAACCGCCCGCATCTGCACTTTCGGTGGTGCTGAAGGTATCGGTCTCGGCGGTTACGGTCTCTCTGAAGGCTGCTTCGGCGACCTGGTGCTGGTACCCGCGCGCGCGTTGGCGGAAGCCGTCGCCCTGACGCCGCATAGGCGCACCGTCATCCGGCGCGGCCGCGTGGTTGTGAATGGCGGCGAATTGGCTGGCGATTTGCCGGCCATCGAATGAAGCTTTTTCGATGAAAGGCGAAAAGTCGGGAATTTGGTGTTCGTAGTGGCGGGCCGCGATCGGTCGAGCCGTCACTATGCAACGGCCTAACCTGCCGGTTCAGCGGGCCGCCGACCGCGGCTTTACGGTTCGGCTTGCGTGGTGATAGTTGTTTGCGATCCAACGCTTGGCAATCGCTATCAATCGCACGCTTTGGCTATTTTCGAGGAAAATCATGACTCCCAAACCCAGCGACAGCAATGCAAGATCGGCGGTCCCCAAGTCAGATGCGGTCTATCGTATCTTGAAGCGTGCCATCCTCGACCAAGCATTCGCTGCGGGCACGAAACTTCCCGAGGATTCGATCGGTGAGCGGCTGGGCGTCAGCCGCACGATCGTGCGGCAGGCTCTGGCGCGACTGAACGGTGAGGGTCTGATCGAATTGCGGCCGAACAAGGGAGCATGCGTCAGCCACCCCAGTCTGGAGGAAGGGCATAATATCTTTGCCGTGCGCCGAGCGTTGGAGACGTTGGTCGTCGATAGCCTGATCGGCAGTCTGACGGCCCCGAAGATCAAGGAGCTTGAAGCGCACGTCGACGCCGAAGACAAGGCAAGGCTCGACAATCCGTCGGCCTCGATCCAACTCGCCGGTGAGTTTCACGTCCTGCTCGCACAGCTGACGGAGAACGCCATCCTATCGCGATACGTTACCGAGCTCGTCTCGCGCTCGTCCATGATTTTGTCGCTCTATGGTCGCCCTCATTCGTCCGATTGCGCCGTGTCGGAGCACCGCGAGTTGATTGCCGCACTTGCACGGAACGATCGCGAAAAGGCGTGCAAATTGATGGACCATCACATCGGGGCCATCACAACGCGCGCTCTGCTGAAAAGCAACTCGGAAAACGACTTGCCGGATCTCCTGGCTGCCTACGCAAAAGAAGAGGGCCTTTAGACCGTTTTGCCGCCTTGTGACCAGCGTGATCACTGGCGCTCCCTGCTGGACGTCAATGCCCGTTTTCCACGCGCGGACGAAAGTCAGGACTCCTACAGCGCCGCTACAGCGCCGCGCGTCTTATTGGACGCGCAAAGGTCGCTGTAGCGCTTTGACGGCTGCACCCATAACATAATACAATATTCGGCATCTATAGTATACAACTTGCCGCCAGCAGATTGGGCGGAAGGTGAGCAGATTTCGGCGCGCGTCGTATGCCACTCTCGCTTATACCCTCGCGTCGAGCAACGCACCTACAGCGCCGCGCGTCTTGTTAGACGCGCAAAGGTCGCTGTAGCACTCTGAATTGCTGCATGTTTTTACATCGAATACGATTTAACGAAACCTACAGTCGGTGATTGGCAACATCGTTGCGACCTTTTTCGCGGCAGCGCATTAGTTAAAACGTCTTCCCAAACATTCCTTTGTGCCAGCGGTTCGCGCCGGCAATATGGCGCAGGCACGCCTGAGATTGACTGATAATATTGTATGCATTAATTGGATGCAATATTGACACAAAAATGGATGCGATATAAATCAAAGATGGTATTCGGCGACGCCGGGAGAGCAACGTGCCAGATACGCCGGTTTCCGTGCGGAAAGCTCGGCGAGGTTCTCCTGTGCGTGGGTGTTTGCCGTGCCTACGGCTGCACGCTGGGACGTCCCAGCCGGTCGACGCGCCGTGCGTCGGCGCAGTGATAAGCGGTTGAACGGTCATGGAGGAGAACCGGACATGAATATCGATTTCACCACGCTACCCCCTCCCGATCGTTATCGATTGCTGACCAATTTCATTGGTCCGCGCCCCATCGCGCTTGTTGGAACCCGGTCGCCGGCCGGACACAATAATGCGGCGCCAATGAGCTTCTTCAACGTGTTTGCCCACGAGCCGCCTTTGGTGGTGCTCGGCATCCAGAACCGCGGCAATGGTGATGAGAAGGACACTGTCTCGAACATCCGCCGAACCGGCGAGTTCGTTGTCAACATGGTCGACATGGCGCTCGCCGAGGCGATGATCGTCTGCGGCGTCAACTTCGCCTCAGAAGTGGATGAACTGGATTTCGCCGGTCTGACACCGGTGCCGTGTGACCAGATCGACGTCGCTCGCATCGCCGAAAGTCCATGCAGCTTCGAATGCAGGGTCGACCGCATCCTCGACTATCACAAGCGCGTGCTCGTCATCGGCAAAGTCGTGCACATGCATATCCAGGACCGGTGCCTTGATGCCGAAGGGCGCTATGCGAATCCGGAAACCTACCAGCCGATCGCCAGGCTGCATGCCGACAACTACATCACTTCAGATCGCCAGTTCGAACTTAAAAAGCCGGAAGAGCTACTGCGCTTCGAGTTTGCACAAGTGAACCCCAGGCCGGAGAGAGCCACCCGATGATCCGCATACACGTCATCAATCCGAATTCGACAGCCTCAATGACCGACCAAATCGCACGTGCGGCCGAGGCAGCACGATCGGAGGGCACAGTCATCGAGGCGGAGACCGCAACGGACACGCCCGCCTCGATCGAAGGCTACGCGGACGAGGCGATGGCCGTGCCTGCGATGTTGGCGGCGATCCGTGCCGCCGAGAAGCGGGGCGTATCGGCGCACGTGATAGCCTGCTTTGATGATCCCGGCCTTGCCGCTGCGCGCGAGGTTGCCTCCGGTCCCGTCATCGGTATCTGCCAGGCGGCGGTGCAGATCGCAGTAACCGTAGCGACCCGCTTCACAGTGATCACCACGCTGCCGAGGTCGGTGCCGGTGATTGAGGATCTTGTCGCGCACTACGGGGCTGCCTCGCGATGCCGCCGTGTGCGCTCGGTCGACCTGCCGGTGCTAGCACTCGAAACCGACCCGGCAATCGCGCGCGCGAAACTCCTCGATGAGGCGCGCGCTGCGATACGCGAGGATGGTGTCGATGCCATCGTGCTTGGGTGCGCCGGCATGGCAGAACTGTGCGATTGGCTATCGCGCGAAACGGGGGTCCCCGTCATCGACGGCGTGGCGGCAGCCGTCAAGCTCGCCGAGGCATTGGTGAGCGGTGGCTTTCGGACCTCGAAGGCTGGCGCCTACGCTTATCCCCGCGACAAGTCCGGTGATCTCGTATCGGCGTGCCACCCCATCATTGATCAACGGATGGTTCTCACGCCCATTTCCCAAGAAGTGATCAGTTCGGCCGAAACGGTAACGTTTTGCAGTCTGCAACCGTAGCACATCTTGTCCCGTAGCTCGGCAAGATGCGACAGCTATCGGCTGTCCGTGCAAATCGAATTGTCATCATTACGCAAACTCCCCAAACCCACGATGAGGGAACGATGTTGGAACAGACACTGTCGCAAAGCCGCCGGGCATTTCTCGGCCAAACGGGGAAGCTGACCACCGCTTGCGCGGTCGTCGGGCTGACTGGCGGACTGGCTCACGAGGTATCTGCGAATACGGCCGAACCTGTTGCCGAGATTGGAGCAAACATGCTGACGGATCGTCACTACCTGCTGGCTGACGTGCGGCTGGAAGAAGGTTTCGAGTATGACGGCGACATCGTCATCGGCACCCGCACCGCGCTGTACACCGTCGAGATCAAGGACGGCAAGATCGCCGCGCTTCATCCCGCGAACGCAACGCTGCCCAGCGGTGTCGCGCGCTATCAGGCGTATGGCCAACTGATGCTGCCGGCCATGCGCGATATGCACATACATTTGGACAAGACCTTTTACGGTGGTCCCTGGCAGGCGCCGCGGCCGCGCCAAGGCAAGACCATCATGGACATGATTGCGCTGGAAGAAAAGCTGATCCCCCAATTGTTGCCCACCTCGCAGCAACGAGCCGAGGGCCTGATCGCGCTGCTTCAATCCAAGGGGAGCACCGTCGCACGGAGCCATTGCAACATCGATCCGGTCAGTGGCCTGAAAAGCCTTGAACACCTGCAGCGCGCGCTGGAAAATCACCGCGATGACTTCGTCTGCGAGATTGTCGCCTTCCCACAACACGGTTTGTTGCATTCCAAGGTCGACGGCTTGATGCGCGAAGCGATGCAGATGGGCGTGCACTATGTCGGTGGGCTGGATCCGACCAACGTCGATGGGGCGATGGAGAAGTCACTCGACGCCATGTTCCAGATTGCCCTCGATACCGGCAAAGGGGTAGACATCCACCTACATGAAACCAGTCCGGCGGGGATGGCGGCGATCAACTACATGATCGAGACCACGGAGAAGAATCCCGCGCTGCGCGGCAAGGTAACCATCAGCCATGCCTTTGCCCTGACTACACTGGCTCCTGAAGCATTGGAGGAGACTGCCTCCCGCCTGGCGGAAAATCAGATGACGATCGCCTCGACGGTCCCGCTTGGTGCTCTAATGATGCCATTGCCACAATTGAGCAAGGCAGGCGTGTTCGTGATGACCGGAACGGATAGCGTCATCGATCACTGGTCGCCGTTCGGCAGCGGCGACATGCTGGAAAGGGCCTATTTCTACGCGCAGCTTTATCGCGGGTCGGATGAGTTCCACTTGTCACGGGCCATGGCCATCGCCACCGGCGGCGTTTTGCCGTTGGATGATGAAGGCAAACGTGCCTGGCCAAATGCCGGAGATGACGCCGCCTTCACGCTTGTCGGTGCGAGTTGCTCCGCGGAGGCGGTGGCTCGCGTGCCGGCGCGCACCGCCACCTTCCACCAGGGGCGTCTGGTGTTCGGCAGTATCGGCAAAGCCTGAGGCCGACCCGCCGTTGCGAGCGCTCTCGCGTTCTGCACCGGCTGCGATACGCTTGATTACATCAACGGCGGCCGCATACGCAGGCCGCCGTTGTCGAGATTCCATCCAAAACCACACATGAACGACTGCGGCGACCGAACTCGGCCCGCGCATTTATCTTGGGCCTGCCTATCGCGCGGGCCACGCCGATCAGCGCACCTTATTGTGCGGCCTCCTTCTTCCGGAAGCCGATGGTCTCGTCAGCATTCAACTCCACTCGCATTGTATACAAGTTCTGCCGATATTGTTGAGGTGGAACGGCGTCGCAGCTGCCAGGATTCGCGCCAACAGCGTTTCGTCGCGGGCGAAACGCGACGATAACGTCGGTTGTGCCAGCGCATTCTCATCCCAATTCTCGTCTGCATACCGCTTTGTCGGCTAAAATGTCTACAATCTAAAATGCGATCTTGACGCAGGATTGTATACATGAGACAGTCAATTTGTCTATACAAAACGGCGTGGAGGCCGCGGTGTCTAGGCGGGCGCAGGGCGCGCCAAGGAGGAGAAAAAACTCATGTCAGTAAATAGACGTACGTTCCTGCAAGGGGCGGCCGGCGCTATCGGCTTGGCCATGGCGCAGGGTGCTTTGTCGAAAATCGTTTATGCGCAAGGTGCCGCCGGCACGCTCAGGGTTGCCATCGCCAAGCCTGCCGGCAATCTCGATCCGCAGAGTCACTACGCGATCTGGGCCATTCAGGACCTCATGTTCGAGCCGCTCGTGAAATACGGCAAGGGCGGTCAGATCGAACCTTGCCTGGCAACCGACTGGAAGATCGAAGACGGCGGCAAGACGCTGCATCTGACGTTGCGCGAGGGCGTGACATTCCAGGACGGCACCAAGTTCGACGCTGCCGCGTGCAAATGGAATCTCGAGCGCTGGATGGGCATCGACCAGTTCAGCTGGATGAATTGCTCAAAGCACTTCCAGTCGCTCGACGTGGTCGACGACTACCACGTCACCCTGCATTTCAAGGAGCCGGTGCTCGCGCTCATGCAGGAACTTTCCTACACGCGGCCGACGCGCTTCCTGTCGCCTAAATCCGTAGGTGCCGACGGCAAGTTCAAGGAGCCTGTGGGTACCGGGCCGTGGCGTCAGATCAGCGCGGACGACACCCAGAGCGTCTTCGAGCATCACGAAGGCTACTGGGGCGAGTTGCCGTCCTATGAACGCCTAGAAGCCAAGGTTATCCCTGATGCCCGTTCACGGGTTGCGGCATTGCGTGCCGAGGAACTCGACCTGATCGGCGGTTTCTGGATCGCGCCCTTGACCCCGGAAGAGGGCAAGCAGCTTGAGGCGGCCGGTTTCAACGTCGTCGTCGATCCGGGCAACGTCACGCTGGTGATGGCCTATAATCCCGACCGTGCTGAGGCGCTCAAGGATCCGCAAGTGCGCAAGGCCGTCAGCATCGGCATCGATCGCGCCGCGATTTCCAAGGTGCTTTACCATGGCTACGCCAAGCCCGCCGGCAACATGTTTTCGGGCGCCTTGCCTTATGCCGGAACGCAAAGTGATGCACCTGTCCGGGATGCTGCGGCCGCATCGGCGCTGCTCGAAAAGGCCGGCTGGACGGGAAGCCCCATCCGATCCAAGAACGGCAAGCCGCTGACGCTCGAATTGGTCGTCAGCCCGGACGCCGTGCCGGGATCACGTGTGATTGCCGAGGTCATCCAGTCCGAGATGAAGGAGATCGGTATCGACCTCGTCATCCGCTCGGTTGACCATGCCTCCAAGCACACGGACATGCTCGAACAGAAGTACGATCTCGGCTTCTTCCTGACCTATGGCGCACCTTACGATCCGTTCGGCTCGATCGTCGGACTGTGCCTGTCGACCTTCCACAACGACGTCGAGGGCAAGCTGGTCACCGATCCGGTCAACCTCGATCCGTTGATCAATGCGGCGATGGCCGCGACCGGCGATCAGATCCAGCCGACCATTCAGAAGGTCTATGACTGGCTGCGGGACAACGACGCGATTGCGCCGCTGGTCTACGTGCCGAGCATCTGGGCGCATTCCAAGCGGCTCCATGGCTTCAGCAGCCCGGTCACCGAATACGACATGCCCTACGAAAACATTCTGCTGGCCGAGTAGGAGGAGGGTACCTTGATCCACTTCATCAGCAAGCGGCTGAAGCATTCCCTGGTCCTTCTGTTCATGGCGTCCCTGGTTTGCTTCACACTCGTGGTGTCGGCACCCGGCAATGTTGCGGTTCTGATCGCGGAGCTTCGCGGGGCGGTCGCTACACCGGGCTATGTCGAACAGGTCGCCGAAGAGATAGGACTGCACAAGCCACTGCTGATGCGCTACGTGGATTGGCTTGGCGACGCTGTTCGCGGCGACTTCGGCATTTCCTACAGAACGGGACAGGACGTCAGCGCAGACCTGGCGAACCGGATGCTCGTGACCGGGCTACTGATTGCAGGCTCGGCTGTGATCGCCGCCCTCATCAGCCTGGCTTTGGGTTTCCTCGGGGCCTTCTGGCCCTACAAACTGCCGGACCGCGTATCGCGCGGTCTGGCGCTCCTCGGCGCATCGACGCCGACGTTCTTCGTCGGGGCGCTGATGATCTATGGCTTTTCCGTCACCTTCCAGCTTCTACCGTCGTTCGGTTTCAACGGCCCCAAAAGCTGGATCCTGCCATGGCTCACCGTCGCCGTTCTGCCGGCCGCCGTCCTCAGCCGCGTCGTGCGGGTAGGGCTGGAGGAAGCGATGACGAGCCCCTTCGTTCTGACCGCCAAGAGCAAGGGCCTTGGTCGCACAGCCATATTGCTCCGCGAGGCGTTGCCCAACATCACGCCCCTCTTCATCAACGCGCTCGGCACCCAGGCCGGGCTGATGACGGCCACTGCGATCATCGTCGAACCGCTTTTCGCCTGGCAGGGTCTTGGGGATTACTTCCTCGCCGGCGTCCGCTTTCGCGACTTCATGGTGGTGCAGGCATGCCTGCTCATCTTCCTGACCTTCTTTATCGTGGTGAATCTGATCGTCGATCTAGCGGTTCTTTTGACCGATCCGCGCATTCGCCGCCAATGGAGCTGATCATGAACATGCTCAATCCTATCCTGGCCCGATTGAACAAGATGCCGCGGGCGGCCTTGATTACCATCGGCCTATTCGTTGCTCTGGGTACTTTCGCGCCCTGGCTGGCGCCCCAGGACTCGAGCGCCCAAAACCTGCTGGAGGCCGGTCTCGGGCCAACGGCCGCACACTGGCTCGGAACCGATCACCTCGGTCGTGATACGTTTAGCCGTCTGATTATCGCTGCGAACACGTCGCTGGTGAGCGTCGGCTCGGTTCTCGGTATCGCCATGACCATCGGTATCGTGCTCGGAACGATCGCTGGTTACCACCGGGGCTGGGTGGACGACCTCCTGATGCGCATCGTTGATGTGGGCCTGTCCGTACCGAGCCTGATCATCTCGCTGGCCGTGATCGGGATCGTCGGTCCCGGATACTGGACGATGGTGCTGGCGCTGGCACTTGCCTGGTGGCCCATGAGTGGGCGTATCAGCCGCGCCGTGGCAGTCAGCATCATGAGTAAGCCTCATATCGAGGCGCTGCGGGTGCTGGGAGCCAGTCCCTGGCGCATCTATTTCGGCCATCTCCTCCCCGGTACGATCGGTTCGGTGATGGTCTATGCGACGGCAGACGCCGGCACTGCCGCTCTGGCGGTTGCGACGCTGAGCTTCCTTGGCCTCGGCATTCAGCCGCCAACGCCGGAATGGGGCCAGATGCTCGTCGACGCGTTGCCCTATCTCGAATCCGACCCGCGTCAGGTTCTGCTGCCGGGGCTTGCCCTCACGGCCGCCGTCATCGGCTTCAACACCCTCGGGGAGTCCATCGCTCTCAACCGCATTCCAAAACCGCTCACTCGGCGCATGCTCGCAGCGCGTCGGCTTGAGGTCGCAAGCTGGGGCAAGGAGAATTCCGATGCGTGACGAGCCGCTCCTGAACGTCAGCAATCTGACGGTCGACCTCCTAACCGCGAAATCGGCGGTCCGCCCCGTCGACGGTGTCAGCTATTCGGTCCGGCAGGGTGAATGTCTCGCCATCGTCGGCGAAAGCGGCAGCGGCAAGACGGTGATGAACTTCGCACCGCTTGGCCTGATGCCGACGGGCGTGTCGACGATGCTCTCCGGCTCCGTCAAGCTGGAGGGGCGCGAATTGATCGGCCTGCCCGAGCCCGAGATCCAGAAGCTTCGCGGCAAGTCCGTCGGCTTTATCTTCCAGGATCCGATGAGCGCTCTCAACCCGGTGCGCCGGATCGGGCGGCAGATTGCCGAGATGGCCGAATTGCATCTCGACATGACGCCGAGGGCAGCCGAGGCACGTGCCCTCGAGCTCGTGAAGCTTGTCGGGATCTCCGATCCCGTGGCCCGGCTCCGGCAATACCCGCACGAGCTTTCGGGCGGGTTGAGGCAACGCATCGTCATCGCCATTGCCCTTGCGGGCGAGCCGAAGCTGCTGATCGCCGACGAGCCGACGACAGCCCTCGACGTGACGGTTCAGGCGCAAATCTTGCGGCTGCTGAAGGACGTGCAGCGTCGTCTCAACATGGCGATGGTGCTGATCACGCACGACATGGGGGTGGTCGCGGGTGCCGCCGACAACATCGTCGTCATGTACGCGGCGCGTGCCGCCGAATGCGGTCCGGTGGACAAGGTCCTCGTCAGCCCGCGTCACCCCTACACCAGGGGGCTGATCAACGCGATACCGAGGCGGGAGGATCCAATTGGGTCGGAGTTTCGAGGGCTCCCCGGCATTCCGCCGACGCTCGGCGCGCCGATCAAGGGCTGCGCCCTTGCGCCGCGTTGCGAGCTTGCCGTCCCCGCATGCAGCAATAGCCGCCCCCCTTTGGTCCGGTCGGACGACGGTGCGGTTCTCGTGGCTTGCCCCGTCGTCAATCAAGGAAAGGCTGCCGCATGACACACGCACCGGTTCTTAAAGTCGAAAATCTCCAGACGCGCTTCAAGAGCGTTCAGCGGGGCAAATTTGTCCATGCCGTCGACGATGTCTCGATCGAACTCTATCCCGGTGAGATCGTCGGGCTGGTCGGTGAATCCGGCTGTGGCAAGTCGACGCTCGGGCGCACCATCGTCGGCCTCGAGAAGGCGAGCAGCGGACGGGTGTTGCTCGACGGCGTCGACCTCAGCGGCCTTTCAGGCGCAGCCCTGCGCGATAGCCGTAGGGCGCTGCAATACGTCTTCCAGGATCCCTATTCGTCCTTGAACGATCGCCAGACGGTGGGGGAGGCCATCGATGAAGCGCTTGTCATCGCCGGCACCAGATCGCCCGAGGAGCGGGATCGTCGCACGAAGGAGCTTCTGGATCAGGTCGGTCTGGCGTCCGCGGTCAGGGACCGTCACACGCGCGAGCTCTCGGGTGGTCAGCGCCAGCGCGTGGCAATCGCCAGATCGCTCGCCGTCAACCCGCGAGTGCTGATCTGCGACGAGCCGGTGAGCGCACTTGATCTTTCCATTCGTGCGCAGGTGATGAACCTGTTCCTGCGCCTGCAGAAGGATCTGGGCGTGGCATGCCTGTTCATCGCCCATGATCTTGCACTGGTGCGGCAGGCGGCTTCGCGGGTCTATGTGATGTATCTCGGCAAGATCGTCGAGCATGGTCCGTCCCAGGAACTTTACGACCATCCGGGCCACCCCTATTCGCAGATGCTGCTGGCGTCAGCACCGGAGGTGGATCCGCGTGTCGAGAAGCTCCGCAAGGGGCCGTTGATGATTGGCGAAGTCCCCAGTCCGACAAACCCACCGTCCGGCTGCCGGTTCCGAACGCGCTGCCCCCTGGCGGTGGACGACTGTGCCAAGGCTATACCGCCGTCCCATGGCCTTTCGCCGGGCCACAGCGCCGCCTGCATTTTTGCGCGGGATCTTCATCGAGGCAAGCGATCGGCGCTCCTTCAGCCCGAGGCATCGGTCGCGTGAAGCGCGAGGGCTGCTCGCCGACGAAGCGTTGTCGGCGGCGCTTTCTGCGACTTTAGAAGTTGCCATTCCCTCGCGTCCCCCTGATCAGGACGCGCGCCTGCCCCGCCATCAGGCGGGGCTTTTTTTTGTCCGACAATCGCTCAATCCAGATCCGCCATTTCCCAGAACGTCATCGGTGTCAGCTCGGCTTACGCACGCTTTCGGTAATCGCCTGCGCCATGGTCTCGGCTGCCCGGGAGGGTTTGTTGCGCGGGTAGGCGATGTGGAAGAGGTCTTCGAAGCTCATGCGCTCGGGGGCGAGCAGCCGCAGGCGGCCATCGCGCACCCATTCGTCTGCGTAGTGGTCGGGCAGGAAGCCGATATAGGCGCCGGATAGGAGCAGCAGCAGGGTCCCTTCCATATGCGGGGTCGCGGCCGCCCAGGTGAAGTTCACGCCGCAGATCGTCTCGTTCAGCATGTAGGTGCGCCCGGCGAAGGATTGTGTCTCCAGAACGGCGTCGGTTAGGTCGCCATCGGGTGTCGCGAAGAGCGGATGCCCCTCGGCGCAGTAGAGCTTCTGCATCTCGGAAAACGCCGGCTGGCTGCGGAAATGCGGCGTGACGCTGCCGACGGACGGCATGAGCACGATCTGGTAGGTGCCGTTCAGCAGGCCCTGATGCAGTACCTGCGGCGCGGCGACGTCGATTTCCAGGTGCACCCGCGGCGCCTTGGCATGAAAGGCGGCGAGCGCGCCCTGGAGGTCGAGGTTGCGGTTGGTGATCATGGCGTCCACGGTGCCGAAGCTGAGGCTGCCGGTAAGCTCCCCCTGCGCCTCGCCGATACGGCCCTGGAATTTTTCCAGCGAGCCGAAGAGTTCGAGGGCCGCCTCGTAGACGAGCCGCCCCTCGTCGGTGAGCAGGAAGCCGCTGCGTCCACGGCTGCACAGGCGCAGGCCGAGACGTTCTTCCAGATGGCGCATATGGGTGGAGATCGTCGCCTGCGTCATGCCCAGCGCTGATTGCGCGGCGGAAAAACCGCCGTGCTGCACGACCGAAGCGAAGACCCGCAGGAGCCGAAGCTCGGCATCGCCGAGCGAGAGATGGAGGACGCGGTGGCGGACCTTGTTGATCATGCATTGATTAATGCACAAGTGAACATGCAATCATAGATGCTTTTAAATGTATCTGCCTCCGGCACACTCCTTCCACCTATGGAGGGGTGACATGGCCAGCAATTCCTACGAAACCGGACGTTTGAACCTGCCGTTTGTCGGCATCTGCACGTTCGGCAAATATCCCTACCAGCCGGACTGGGACGCCATCGACGCCGATGTGGCGATCCTCGGCGCACCGTTCGACTGTGGCACGCAGTGGCGGGCGGGCACCCGTTTCGGGCCGCGCTCGATCCGCGAAGCCTCGACGCTGTTTTCCTTCGGCCACGGCGGCGCCTACGATCACGAGGACGACGTCACCTATCTGCCGAGCGGTGAGGTCTCGATCGTCGATATCGGCGATGCCGACATCGTCCACACCGACACGATGAAGAGCCACGCCAATATCGAATTCGGCGTGCGCAAGATCCTGGCTGCCGGCGCGCTGCCGGTGGTGCTGGGCGGCGACCATTCCGTCAACATCCCCTGCGTCAACGCCTTTGCCGAGGACTGCGAAAAGAACGGCCCGATCCACATCGTCCAGATCGACGCCCATCTCGATTTCGTCGACGAGCGCCATGGCGTGCGCTACGGCCACGGCAACCCGATGCGCCGCGCCGCCGAAAAGCCCTATGTCAGCGGCCTGTCGCAGTTCGGCATCCGCAATGTCTCCTCCACCGCCAAGGAAGGTTACGAAGATGCCCGCAAGATGGGCTCCGACATCCTCTCGGTGCGCCAGATCCGCGCGCTCGGCACGCAAGCGGTGGCCGAGCGGGTGCCGGCCGACGCGCGCTACTACGTCACCGTCGACATCGACGGCTTCGATCCGTCGATCGCGCCGGGCACCGGCACGCCGTCGCATGGCGGCTTCATCTACTACGAGGTGCTGGAAATTCTCGCCGCACTTGTCAAGCGCGGCACGGTCGTCGGCATCGATCTCGTCGAGGTCGCACCGGACTACGACCATTCCGGTTCAACATCCACTTTGGCCGCGCAGGTGCTCATGAACCTGATCGGTCGCGTCATGCATGCACGGGGAACGTGAGGCCGCAGGCCTACGAGGAGGACAGGACATGGACGAAAACGTCCGCAATTATCTGGATCAATACGGTGTCAGCGACGCGACCCGGCGGTTTCTGGCGAAGCCCCAGAAGATGTTCATCGATGGAGCCTGGGTCGACAGCGGCAATGGTGCAACCTTCGACGTCTTCGAACCTTCCACGACTGGCCTGGTAACCCGGGTGCCGTCAGGCACGACCGAGGATCTCGACCGCGCCGTCAAGGCGGCGCGCCGCCAGTTCGATGGGGGCGCCTGGCGCCGCCTCAAGCCGCTCGAACGCGAGCGCCTGATCCACCGCCTCGCAGACCTGATCGAAGCGCACGCCGACGAACTGGCGGAGATCGAAGCCATCGACATGGGCAAGTCGGTGACATTCGCCAGAGAGGTCGACGTTCAGGGCACGATCGATACCTTCCGATATTTCGCCGGCTGGGCCTCCAAGTTGCATGGGCGCACGGTCGAGCCGTCCCTGCCGGGCAATTACCTGGCCTATACCCGCAAGGAGCCCCTGGGCGTCGTCGCGGCCATCGTGCCGTGGAATTTCCCGCTCCAGACCATGGCCTGGAAGCTTGCAGCTGCCCTTGCAGTCGGCTGCACCACTATCGTCAAGCCGGCCGAGCTGACCTCGCTTGCGACCCTGCGCTTCGGCGAACTGGTGCAGGACGCCGGCATTCCGGACGGTGTGGTCAACATTGTAACGGGCCGGGGCAGCGTGATCGGCGCGGCCATGTCGGCCCACCCCGGCATCGACAAGGTCACGTTCACCGGCTCGACGCCGGTCGGCCAGGAGGTCGGGCGCACGGCCGTCGGGCATCTCAAGCATGTCACGCTGGAACTGGGCGGCAAATCCCCCGTCCTGGTGCTCGACGATGCGGATCTGGCAAGTGCGGCCCGCGCGGTGGTCAACGGCGTATTCTTCAACTCCGGACAGGTCTGCGACGCCGGCACGCGCGTCTATGTCCAGCGCTCGGTCCATGACGCCTTCCTCGACGAATTGGTCGCCGTCACCCGCACGCTGAAGGTCGCGCCCGGACTGGACCGCGACTGCTATATCGGCCCCCTGGTGTCGGCGCAGCAGAAGAAGGTCGTTTCTGCGTATATCGAGGCCGGCCGCCGCGAAGGCGCCGAACTGATCCATGGGGGCGGCAGCCCCGATCGGCCGGGCCATTTCATCGAGCCCGCCATCTTCGCCCGCTGCAAACCCGAGATGAGCATCGTGCGGGAGGAGATTTTTGGCCCGGTGCTTGTGACCGATGCCTTCGACGAACTGGACGACGCGGTCGCGCTGGCGAACGACTCCGCTTTCGGCCTCGCCGCCGCCATCTACTCGAACGACTTGTCCCGTGTGCATGGGCTTATTCCGCGCCTTAACGCCGGCTCGATCTACGTCAACGCCCACAGCACCATCGATCCCTCCATGCCGTTCGGCGGCTTCAAGGCATCGGGCTTCGGCAAGGATCTGGGGCCGGAGCAGCTGGATTACCTGATGGAAACGAAGGCTGTCTGGATCACGCTGCCATGAGGCCCTGACACATCGCCCGGCCGTCGCCCATGGGCGGCCGGCTCCAAGGATCGGCGGCTGATGGAGCCGCATTTCTCGCGGAAAGACGCCAGAAGGCGCGACGCGACAAGGGGAACGACAATGGAAGACAACGATACCGCCTGGCAAAACGAGCTGGCGCGCCGCGCCCGCATCTATGAGGATATCGAGGCGGGGCACCGCTTCGAGGGCACGATGACTGCGCTCGACTATACCGGCATGACCGTGTTGACGGTCGTGCTCGTCGCCGCCTTCTGGATCTGGGGGGCCTGAGATGACCGACCATGTCGCCCGTGGCGGTCTCTCGGCCGCAGAAATCGAACGCGAGGACGCCACCCGCCACAGCGCCGCTGCCGAGCGCGGTGATGCGCCGCTCCTGCCCTCCGAGAGGCTCTGGGGCTTCTGGGAATTCACCTATGCCAATTCGGCGCTTGCCATCGCCACTTGGGCCTTCCTCATTGGCGGCGCGATTGGCCTGTTCGTCGGGCCGAAGGAAGGTATCGCCGCGATCGTCATCGGCAACATCGTTGGCGTGGTGCTGACGTCGCTCGCTACCACCTGCATGTCCGGGCGCTACGGTGTCGAACAGTTCATCGCGCTGCGCAGCCAGTTCGGCTACAACGGTAGCCGCGTTGTCTACGTTCTGGCCGTGGTGCTGCTCACCATGGGCTGGCTGGCGGTGCTCGCCATGATGTTCGGCCGCTCGATCGACGGCCTGATGGCGCTCAGCGCCGGTGAGGCGGCCAACCCGACTGGCGTCAAGATGGTCATTGCCGCGATCGGCGCCATCCTCGTCACCTGGTTCATCGTCGCCAAGGGCCCAACCTCGATCAAGTTCTTCAACATGGTCGTGTCACCGGCCCTGGTGATCCTGATGGGCGTGATGCTCTACCTCATCCTCAGTCAGCGGTCTTTCAGCGAGCTTCTGGCGCTGCCGGCGCTCGATCCGCCCTTCGAGGACAATACGCTGAACTTCATCGTCGCGGTGGAGGTCAATCTGGCCGCCGGCTTCTCCTGGTGGCCCTATATCGGCAACCTGGCGCGCCTCACCAAGAACGAACGGACCGCCTTCTGGCCGAACATCCTCGGCATCTTCGGGGCGGCTGCCCTTGGCGAAATCGTCGGTCTGCTTGCGGCCGTCTCACTCGGCGAAAGCGATCCGACGATCTGGATGACCAAGATCGCCGGTCCGGTCATCGGCATCATTGCCCTGCTCTTCGTCGCCTTCGCCAACATGACCTCGATGGCGAACATCCTCTACACCTCCATCGTCGGGCTGCGCCAGGTCGGCACGGCGTCTGTGCGCCGCATTCCCTGGGGCACGGTCCTCTTCCTGTTCTGCCTCATCCCGCTCGGCCTGGTGGTGTTCTATCCGCAGATGTACGACGGCTTCTTCATTTTCCTCGTCTGGACCTCGGCGCTCAATTCTGCGCTCGCCGGCATCGGCATCGTCGATTATTTCTTCCTGCGCGGCCAGAAGCTCGACATGCGCAGCCTGCATGGCCCCCAGCAAAACGGTCCCTACCGCTTCTGGGGAGGCTTCAATCCCATCGGGCTCCTCGCCCTTGCCGTCGGCTGCATCGTCTACGTCGTCATCTTCAATCCGCAGACGCTCGCGAGCCTGCCGGCCTTCAAGTACCTGACCGCCTCCATACCCGCCTGTGTCGCGGCAGGTGCGGTCCACTACGTCCTGACCCGGCTCTTCGCCCGCGGGCGAGGCTGGGGCCAGTATCCGTAACCTTGGGAAAACCGTCATGACCGACACATACGACTACATCATCATCGGTGCCGGTTCGGCTGGCTGCGTGCTCGCCAACCGGCTCTCGGAAGACCCGGCCACGAAAGTCCTCGTGCTGGAATACGGCGGCAGCGACAAGTCGATTTTCATCCAGATGCCGACGGCGCTCTCCATCCCGATGAATGGCACGAAGTACAACTGGAAATACATGACTCTGCCGGAACCCGGCCTCGACGGTCGCCGGGTACACTGCCCGCGCGGGAAAGTCATCGGCGGTTCGTCCTCGATCAACGGGCTCGTTTACATGCGCGGCCACGCCCGCGACTTCGACGAGTGGGAGGAGCGGGGCGCGCGCGGCTGGCGCTATGCCAATTGCCTGCCCTATTTCCAGCGTGCCGAAAGCTGGCAGGACGGGGGCGACGCCTATCGCGGCGCTTCCGGTCCGCTCGCCACCAACGCCGGCAACCGCATGCAGAACCCGCTTTACCGCGCCTTCGTCGATGCCGGCCGCGAGGCCGGCTACATCGCCACCGCCGACCCGAACGGCCATATGCAGGAAGGCTTCGGGCCGATGCATATGACGGTGAAGGACGGCGTGCGCTGGTCGACGGCCAACGCTTATCTGAAGCCGGCGATGAGCCGGCCGAACCTCACGGTCATAACCCACGCCATGACGCGGCGTGTGATCCTTGAGGGGAAACGCGCCGTCGGTGTCGAATATGAGTTTGGCGGCACGCGCGTCGTGGCGAAGGCCAGCCGCGAGGTGCTGATCTCCTCCGGTCCGATCGGCTCTCCGCACCTGTTGCAACGCTCAGGCATCGGCCCGGCGGCGGTACTGCGAAAGGCGGGTGTCGCGGTGCTGCACGATCTGCCGGGCGTCGGTGAGAACCTGCAGGACCATTCCGAGGTCTATATCCAATATGCCTGCAAGGAGCCGATCACGCTCAACGGCAAGATGGGCCTTCTCAGCCGTGCCCTGATCGGTGCGGAATGGCTGCTGTTCAAGAAGGGACTTTCAGTCTCCAACCATTTCGAGAGCGGCGGTTTCATCCGTTCCGATGTCGCGCTCGAATGGCCGGACATCCAGTTTCATTTCCTGCCCGCCGCCATGCGCTACGACGGCAAGAAGCCGCTCGAGGGCCACGGCTTCATGGTGCTCACCGGGCCGAACAAGCCGAAGAGCCGGGGCCATGTCCGTCTGCGTTCGCCGGAGGCGCACGAGCAGCCGGACATCCTCTTCAATTATCTCGACCGCGAGGAGGACCGCGAAGGCTTCCGCCGCTGCCTGCGACTGACGCGCGAAATCATCGCCCAGCCGGCCTTCGACCGCTTCCGTGGCGAGGAGATCGCTCCCGGCACCAATGTGCGCAGCAATGACGAGATCGACGCCTGGGTGCGCGAGACGATGGAAAGCACCTATCACCCCTGCGGCTCCTGCCGCATGGGCGAGGATGCCATGGCGGTGGTCGACAGCGACCTGAAGGTGCGCGGCATCGCGGGACTGCGGGTCATTGACAGTTCCGTCTTCCCCACGGAGCCGAACGCCAATCTCAACGCGCCGACGATCATGCTGGCCGAGCGCGCCTCCGACATCGTGCGCGGCAATCCGATGCTCGCCGCCTCCAATGCGGACGTGGGTATTGCGCCCGGCGTCGGGGTGACCCAGCGCAGCGGTACGCCCGTGCGCGCCGTCCGGCACTGAGCTCGGTGGCGGCGATGTTGCGCGGCATAGGCTATATAATCGCCCGACGGGATTGCGACGACACCGAGGAGCCGCAGGACTGGGCTATCGCCATCGAGGCGTTCCTGAGCCGCATGGTCGCCCGTTGCGCCGTCATGTGCGGGCGATCGCCTCGGCCAGGCGAAGAAGGTGAGGCTTCATGCGGTCTGTCGGAACGCCCGCATAGCCGAGGATGAGGGCGCCCGGCCGGGGTGTTGCGATCGTATAGTCGGACAGTGGGTAACATTGCAGCCCGGCATCGCGGACGGCGGCGTGCACGGCCCGGTCGTTCCGGCCATCCTCCAGCCAGGCAAGCGCGTTGAGCCCGCTGTCGGAGCAGTCAATGCGCGCGAGGCCGGCGAGCGTCGCCCGTCCGGCCTCCACGAACACCGCGCGGCGCTCCGCATAGAGGCCGCGCATGCGGCGCAGGTGGCTGGCAAAGTGGCCGCCGCCGATGAATTCGGCAAGGGCGAGCTGGGTTTCCACCGGGACGCTGCGGTGGATCAGTCCCGAAAGGCTGCGGAAGGAGCCGACGAGCTGCGGCGGCAGCACGAGATACCCGACGCGAATGCCGGGATAGAGCGCCTTGCTGAAACTGCCCGCATAGATGACCCGGTCATGGCTGTCGATGGACCGCATGGAGGGGAGTGGTGCACCGTCGTAGCGGAATTCGCTGTCATAATCGTCCTCGATGATCCAGGTGTCGTTCGTTCGTGCCCATTCCAGGAGCGTGAGCCGGCGCGGCAGCGACAGCGTCACCCCGAGCGGGTGGTGACGCGACGGCATGACGAAGGCGAGACGCGCGTCGGGATGGCGCGCCATGGCGCCCGCGATGTCCATGCCGTCAGCGTCGACATCGGCAGGGCAGAGGCGCAGCCCGAGCGTTCGAAACAGGTTGCTGGTCGTCACCGGGCCGGGATCCTCGAACCAGATGCCGTCGCCGGGATCGGCCAGCGCGAGCGCAGCGAGCGTGAAGGCGGCATGCCCGCCAGGGGTGATGACGATCTGTTCCGGATCGCAAGGGTCGCGCCGGTGAAGCGCCAGATATTCGGCGATCCTCTGGCGCAGCACCAGCTCGCCGGCGATATCGCCATAGCCCATGGCCACCGCCTTGCCGCTGCGCGTTACCGCATTCCAGCACTTGCGCCAAACGGCGAAGGGAAAGCGGTCGAGCGCCGGTTGGTTGGGCAGGAAGGGCTTATGCTCCATCTGGCCGATTTCGGCCGACACCTCGCGCGACAGTTCGCCGATCCGCGACAGCCGGGGCGCTGCGATATCCGGCGCGTCGCTACGGACAGGTGTGAGGCGCGGTTTCGTCAGTTGGCGCGGCAGGGCCGCCGAGACGAAGGTGCCAGCGCCCTGCCGTGCTTCCAGATATCCCTCCGCCCTCAGGTTCTCCAGCACCCGCACCAGGGTCTGGCGCGACAGGTCCAGTTCCTCGGCAAGGATGCGGCTTGCCGGCAGGCGCGTCCCCGCGCGCAGGTGCCCGCGCAGGATCGCCATGCGCAATTGGTCCTGCACCTGGCGGAATTTCGGCAGGGCGCTTGCAGCGTCGAGGCGAAGGAAGGGCAGGATCGGGCCTTCGAACTGTTTGGCCAAGGCGTGCCTCCGAAAATTGGTACAGTCAAATGCACCATAATGGACGTTTGATTGTTGTCCAATTGTTACATCCTGCCCTTACATAAAAACGCACCGATGCAGCTCCCGAGGACGCAGACAGGTGCAAGGGGAACCGGACGGGCGGCGACGCCGACGACCGGATGCAAGGACAGCACGCAGCCATCGCCCACGAACCGTCGCAGACGGTCAACAGGAGGACTCCATGAAACGCTACGTATCCCGCGCCGCGAGCCGCGCGTTCGTCTCCACGCTTGCCATTGCGGTCGCGCTACCGGGGCTTGCCCGTGCGGAAGCCCCGCAGGACCTCGTGGATGCCGCCACCAAGGAAGGCATGCTGACGGTGATCGCACTGCCACATGACTGGTGCAATTACGGCGAAGTCATTACCGGCTTCAAAGCCAAGTATCCGGGCATCACCGTCAACGAGCTGAACCCCGACGCCGGCACAGCCGATGAGTTGGAAGCGATCCGGGCCAACAAGGGCAATACCGGTTCGCAGGCGCCCGATGTCGTCGACCTCGGCCTCGCCTTCGCGCCGGCCGCAGCAGAAGAGGGCCTGCTTCAGCCCTACATGGTGGCGACCTGGGACGAGATCCCGGCCAACATCAAGGACGAAAAGGGCTATTGGTACGGCGACTACTACGGCGTCATGGCCTTCGGCGTGAACAAGGACCTGCTTGCAACCGCGCCGGCCGACTGGTCGGATCTCGCCAAGTCCGAATACTCCGGCGCCGTGGCGCTGACGGGTGATCCGCGCTCCTCGGCGCAGGCGATCCTCGCGCTGATGTCGGCGGGCGTTTCGCGCGGTGCCAAGCCCGGTGCCGATTCCGGCGCCAAGGGGCTGGAACTCTTCGCGGAGCTGAACAAGGCTGGCAACTTCGTGCCGGTACTCGGAAAGGCCGGCACCATCGCGCAAGGCCAGACCCCGATCGTCGCGGCCTGGGATTACAACCTGCTCGCCTGGCGCGACGGCCTGAAGGGCAACCCGCCAATGGACGTGGTCGTTCCGTCAAGCGGCGTGGTGGCCGGTGTCTATGTGCAGGCGATCTCGGCCTATGCGCCGCATCCCAACGCCGCCAAGCTCTGGATGGAGTATCTCTATTCCGACGAGGGCCAGATCGGCTGGCTGAAGGGCTACTGCCACCCGGCGCGCTTCAACGCCATGCTGAAGGCCGGCAAGTTCCCCCAGGCGCTTCTGGACAAGCTGCCGCCGGCGGAAGCCTATGAGAAGGCCATCTTCCCGAGCGTCGAGGAGCTCTCCGCCAACAAGACCGCCATCGTCGAAGGCTGGGACAAGGTCGTCGGCGCCAACGTGAAATAGGGTTCGCGTTTGCTACAGAGGCTCCGCTTGCCGCGGAGCCTCCCGCGGCTCCACCCTCAGGGAAAAATCCGATGACGACAAGCGCCGCATCCCTGCCGGCCGCCCTCAGGCCGCGGCAGGTTCGCAATTGGTTCGGGGTTGCCCCCTTCTTCATCTTCGCTCTGCTTTTCCTGATCCTGCCGACGTTCAACATCGTCGTCGGCGCGTTCCGCAATTCGGACGGGCAGGCAACGCTGGAAAACATCGGCAAGCTCTTCTCGCCGTCGATCCGGGGAGCCTTCTGGATCTCCATCGAACTCAGCCTGCTGACGGCGGTGCTCGGCTGCGTGATCGGTTTCCTTATCGCCGCCGCCATCTCGCTCGGCGACCTGCCGCGCCCGCTGCGCAACGGGATACTCACCTTTTCCGGCGTCGCTTCGAATTTCGCCGGCGTGCCGCTCGCCTTTGCCTTCATCGCCACACTCGGTCGCCTCGGTTTCGTGACGATGCTGCTGCGCAACTGGTTCGGCATCAACCTCTACGGCTCCGGCTTCAACATCGTCTCGTTCCTCGGCCTGGCACTCACCTATCTCTATTTCCAGATCCCGCTGATGGTGCTGATCATCACGCCGGCGCTGGACGGGTTGCGGCGCGAATGGCGCGAGGCGGCCGAAAGCCTGGGCGCGAGCGGTTTCCAGTATTGGCGCCTGGTGGCGCTGCCGGTGCTGTGGCCGTCGCTGCTCGGCACGCTGGCCCTGCTCTTCGCCAATGCCTTCGGCGCCGTTGCAACTGCCATCGCGCTCACCGGCTCGTCGCTCTCCATCGCGCCCATCGTGCTCTTCGCCCAGATCCGCGGCGACGTGCTCAACGATCCGCACCTCGGTTATGCCATCGCCTTTGCCATGATCGTTTTGACCGGCATCGCCAACGGCATCTACATCCTCCTGCGCATGCGCGCCGAACGGTGGGTAAAATGACGGGAAAACGCCTCTGGTCCTGGCTCGCCGTCGCTCTCGGCGGGCTCTATTTCCTGCTGCCGCTCCTCGGCATGTTCGATTTCTCGATGCGCATGACGCGCGGCGAATACAGTTTCGAGGCCTACCGTGTCGTGCTGGCCGATCCGCAGTTCCAGCAGACCTTCGGCTATTCGGTCGTACTGGCGCTCCTGACCATCGTGCTCGGCATCCTGATCGTCGTGCCGACGGCCTATTTCGTCAGGCTGCGCCTACCGGGCCTGCGCCCGGTTGTGGAATTCATCACGCTGCTGCCGCTGGTCATTCCGCCGATCGTCATCGTCTTCGGCTATATCCGCATCTACAACACTTCCTCGATCCTGCCGCTGACGGGAAGCTGGTGGGGCACGAACATCCTGCTGCTGTTCGGCTACGCGACGCTGTCGCTGCCATATATGTACCGCTCGGTGGACACCGGCCTTCGCACCATCGACATCGCGAGCCTCACCGAGGCGGCGCAAAGCCTCGGGGCCGGCTGGGCGCGCATCCTCGCCGCCGTCATCCTGCCGAACGTCTTCGTCTCGGTCATGTCGGGGGCATTCCTGACCTTCGCCATCGTCATCGGCGAATACGTCTTCGCAGCACTCCTCAACGTCAATTCCTTCGGTCCCTACATGGTGTGGATGGGCGGCAACCGGGCATACGAGCCCTCGGCACTCGCCGTGGTCGCCTTCGCCATCACCTGGGCCTGCATGGGATTGATGCAGCTTTTCACCCGCTTTTCCAAATTCTCCACCGTGAGGCGCTGACCATGGCCTTTCTCGACATTCATCATCTGGAAAAATCCTTCGGCGCGACGCGCGTCGTCAAGGATTTCAATCTTGGCATCGAAAAAGGCGAGTTCGTCTCCTTCCTCGGTCCTTCCGGCTGCGGCAAGACCACGGTGCTGCGCATGGTGGCGGGGTTCGAAACGCCGACTTCCGGTTCGATCCGCATCGACGGGCGGGACGTGACCCGCATTGCCGCCAACCGGCGCAACATCGGCATGGTGTTCCAGGCCTACGCGTTGTTCCCCAACCTGACGGTGGCCGACAATATCGGCTTCGGCCTCAAGGTGGCGGGCGAGGGCAAGGCCGCGATCCGCACCCGGGTCGCCGAGATGCTTGAGCTGATTGGCCTGCCGCAGCTGGGCGGCCGCTATCCCTTCCAGCTGTCCGGCGGCCAGCAGCAGCGCGTGGCGCTGGGCCGAGCGCTTGCCGTGCGCCCGCAGGTGTTGCTTCTCGACGAGCCCCTCTCGGCGCTCGACGCGAAAATCCGCGTCAGCCTGCGCGAGGAGATCCGCCGCATCCAGCGCGACCTCGGCATCACCACCATCTTCGTCACGCACGACCAGGAAGAGGCGCTCTCCATGTCGGATCGCGTCGTGGTCATGCATCAGGGCGTGGCAGACCAGGTCGGAACCCCGTTCGAGATCTACAACCGGCCGACAACGCGCTTCGTGGCCGAGTTCGTCGGCACGCTGAACCTCATCGACGCCGAGCTCACGGACGCCGCTGCCGGCCGGATCCGGCTGGGCGACGTGCCGGTGGCGCTGAACCGGACGCTGGCGGGGCGTTCCGGCGACCGCATCAGCCTGGCGCTTAGGCCGGAAACGGTGGCGTTGGGGCGCAAGCAGGACGGCAATGTCGTTCTCTCCGGCCATATCGCCGAGGTGCATTTCCTCGGTTCGGTGATCCGCGTCCGCGTCGCGGTCGCCGGCCAGCTCCTCTCGCTCGATACGTTCAACCAGCCCGACAGGCCGCCGCCGGCGATCGGCGCGCCAGTCGAGGTCAGCGTTTCGGAGCGCGACCTTCTGGTGCTGGCCGCCTGACGGCGGCGGATCGCCCGTCAACCAACACGATTATCTTGCGGAGGAACCGGCACCGTGAAGGATATGCCATGGAACGCCATGCCGCGCCCGGACTGGCGGGCGAAAATTGCAGCCCTTGCCGCTGAAAGCCGCGGCCGACTTGCCACGCGGGCGAGGAGCGCCCCGCTGTTTGCGCATGCCTATGCCTTTCATCTCAACATGCGCTTCGGCGGAATGACGCCGCTGCATCTCATCGAATTCGCCCAAGCGCAGCAGCTTTGCGGCATCAAGATCCATGTCGAGGACGGCGAGCAGGCAAGCCTGAGCCGGATGCCGGACGCGGCTCTGCAAGCCTTTGCGGAGGCTGTCGCGCGCCACGGGCTGGAACTGCATGTCGAGACCAGCACGACGGAAGCGGCCGGGCTCTCGGATGCCGTGCGCATCGCGCTTGCCGCCGGCGCCACCTCGCTGCGCTGCTATCCGCGTTACGAGGGTCGCATTTCCGAGATCGTCGAGTGGACGATCGCAGACCTGCGGCGCCTCGCCGATTTCGATCCGCAGGCGCAGCTGCGCTACACGCTCGAACAGCATGAGGACCTGACGTCCGAAGAGCTGATCCGTATCCTGCGGGCAGTCGACAATCCGCGCCTCGGCCTGCTGTTCGATTTCGGCAACATGATCAATGCCTACGAATTGCCGCTGCCGGCGCTGGCGCTGCAGGCGCCCTACATTGCCGAAGTGCATGTGAAGGATTGCCTCGTCCAGCCGGATCGTGGTGGCTGGGCCCATCTTGCCTGCCTGTCCGGCGAGGGGCATCTGCCGATGGCGGCGATGTTTGTGGAATTGCTGCTTCTGGGCGAAGACCGACCGCAGGTTCTGGCCTTCGGGCTGGAGGAGGAAGAAGGGTATTTCGCGCCCGCCCTGCGGTTGCCTTCGGATGGGCCGGACCCGTTCATTGCCGCCCGCCCGGCGAGCTTTACCGATATCGGGCCCGGCAATCTGACAGCGCGTCTGCGGCAGGAGGCCGCCGCCGCCCAAAGGCAGGTCGAGACTGTCAGAACCCTGTTGCGTGAGATTGCGACCGAAGCCGAAAGGAACCAAGCATGACGCCTGCACAAACCTGCCCGCCGGCCTTTCTGGCGCTCGCCCACGCCATGGCGGACGCTGCCGCCGATGTGATCCGCCCGTATTTCCGCCAGCGCCTTGCCATCGACGCCAAGGCCGATGCCAGTCCCGTCACCATCGCCGACCGCGATGCGGAAGCAGCGATGCGGCAAATGATCGAGGTCCATTTTCCCGATCACGGCATCAGGGGCGAGGAGTTCGGCGCCTGCCGGACGGATGCCGAATGGATCTGGGTGCTCGATCCCATCGACGGCACGAAATCCTTCGTCTCCGGCTCGCTCGCCTTCGGCACGCAGATCGCCCTTCTTTATCGCGGTGAACCCATGCTCGGCATGATCAATCAGCCGATCACGGACGAACGCTGGCTCGGCCTGCCCGGCACGCCGGCGACCCTCAACGGCGACCCGATCCGAACCAGCGATCGAACGGCTATCGACCGGGCGATTCTCTACACCTCTGCCCTGGAACAGTTCGATCGCGAACGCCATAGCCAATTCGCCGAGTTGGCCGCAAAGGTCCACTTCACCCGGTTCTCGCACGACTGCTACGCCGCCGGCCTCCTGGCCTTCGGCAGCATCGATCTCCTCGTCGAAAGCAATGTCTTCGACTACGATATTCTCCCGCAGATGCCGATCGTGCTCGGCGCCGGCGGCATTGTGACGGATTGGGAAGGCAGACCACTCGCGGACGCGCGCCGGTATGACACCGTGTTGATGGCGGCGAACGAAAAAATCCATCGGGCCGCACTGGAGGCTCTTCGTCGAGCGTGATGTCCGACGCTGAACCCGGCCAAGGCGTTGATCCGGTGTCGGTTTTTGGGTCTGGAAGCAGACGGTCAACGCTTGACATGAGCGGCGGCGGCCGGTGGGGGGAGGTCCGCTTGTGGTCGTCCCCGCGATGGAAGGGTTAGGCCCCCGGTTCGTGGCAAACCACTTCGATATTGTGCCCGTCCGGACCAATGACGAAAGCTGCATAGTAGTTCGCGTGGTAGTGCGGGCGCAGACCGGGCGCACCATTGTCTTTGCCGCCCGCCTCCAGAGCGGCGCGATAGAAAGCTTCGACCTGCTGGCGATTGTCGGCCGTGAACGCCAAATGAAGATGCGCCGGCTTCTCCTCGGTTTGGTACAGGCACAGTGAAGCCTTGCCCTTTGGGCTAAGCTCGACACCGTATGTCGGCGGCCCCTCCGCGACGACAGCTACACCGAGCGGTTCGAGTGCGCTCAGGAAGAACGCTTTGCTCGCTGCATAGTCGCTCACTCCGAATTTGACGTGGTCAAACATGAGTTCTCCTGAAATGTGTCGGCCGTGCCTCACGGAGAAGCAGCCGGAGCGTGCCGCCTGCTGCGCCTTGCGCTGCAAAGCGGTCCTTCGCGGCCGTTTTGCGTGTCAGAGCTTAATGGCATGGCTCAGCCATCAATGGCAAGGAACAGGGGCGGGGTGCCCAGAAGGGTAGCGCCCCAATGAGTGAGCCCGCAGTGCACGCAGACTGAGCCGGCCATTGAGGTTGTACAGGCCCGTAGACCGGGCCGGTAAAATGCCGGTCTCTCAGGCCTGGATGGAGGAAATCGGGATCCCACCCAACAATCCTTGACCCGAACCTTCTCACATGACGATACAACAGCAGCGATCACACGGAGCGCGTGATGCCGCCGTCAACACGAATGTTCTGGCCCGTGATGTAGGCCGCACCATCGGAGGCAAGAAATGCCACCGTTGCGGCGATTTCGTCGCTGGTGCCATACCTTTTCATAGGCACGCCCTCGCGCCGTTCCTCGGTGGCCGGAAGGCTGTCGATCCAGCCGGGCAGGATATTGTTCATGCGGATATTCTCGGCCGCATAGGTGTCGGCAAACACCTTTGTGAAGGAGGCAAGGCCCGCGCGCGCCACCGCCGAGGTCGGAAACATGGCGCTTGGTTCGAATGCCCATGCGGTGGAGATGTTTATGATCGAGCCGGATTTCTGGCCTTGCATTATGGGCGTTACCAGCCGTGTCGGTCGCACGGCATTCAGGAAGTAAACGTCGATTCCGGTATGCCAGTCCTCATCCGTAATCTCAAGGATCGGCTTCCTCGGCCCATGCCCTGCGCTGTTCACCAGCACGTCGATCCGGCCCCAACGGTCCACCGTACCATCCACCAGGCGCTTCAGGTCGTCGTTGGATTGGTTCGATCCGGTGAGGCCAAATCCGCCGAGTTCCTGCGCCAGCGCCTCTCCCTTGCCCGAGGATGACAGGATGGCCACCTTGAACCCGTCAGCGGCCAGACGCCGGGCCGAGGCCGCACCCATACCAGAACCACCCGCCACGACGATCGCCACTTTTTCTGCTGACATATTCGTTTCCTTCATCGGGATTTGCGTTAATTGCCCACAGTGATAGCATCTTTCGTCTAGGCTCACGAACCAGAACAACACTTATCATCCAGTAGAAAAACTATCGCATGGCTGACGGTAATCGGCGACTTCCGCCGCTGAACGCATTGCGTGCCTTCGAGGCCGCATCGCGACATCTGAACTTCCGCCTCGCCGCTGAAGAGTTGGGAGTGACGCAGGGTGCAGTCGCGCAGCAAGTGCGCGGTTTGGAAACCTCCCTCGGCCTGAAGCTATTCGAGCGCCATACGCGGACGCTTGCGCTCACCGACGTTGGGCGCAGCTATGTGGGCAATATCAGCCGCGCCTTCGAACTGATTTCCGATGCGACGGAAGCCCTGAAACCCGAACCACGGCATCTGACCATCAGCGTGACGCCAACCTTCGCGTCACGCTGGCTGATCCCACGGTTGCCGGACTTCACGGAGATGCATCCCGACATCGGCCTGCGCATTCTGGCGACCGACCGGATCTCCAATTTCCAAACCGACGCGGTGGACTTGGCGGTGCGCTACGGGCGTCCGCCCTTCGGACCGGGTCTGATCGCCGACCTCCTGTACGAAAACGTGATCGTTGCTGTCGCAAGCCCTCTGTTGATCGAGAAGCTTGGACCGCCAACACAGCCTGAAAATCTCAGCCATTATGCGTTGCTACATGATGCCCATGATTTCTGGCCCCAGTTTCTGGATGTTGCCTTTCCCGCAGGGGTCGCCACCTCGGGCAAGAACATCCGGTTCAACCAAACCTCGCTCGCGATCGAGGCAGCGGCGGCAGGGCAGGGCCTCGCTCTCGCCAGCCTGTTCTTCGTGACGGACGATCTGGGTTCCCGTCGTCTTGTCCGCCCGTTCACGCCAGAATTGCGCGTTGGAGCGGACTTCTATCTGGTCTCGCCTCGCAAGCCGCGCCACCCGGCCGCTGTTCTGGAGGTTCGAGAATGGATGAGCGCGGCCAAGGCGGGTAGGATGGGCTGAGACATCGGATCAATCACAGCGGTTATGTGATTGTGTTCCCGCCATCGCGGTTGGACGTTTTGCAACGTCGCGGCACAGGGACTTTTGCCGCCGCCGATTGTCTCTCTTGCTCCGCTCCTCTCGTTGTTATGCCTTTCTTGGAAAAAGGTATAACTCGAATGAAAACATACCAACGTCGAAATCACCCGCCGCGAGGCACTGGCCTTTGGACGCGGATGGCGCCCACAATCCTGCCTACGACCGCTTCGTCAATTGATGTTCTCGCCAGATGGTGAAAAGGCCCGCGCCGACGACGATGAGAGCGCCTGCGATCATGTTGTGCGTTAAATTCTCGTCGAACAACATCACCGCTACAATGACATTGAGAACCAGCTGAAAATAGGTGACAGGCTGAACTTCGGCGGCAGGCAGCAGCCCATACGCCCTGATCAGGAAGTAGTGACTGAGCGTACCGCAGACGCAAAGCGCTGCCAGCGCAAGCCAGTCGAAAGTCTGGACTTCGGTCCAATAGAAGGGGCCAATGAGTGAAATCGCGAGAGCACCGACGACGCCGGCATAAAAGAGGCTTGTGACTGCCGAATCCTCATGGCTGACCGCGCGCGTGGCGATGCTGTAGAGCGCAAACAGCACGGATGCTGCGAGCGGCAGAAGAAGCGACATGTCGAAGTGAACATCTACGGGGTTTATGATCACCAAAACGCCAATCAGTCCAACCAGTACCGCCGTGCCGCGCCGCCATCCTACCGTCTCTCCCAGCAGCGGAATTGACAGGACCGTGATGATCAGCGGCGTTGCCTGAAAGATCGACTGGCTCATGGCGAGCCCGGCATGAACGTAGGAAAAGACGATGATGACGATTTCCGCGACGAGCAAAAGTCCGCGTGCAATCTGTAACCAAGGATGACGCGTCTGAACGGCGCGGCGATATCCGCCCGGTGACGATGCGGCGAAACAGAATACGAAGAGCGCAAACGCCCAGAACCGTATCATGGTTATGAAAAGCGCCGGGTAACGGTCACCAAGGTACTTGGTGATGGCGTCCTGGGCGGCGAAAATGCAGATCGCCAGGAAGGCGAAGAGGTAGCCGCGGGTCTTGGAGCTCATCACACACATACTCAGAATCGTTGACGATCCTGAATAGCATAGTCCTTGGGTCAAAGTCCGGTGCGAGCCGGCATGTTGTCGACGGCGCGGTGATGAAGCCAATGAAAAAAGGCTTGCAATCGTCACTCGGTCGCATGCGGCCGTGGCGGTCGACGCCAGCCCACCCTTTTCTCACATAAGGTTCGAGAGGAGGCGTCCTGTCCGCTTTAGCGCCGCTCATAATTCCGACCGGGAAGGTCAGGGCGGAAAATCTCTGCCTTTGAGCGTGAGGTGGGCCGGGAGGGGGAAGGCGAAATCACTGCGCGCGCGTCATTTGCGCTTTCCGAGGCAGCGCTTCCCGCGTGTCACGTTCGGTACTTGTATCAATCGATATTGACACCGTCACCGACGGGGGCTGCCCAGTGGTAAAAGAGGTCGCGTCGCTGGCGACTCCTATCGGTAACGAGGCGCCTTCCAGCGTATTGGTTCGCGGGCCACTTTCACACTCGTCAAACGATCTGCACCGCAGTTGGGTCAACGAAAGCGCGGTCGTTTGGGCGGGGCGTTGGTTTCGAGCTCATGTCTGCTCGCGAACTTGCCCAACAGGGAAAGGAGCCTGCCCTGATCCCTGCTGCTTATGCTGTGGCGGATGCAATGCTCCACGACGTCGAACACAGGTTGGTGGGGCTGCGAACGCAGTTTTTGATCATTGATATGTTTGGACATGAGCGTACCTCCGGCCAGATAACGCCGGGAAGGGCCGACGAGTTCCCTTCGTGCGGCCGCTTTCGGCGCCTCGTTTTCACGACGCCGCAATTCAGTATGTGCAAGACGAAGGCGGCAGCGTGATGTCAGTGCAGTTTTGTAATCTTGGCCTCGGCGATTGCCTCGACAAACGCCTCACGGGCTTGTTCCCAAGGGTAGGTACCAAGCATTGCGTCCGTGCACTTGTTGAGGGCGTCGGTGAAGGCGACGCCATAGTCTACCGGCCAGCTGTCGTTAAGCAAAGTAGCTGCCCGCGCGGGCGTCCAAACCATCTGCACTCCGTCGAGGTCGGGAAGCTGGATGATGACGCATTCGTTCCAAGTTTCGATCATCGCCCTGTCCTTTTCTTCGCAGGGATAACGATCGGATGCAGCCTTCGTTCCGAAGCGGTCCCGGCAGAAGCAGGGCCCCGGTTTGCGTGGATCGCCGGAGGTCGTTCCGTGATCGCCAATGTAACCTTACGCAGCCCTTTGAGGATTGCTGCCCCGGGGCACCTCCACCTGCTCAAATGCAGCAGTGGCCGGCAAACCGGCTTCAAGACACGCTGCGATGAACGCTTCGCGCGCGACGGCGACTGGGGTCGCCCGCTGAAGTGCACCGCGGCAAGTCCTGACCGCGCGCTCGTAGCGCTGTCCTCGACGAAGCGGCCACTCATTTTCCAGGAAATCAAGAGCCTCATAGACGGACGAGAAGACGTGATGCGTGCCGTTCTGAAACTTTACCAAGAGCGGCACAGACCATGGCATTTCCGCAATGAACATGGGTTCCTCCTTCACATGCAAGCGGATGAAGAAAGACAGTTTAAATTAGGTGCAGCGAATGGATGTTCAAGCGGGCAATTGACGCCCGCAAAGAAAAGGCCCCTGCGGGAGGGGCCGAGAGAACGACAGCTGTTGCCGGGGGGCTGCCAGCTGTCATGGGGTGTCCATAAAACGCGGGCGCTGGCGAATTGTTCCAAACCTGCTGACCTCGCACCGGGCTGCTCCAGATATCCCTGGCGCGCATAAACATCTAGCGTCCGTGACCTTGCCCCTTTGAAATCCATCTTGAATTAAGCTCCGGCCGATAGCGCGTGACGGTGCTTGGCGAAATTTAAGAGATTCTCACATCACCTTCATGTGCAGCGGTGGACCGGGCTAACTCCCGTCTGCAGGGTCACCGTTTGGGTTCGGCGCTGGCATCTCTCTTATATCTCGCGCGGGATGTTTGCGGTCGTCGGGCTCCGATGGCGCTTCCTTGTCGTCGGGACGGCGGATTGGCTGTGCTCTAGGGTCGACCCTCTTGGGTGGGTCAGCAGTCTTCTTGGACATGTCCAGTTCCTCCAGGTTCAATGACAAGAAGCGATTGACGGGACTGAAGGTTCCGGGACCGCTGGGAGGGGTGGATGGTCAAGGGACTTGAAGCTCGGGCGGCCGAAATGTCGCTGCTGCGGGCAATTATCTTCAAGGCTTCCTCGGCCTCGTCGGCGCTGACGACGCCCCAAACCGCCAATCTCTCATGAAGCCCTGTAAGCGCGCCTGCGACGGGCCGCCGATCCATGTACAAAGCGAAAACCAGCATTCTCTTTCTCGATCGGCGTCACTTGGTTTCTGGTAGATCCAGCGGGCAACCAATGCGGACGACCACGCGCTCGGCCCCGGCAATCTCCTCGGCTATCCGTCGAATGGTTTGCGAAGCGTCCCGTTCCCGCAGTACGCCTTCTATAATCACCACGTCGCCGAGCGCACGAAAACAAAGGCCTCGTGTGTCGAACGGTGCCTCGGAACTCACGGCACCGCGTATCGAATCCAGCAGCGCGCTGTATCCATAAAGTCTATCACCATCGGGCGCGATCAGGATCATTGCGAAACTCCTTTCATCATCATATGAGCAAACCCTAATTGTTAAGGAAAGTTCCCACTGAGCGTTCCGAAGTTTCTTGCATACCCGATCGTCAACACGCCAACGGCCGCGACGCATGGCAAGCCGGGCGACATCCTCGATGGTTGGATGGCGCACGGCACGGCTCGTCAATTGCGCTGTGGAACTGCCGCAGCGTCAATCGTGTTTGAACAGGAGAAGTTGCTCCATCAGGAAAGTGCTCTTCCTACAGCCTCAATATCCCCGAATGCGGCGCAGCCACAAAACCTGATGATCGGCAGTGGAAAAGTTTGGCGCGGTCTCTCATCGCAGCCGTCCGGGTCCCGGGCTATTTTTGTGATCGCTCCAAAAGGATACGCATCTCATCGAACCGCCTTTTTCGCGCAGCGTCCTCCTCCTGGGGCGTATAGCAGGTGTTCGATTGGCAAAACCGGACCAATGCAAAGGGCGGCTTTGCGTCACTGAATTCACATTCAAACGTGTCCGACATTTCCGATTTTGCCACGTTGGCACGAGTCGAATAGGTCAGCCGCACGCCCGGCGGCTTCAGTTCCGGGAAGGACTGAACAATTCCAAGATGCAACACATCGGTCAGAAGGAAGTTTTTTGCGACCGTGGCGCATATCGCTTCCAGATCCCCTGACTGGGCGAAAGCTGGAGATGCGACCAGGTTCAGCAAAAGCACATAGCGTATCATGTAGTTCCTCCAGGGCTTTACCTTGTAGGTAACTAGAGGCGGAACAATAATATCAATTGGTCGTTGCGCGAAATTTCGACCGGCAGGAAGAAGTCGGCAGAGGGTTTGACGCCGGTAGGCGGGAAGCCCTCGCGAGCCGATCGTTGGATGGGAACAATCCTGCGCTTTCGCCATTATATTAGTGCACGCGCAAAAGCGATCCCGAACTTAATCCCTCCGGATCGTGTGCAGGATGGCCTCCTCGAAAGGAGGCCATCTGTCTATTACAGCGGCCGACACGCCCATGGCCGGATGATTTGCGAGATTGTCCATCACCGACACGATGCGCGCTACAACGCGGCCGGCCGCGTCGGGGTGTGGCCGAGCATACGGCGAGCATCGGATGACGTTGCAGCAATTGCCACGGTGAAAAAGCGACTTCCTTGCGGCGATTACGTCCGCCTTGACGTTCCCGAATGACCGTTCTCGTGCAACCACGGTGGATTCCGCTAAGGCCGATCACCATGTCTGTGCTCTTCGGGGGCTGGTCCTAGTTTGCTGTGCCGGAGTTGAAGCGACGAAGCAGGGCCGTAAAGAGGCGTAGATCCGCCTCGCTCCAGCCGTGGAGACGACGGCGAAAACCTCGCCCTTGTACTTGATCGCTGCGCGTATCTTGGTGGCGCCCTGGTCTGTCAGGGACAGTATTACGCCACGCTTGTCGGCCGGATCGGGACGAGACTCGACGATTCCGGCTTGCTTTAGCTGTCGCACCAGGCGGCTAGTCGCGCTACGGTCCATAGCATCATGTTATCCCTCGAACTTTCGCGGCAGCTGGAAGGAACCGGCGTGGCAGTGATCTGCCTAGACCCGGGTTTTAATGTCACTGGTCTGGGGCGCGAGCTGAGCATTGCGCCAATGCTCGAACGGATCCTGACGAGGCTGAAGATTGGCGATCCCCGTCGAGGCGCGGACATTATCGTTCGTCTCGCCATGGATGCTGAGTTCGGGACCGCTACGGGCGGATATTTGTGATAGGTAACTCGCTGGTTGATGTCAGCTATCGGCCCGAAACAGACGCAGGCAGTCTTTTGATAGTGTCTCAGTCTTAATCCGGTAGCCGCTGAACAACCTCAACAATGTCTCGCGTGCGTGACGCCCGCCCGCCCCATTTGGTATCAAATTCGTTGCCCGCGGATTGAATAGCGGCGTTCGCCGCCTCTAAACTAGAGAACTCATAGAAGGCAGTGTGCTTCGAGGGATCGGTTCGGCTCCAGGTGCGCCAAGCCCGGAGCGCCCCAAACACGCGCAATGCGTCTGGCATATGGCGATCGTACCATTGGTCGAAGAGGGCTCGGTCCACTTCATTCGGAACATCGGCATGCACTATTAGCAGCGCTTGAGTGGACATTTCGCCCCCGCTTTTCTCAGATCGCATATGACAAGACGCGCTCCGATAAGCATACAAGAGTTTGGCGCGGTTCACGAGACCGCGGCGCAAATCGGCCGCCCTCTCGGTGGAGGATGCAACGCCGCTGGAGCCTGTCTCGCCCGCCGACGACCCGAATGCGCGGCAGGCATTGTGGGCCATAACCCACGAGGTGCTTGGGGCGATTTCCTGAGGCGGACGAGTCTTCGCGGCTGAAAGGACCCGACGAGCGTGCCCGGAGTCCTGCAGGAGCGCGTACGGAGCGGAACACTGACATAGGCCCCGGAAAACCGGGGCATCTTGACGTCTATTGCCGACCTACCGATGCTATATCAGAGCCGTGGGTCGGGCCCTTCTGAAGTTGGATCGGCAGCTGGCGCGAATTGCTGCAATCCTTGTTCGCTCAACAATTCGGCACGTATCTTGCCGACGACGGAGTCGATGAAAGCCGAAACCGCCAGTGGCAAGTGGGCCCGGTTGGGGTAGACGACGCTCATGCCGAGATTGCGGCGCATGTATTGGGGCAACACCGGCACCAGTCGGCCGACCGCGAAATCGGCTGTGCCCAGGATTGGTGTCAACGCGATGCCGAGGCCTGCTATCGCCGCCTTTCGGATCGCCTGTGCGGTATTCGCCATCACGCGGCCGGTGACAGTCACCTCCTCCTCGGCGCCGTCGGGACCTTGAAGGCGCCAGGTCGCATAGTCCCGGGCCTGTGGCATGAACAGACAGTCATGACGGGTCAGCTCCTGCAATGTGACAGGCGTCCCGCGCGCGGCAAGGTAGGAGGGGCTGGCGACAAGTCCGAACGAGCGGGTTTGGATCTTGCGGACAACATAGTTCGGACCACGCGTTGCGTTCCCTCGGAAGGCGACATCGATGCCTTCTTCGATAAGATCAACCGTGGCGTCGCTTAACACGAACTCGATACGCACTTGTGGGTGCGAGGCCAGGAACTCGGCTATCCATTCCATTTTGTAGAAGTCGAAGAAGTCGGCGGGCATCGCCACACGTATCAGCCCCCTCGGCACCCGCGCGCCGGCAATCAGATCCTCTCCCGCTTGTTGCAGTCCATCCACGGCCGCAGCGCTATTATCGTAGAGTTCATGTCCGGCATCGGTGAGTTTCAGCTTCCGGGTGGATCGCTGCATGAGCCGGGCGCCGAGCTGCTCTTCCAATTCCTGAATGCGCCGGCTGACCGTATTGGCGGGAATCCCCAAACGACGTCCGGCCTCCGCGAAACTGCCAAAGCGAACAACCTGCACGAACAGGCCGATGTCGTTCAGGTCGAGCATCGTCGATATTCCTTCTAAAAATGGGGGAGTTAAATCCGATAGCCCCGCCTAGTCAATTAAATATGCGGCGAGCATTTTAGGGACAGCGGGAATTGCACGCAGTCCCGATTGTTCGACAAGCCTGAAAGGAAGCACCCACATGTCCAAGAACCCACATATCGGCATCGTCGTCGGCTCGACGCGAGAGGGCCGCTTCAGCGAGCGGGCGGCCGCATGGTTTCACAAGATTGCCGCTCGGCGCAGCGATCTCAGCGTCGAAATTGTCGACCTGCGCGACTACCCGATGCCATTCTTCGATGAGCCGGCATCGCCGGCCTGGATGCAGCCGAAGGATCACGTCGCAGAGCGTTGGGCGGCGAAGCTGGCCGCGTTGGACGGGTTCGTCTTCGTCACGCCCGAATACAATCACGGATACAGCGCAGTGCTGAAGAACGCGCTGGACTATGCCTTCCAGCAATTCAACCGCAAGCCGGCCGCCTTCGTCGGGTATGGCGGCGTCGGGGCCGCACGCGCCATCGAGCAACTGCGCATGGTTGCCGTCGAACTTCAGATGGCGCCGATCCCCAAGTCCGTGAACATCGGCATGGCCGAGTTCCTTGGCATCTGGCAGCAGGGCAAGGATTTCGCGGATTTTCCGCATCTCGAACAGGCGGCGGGCGTTCTGTTGGATGACTTTTCCTGGTGGAGCCACACGCTGCAGACCGGGCGTCAGGCCACATCCGCACTGGCTTCAGTCGGCTGAACGCGTTGGGTCGCCGCTCGGCCCAACGGGCGGCGGCCCAATTTGGTCCAGTGAAAGGAGATTGGTCATGAGTCAGAAGCTTGCTGTCGTCGTCACGGGAGCCACAGGCCAACAAGGCGGCGCTGTCGCGAAGAACCTGCTGGAGCGCGGCCACGAGGTTCGCGCCGTCACGCGCAATACCGACTCCGCGAAGGCAAGGAAGCTCGCAAACGCTGGCGCCACCCTCATCCGCGCCTCACTCGAAGACACGGCCACGCTCACCAAGGCGCTCGAAGGAGCGACCTCTCTCTTCGTGATGACGACGCCATTCGAAGGAGGTCCGCAAGCCGAGACGCGGCAGGGCATCTCCGCCGCGGACGCAGCCAAGGCCACAGGCGTACACCTCGTCTTCAACTCGGTCGGCTCTGCCAATCGACAGACGGGCGTCCCGCACTTCGACAGCAAGTATGAGGTCGAAAAGCACATCGCCAAGATCGGCGTGCGCGCCACGGTCCTGACAGCGTACACGTCCCTGCGCGCCGTGCTTGCCGAGCACACTACCTTCGACCCGAAGGTGGGTGCGGCCCTCACCCTCGCGGCTGCGGTCGGCAACGCCTACATGAGCCGTATCGCCAGTCGGCTCGCCCAGATGAATGGCTGGACCGAAGAGCAGGTCGGTGCCTTAACGACGGGCACCTCGACAAACGACGTCAAAATCGATGTGCTGGCCGCCTGGTCAGGGAAGTGGCTGCCAATTCGGGAAACGTTGCCGACGTCACCTGGAAGGCCGCTCAATTCGCCGGCTGGAGCGATGAGCAACTAGCCGACGTGTTTGCTTACGTGGGGGCGACGGTATTTACGGGGTACTTCCTCAATTACGCACAAACGGATTTGGATGTCTTCTCTATTCGGCGTGGTGAGGTCAAGCACCTTCTGACTGTCCGTAGCTATGGTTGATTGATGTCTTCGCAGTATCGCGCTTCTCTCCGGGATCGGCCTGCGTGGCCCTCCCACTATGGGACCAGA
>NZ_JACVAN010000059.1:0-749 GCF_014851895.1 Ensifer sp. ENS11 | reverse complement strand
GAGCGCAACATCGGCTTCGTGTTCCAGCACTATGCCCTGTTCCGTCACATGACGGTGCTCGACAATGTCGCCTTCGGGCTGAAGGTGCGTCCGGCCAACCGCCGGCCACCGGCGGCCGACATCCGCAAGCGCGCGCTTGATCTCATCGATCTCGTCCAGCTCTCCGGGCTTGAGAAGCGTTATCCGGCGCAGCTGTCGGGCGGCCAGCGCCAGCGCGTGGCGCTCGCCCGCGCCATGGCGGTCGAGCCGAACGTGCTTCTGCTCGACGAGCCCTTCGGCGCACTCGATGCCCAGGTCAGGAAGGAACTCAGGCGCTGGCTGCGCGAGATCCACGACCGCACCGGCCACACCACCATCTTCGTCACCCATGACCAGGAAGAGGCGCTGGAGCTTGCCGACCGGGTGGTGGTGATGAGCAAGGGCACGATCGAACAGGTCGGCACCCCCGACGAGATCTACGACCATCCGGTGTCGCCGTTCGTCTACGGCTTCATCGGCCAGTCGAACGCGCTTGCCGTCACCCTTGCCAACGGCGAGATCTGGTTCGAGGACCGGCCGATCGGCCTCAGAGCCCCGACCGAGCCCGACGGCCCGGCCACCCTCTACTTCCGCCCGCACGACATCGAGCTGATCGATGGCTGCGGCGGCTGTCTCGCCGGCCTGGTCACCGCCAGCCGCCGCGTCGCCGGTACCCGCCATCTCGAACTCGACCTCGGCCGCAACCATCCGCATGCCGAAATCGAACTGCC
>NZ_JACVAN010000058.1:0-784 GCF_014851895.1 Ensifer sp. ENS11 | reverse complement strand
GGCACCACCGGGAAGGAGAAGCCGATGACGTAGACGCCCTTCTTGAGCATGCGCGCCGCCATCTCCTGCGCCAGTGCGGCATCGCCGAGCATCACCGGGATGATCGGATGGCCCTCGCCGGCCAGCGTGAAGCCGAGCTTCGACATCTGGTCACGAAACAGCGCCGCATTGTCCGACAGCCGCGCCCGCAGCGCATCGCCGTTGTCGATCAGGTCGAACACTTTGAGCGAGGCGGCGGCAATCACCGGCGCCAGCGTGTTGGAAAACAGATAGGGCCGCGAGCGCTGGCGCAGCCAGTCGACAACCTCGGCCTTGGCCGACGTGTAACCGCCCGAGGCGCCGCCGAGCGCCTTGCCGAGCGTGCCGGTGATGATGTCGACGCGGCCCTCGACACCGCAATGTTCGGCCGAGCCGCGACCGTTCCTGCCGACGAAGCCGACCGCATGGCTGTCATCGACCATGACCATGGCGCCATACTTCTCGGCGAGGTCACAGACGCCCCCGAGATTGGCGATGATGCCGTCCATCGAGAACACGCCGTCGGTGGCGATCAGCTTGAAGCGACTGCCTTCGGCCTTCTTCAGCTCTTCCTCCAGCGCCGCCATGTCGTTGTTGGCATAGCGGAAGCGCTTGGCCTTGGAGAGGCGCACGCCGTCGATGATCGAGGCGTGGTTCAAGGCGTCGGAGATGATCGCGTCCTCTTCGCCCAGCAGCGTCTCGAACAGGCCGCCATTGGCGTCGAAACAGGAGGAATAAAGGATCGTGTCTTCCAGGCCGAGGAAGG
>NZ_JACVAN010000057.1:0-839 GCF_014851895.1 Ensifer sp. ENS11 | reverse complement strand
GCTAGGCTCAGGACTCATTGATCAGAGCCAGAAGATGACGGTCGCGGCGATGCATATTGCGGAGAAGAAGGTGTGCGCGCATCGGTCGTAGCGGGTTGCGATGCGCCGCCAGTCCTTGAGCTTTGCGAAGAGGTTCTCGACTTTGTGGCGCTTGCGATAAAGTGTCTTGTCATAGGGGTATGGCACTTTCCGGCTTCGGCTCGATGGAATGCAGGGTTCGATGCCTTTTGCCTGCAGCGCTTCTCGGAATGGCGTGCTGTCGTAGCCGCGATCGGCGATGAGGGCCCTGGCGGGTGGCAACGCGTCGAGAACGAGCCGTGCGCCTTTGTGGTCGCTCATCTGGCCTTCACTGAGCAGCATGACGATTGGGCGGCCCTCATCATCGCAGACCGTATGCAGCTTGGAGTTCAGTCCACCTTTGGTTCGCCCGATACGACGGGGAACATCCCCTTTTTTAGCAGGCTTGCGGCCGTGCGATGTGCTTTGAGATGCGTGGCGTCGATCATGATCCGCTCGGGCTTCGGGCCATCTCCCGCAAGGGCCGCAAAGATGCGGTCAAAGACACCAAGACGGCTCCATCGGATGAAACGGTTGTAGAGCGTTTTGTGCGGACCGTAGTCCTTCGGCGCATCCTTCCACTGCAGCCCGTGCTTGATGACGTAGACGATGCCGCTGATCACCCGGCGGTCGTCCACCCGCGGAATGCCATGCGCCAAAGGGAAGTGCGGTTCGATCCGCGCCATCTGGCGCTCGCTCAACAAAAACAAATCATCCATCACGGCCTCCTGTCGGAAACCGTGAATCACATCTCAAACGAAATTAATAGGTCCTGAGCCTAG
>NZ_JACVAN010000056.1:0-892 GCF_014851895.1 Ensifer sp. ENS11 | reverse complement strand
TCAGGCAACACCAATCAGGCACGAACACCAGAAGGGCGCTCCGAAGAACACCCAAACAATGATCATGCCCATAAGACAAGCTTCCTTCCTACCTCCAGCCCCTCTTCCATATCCGGTCGGCTAGACCATCCATGGTTTCATAAGGACTGGGCTCGGACGTCTCCAACGATCTTTCGACCATCTTCAACACCTGGAAGCTTCCAGACATATCTTCTCTTCACAATGTAATCAGAACAGGCATCAACCTCCTAAAAGCCGATGCAAACTTTTATTTCTCCAAGGATATCTTTCCGCCAGTTCAACACCAATCGAATGGTGGAGCTGAGCGGGATCGAACCGCTGACCCCCTGCTTGCAAAGCAGGTGCTCTCCCAGCTGAGCTACAGCCCCAACCGTCTCGATCACCAACGGCAAGCCGTCGGCTTCGGTGAACTAAGTCAGCAACCCAACGGCCAAAAGCCGCAAGGGCAAAGCCCGTCGCCGATCGTTCGGCGGCCCGTCCGGAGCGCAGCGATCGAAGATCGCGACAGCGTCAGGACAAACAACCATTCTCCAAAGAGAATGGTGGGCCCGGGCAGACTCGAACTGCCGACCTCACGCTTATCAGGCGTGCGCTCTAACCACCTGAGCTACGGGCCCATCTTGGGTAAAGCACGCACGCAACATTCGCTCGACGCAAACGACAAGCGGGCGTGGTTCGTATCCTTGTGAGAAAGAGAAACGTGGACGGCGGCTCTCGCCATACCATCATGATGCAAGCATCTAAGTGGCGTATTGCGTTTCGATCGTGATCTGACTGATCCGATCTATGTTCTAAAAAGCACGGGAAAGGTCATATCGGCGAACCGATCGTCTTCCAATTCCACAGCTTCCTTAGAAAGGAGGTGATCCAG
>NZ_JACVAN010000055.1:0-905 GCF_014851895.1 Ensifer sp. ENS11 | reverse complement strand
ACTTCGGTGTCGACACGACCGCGCGGCTGAAGGTGCTGAAGACCGAGGAGCCGGAAGGCCGCAAGGCCGGCATCAAGGTCAAGTCGGTGGCCGAACTGGTCGAAAAGCTCAAGACCGAAGCCGGCGTGCTCTAGTTCATGCTTCCGCAAAGTGGGAACCGGTTTGCGGACAAACGCATGAACCACGTCAGAACCGTTGAGCTCCGATCGCCAAGGGATCGTTGAGCTCGAACCGAAAGGGAGAACAAAACCATGGCTATTCTGCTTCTGGCTGACCACGACGGCAGCCACCTTTCCGACCAGACCGCAAAGGCGCTGACGGCGGCCGCCAAAATCGGCGGCGACGTGCATGTGCTGGTGGCCGGTGCCGGTGCCAAGGCGGCTGCCGACCAGGCCGCCAAGCTTTCCGGCGTTGCCAAGGTGCTGGTGGCCGAGGATGCAAGCCTTGCCAACAATCTGGCCGAACCCTTGGCGGCGCTGATCGTTTCGCTGTCGGGCAATTACGACACCATCCTTGCTGCTGCCACTTCGGTCGGCAAGAACGTCCTGCCGCGGGTTGCAGCGCTTCTCGATGTTGCCCAGGTTTCCGAAATCACCGAGGTGGTCTCGTCCGATACCTTCAAGCGTCCGATCTATGCCGGCAACGCCATCCAGACGGTGCAGACGACGGAAGCGAAAAAGGTCATCACCGTGCGCACCGCCTCGTTCGCCTCCGCTGCCGAAGGTGGCTCGGCTTCGCTCGAGACGATCGCGGCTGCGGCCAATCCGGGTCTGTCGACCTTCGTTGCCGACGCGCTGTCGTCGTCGGATCGTCCGGAGCTGACCTCGGCCAAGATCATCATCTCGGGTGGCCGTGCACTCGGCTCGTCGGAAAAATTCAAGGAAGTGATCCTGCCGGTTGCCGAC
>NZ_JACVAN010000054.1:0-911 GCF_014851895.1 Ensifer sp. ENS11 | reverse complement strand
TGACGAAGAACCGCATTGTCACGGTGTTTGATCGCTATCCGGAGCAGACGGCACAGCTGAAGAAGCTCGGGGATCTGTTTGGCAAGGCCGGCCGCGTCCAGCTGGCGCAAGTCAACGTCTCGGAGATCGACCGCATCCAGATCGACCGTGGCCTCGCCTTCATCGGCGACATTGACGTGCGGATCAAGCAGTCGGAAGCAACGATCCGGGCGATGACCAAGGCCAATGCCAACGTCAAGCTGTTGAAGACGATCCCCGGCATCGGCGAGTTCTTCGCCCGGCTGATCGACGCGGAGATTGACGATGTATCCCGCTTTCGCAATCCGAAGAAGCTCGCCGCCTATGCCGGACTGGTGCCCTCGACCTATTCCTCCGGCGGCAAGACCTTTCACGGCAAGATCATCAAGCAGGGCAACAAGTGGCTGCGCTGGGCTTTCGTCGAAGCCGTCACCCCCGCCATCGCCAGCGATGCGCAACTTCATGACCAGTACGAGCATCTGAAGATCAGAGGAACCAACAAGGCGCGTGTGGCGATCGCGCGCAAGCTTTTGACGATCGCCTTCCAGATCCTGCGTGACCAGCGCGCTTACGAGCCGCGCGGCACCAGCACCACGGAAGGCGCGTCGACGATATCCCGGCTGTCCTGATTGTCGTCTAGCGAGCCCGGCAGGACTGGGCTGCGCTCCTCAAGGAGAATGGGAAGCCGGGAGCCGAACGCCACTCTGTGACCGAAGCCAGCACGGCATCAGGGTCACGCATTGGAGACTGGTTCAAGAACCGAACGGCAGATGCCTGTCGCGCGGAAGGAAGAGATTTAGCCGATCGGCGAAAATGCCGATCAATAACCAACCGAACCCAAGGAAAAGCCGCCAATCGAAGGCGTTTCGCCCCTTGTGTTCTTTCATTGGAGA
>NZ_JACVAN010000053.1:0-923 GCF_014851895.1 Ensifer sp. ENS11 | reverse complement strand
AAGCGACGGATGCGCTTGTTGGTGTTCTCGACCGCGCCTTTCTGCCACGGTGAATTCGGATCGCAAAACCAGCTCCTGGCGCCGAGTCCATCTTCCAAAGCCTTGAAACCGCGAAACTCGGTACCACGGTCGAAGGTGAAGCTCTGCCGGGCAAAGGCGGGTAGCGGTGAGAAGGCATCGATGATCTTGTCGATGAGCGGACGAGAGTGACGGCTGCCATTCTTGATCATCACCGTGTAGCGGCTCTTGCGCTCGACCAGCGAGGTGACATTGGCTTCACCGAGGTCGCGCCGGAAGATCAGCAGATCACCCTCCCAGTGGCCGAACTGAGACCGATCGGCAATGAAATCAGGGCGTTGGCTGATCCTGCAGTCCAACGGGATCGAGCCGTCGCGGGGCTTGCGGGAGCGGCGCGGGCGGCGCTTGCGACGGCCTTCTGGCAGATGCTGATAGAGTTCCAGCGCCTGATCTTCCTTGCCATAGATGAAGCGATAGATCGTCTCGGTGCAGACGCGGACGGCGCTCACACCATCGGCAAGCAGACGGCCGGCGATCTGCTCCGGCGACCAAAGTGCCTTCAGCTGCTCGATGACCAGTGCGCGCAATTGCGGGTGCCGCATCAGCTTCCTCAAACGCCGCCGTCGCTCTTTGCGGATGTCGTCGGCAACCGTTGGGAAGTAGCCGCTGTATTCGGGCAGTTCGCGATCGTGGAATGTATTGCGCCTGATCTCGCGATAGATGGTGGAACGGTGACGACCGAGTTGGCGCGCCATTTCATTGATCGGCACCTTGCGTTCGACAAAGTGATAGAGGCGGCGACGATCCGCCAGATTCAGCTGCGAATAGCTTCGTGACATCCCAAAATCTCCAAGGGGAAACCATTGAAATCATTGGCATGTCGCACTTCAAATTAGAATGTACCC
>NZ_JACVAN010000052.1:0-927 GCF_014851895.1 Ensifer sp. ENS11 | reverse complement strand
CGCATGCACAGAACGGCGCGGTGACCTTCGCCGACGTCGATACGCTCGACACGCACAGCGCCGGCTTCGTAGCGCAAGGCGGCAGCTATCTCGGTACTTTCGCGCTCGGCGCGGTGAACCAGGCGGGCAATTCGGTCAGTTGGAGCTTCAAGGTTGCCGACGGCGTGCTCGACAGCCTGCAGGCTGGCCAGACGCTGACGCAGAAGTACGACGTGACCGTCGATGACGGCCATGGTGGCACGGCAGTGCAGACGGTGACGATCGTGATCACCGGCACGAACGACGTTCCACTGATCACCTCTGCGGTGCAGAGCGGTGCGGTGACGGAGATTGCCGACGGTGCTGCGGGCGAGAATGCGACAACGCATGCGCAGAACGGCGCGGTGACCTTTGCCGACGTCGACACGCTCGACACCCATAGCGCTTCCTTCACCGCACAGGGCGCCAGCTACCTCGGCACTTTCGCGCTGGCGGCGGTGAACCAGGCGGGTGACTCGGTCGGCTGGAGCTTCGAGGTCGCCGACGGCGTGCTGGACAGCCTGCAGGCCGGCCAGACGCTGACGCAGAAGTACGACGTGACCGTCGATGACGGCCATGGCGGCACGGCAGTGCAGACGGTGACGATCGTGATCACCGGCACGAACGACGTTCCGGTAATCACCTCTGCGGTGCAGAGCGGTGCGGTGACGGAGATCGCCGACGGTGTTGCGGGCGAGAATGCGACAACGCATGCACAGAATGGTGCGGTAACCTTTGCCGACGTCGACACGCTCGACACGCACAGCGCCGGCTTCACGGCCCAGGGCGCCAGCTACCTCGGCACTTTCGCGCTGGCGGCGGTGAACCAGGCGGGCGACTCGGTCGGCTGGAGCTTCGAGGTCGCCGATGGCGTGCTCGACAGCCTGCAGGCCGGCCAGACGCTGACGC
>NZ_JACVAN010000051.1:0-994 GCF_014851895.1 Ensifer sp. ENS11 | reverse complement strand
ATGACGGCCATGGCGGCACGGCAGTGCAGACGGTGACGATCGTCATCACCGGCACCAACGACGCCCCGGTGATCACGTCCGGTTGGCAGCTTGGCGGCGTGGTGGAACGGCTTGACGGTACCGTGGGCGAAAATGCGGTAACGCATGCGCAGAACGGCGCGGTGACCTTTGCTGACGTCGATACGCTCGACACCCACAGCGCCAGCTTCGCAGCGGGGGGCAGTGGCTATCTCGGTACCTTCTCGCTCAGCGCGCTGAATCAGGCGACCGACAAGGTCGGCTGGAACTTCCAGGTTGCCGACGGCGTGCTCGACTCGCTGCAGGCAGGCCAGATCCTGATGCAGACCTATGACGTGACCATCGATGACGGCCATGGCGGCACGGCGACGCAGACGGTTACGATCGTAATCCTCGGGACGAACGACGCACCGGTGATCACGTCGGGTACACAGAGCGCTACCGTGACGGAGCGTGCTGACGGCGCGGCCGGCGAAAATGCGGTCGTCCATGTGCAGGGGGGTGCAGTGACGTTTGCCGACGTCGATACACTGGACACCCACAGCACCAGCTTCTGGCCGCAAGGCGGCGGTTATCTCGGCACCTTCTCGCTGGACGCGGTGAACCAGGCGACTGATACGGTCGGCTGGAACTTCAAGGTTGCCGACGGCGTGCTGGACTCGCTACAGGCCGGCCAGACGCTGACGCAGAAGTACACCGTGCTCGTCAATGACGGCCATGGCGGCGTCGCGACACAAACAGTGACGATCGTGATCACCGGCACGAATGACGCACCGGTGATCACCTCTGCTGTGCAGAGCGGTTCGGTGACGGAGATCGCCGACGGTGCTGCGGGCGAGAATGCGACAACGCATGCACAGAACGGCGCGGTGACCTTCGCCGACGTCGATACGCTCGACACGCACAGCGCCGGCTTCGTAGCGCAAGGCGGCAGCTATCTCGGTACTTTCGCGCTCGGCGCGGTGAACCAGGCGGG
>NZ_JACVAN010000050.1:0-1013 GCF_014851895.1 Ensifer sp. ENS11 | reverse complement strand
CAGGAGGCACGGTCAATGAACGACGGTTGATCATGCTCTGATGCGCGGGTTGGTTACCGCCGGACCTGATGCGTCGCGGAGCGTCCTCAGTCTAGTTGGCAGCGTCGGAATTAAACCGGCTGATAGTGGAAACGAGGGTTCTCCTGCCGTGACCGTGCCCCCAGCCTTGCCCAGGTGCACATGGCTTTCTGATCGGCTCTTCTCCTCCTCGCTGATCTAGACTTTGGCGGTGTTCAACGGGCGCGCGACCTGACATGCAATCGACCAGACGAAGCCCGACAGTTCGCGCGCAATCGCTGTGGTCACGGTCGTGGCTGGCTTTCCGGCCTTCGTGAGCTTGCGATAGCGGCCGCACAGCCGCACCTGCGCTTTCCACGCCGTATCGCGGATCGTTTTTGGAAGCTGCTCCTGGCGCAGCAATTGCTCGCGGCTCACCCTTGCTGGAAACCGGTAGCTCCAGGCCGCCTCGATCAACATGCGGCGTGCGGTTCCGTTCCCCGCTTTCGTAATGCCACCCTGGCGTCGGGTTGCGCCGCTCGAATGCTCCGATGGCACCAGTCCAAGATACGCCATCAATTGGCGTGGGTTTGTGAAGCGGCTGAGATCGCCCAATTCGGCAATCATCGTTGCTGCGGTCACCAGAGCCATGCCACGCAGCGATTGCAATGCATGGACGACCGGGGCCAATGACCAATCGCCCAACATGATCTCGATTTGCTTCGTCAGCCGATCCCGCCGGTCCGTAGCAGCCTCGATCGTCGCGATATGATCCTCAAGCACAATGTAGTGGGCCGGTTGCGCGAAGCGGAGGCCTGCCAGCCAACGGCGGTGCATCTGCGTCCAGGCTGGACGGCCATAATGGCAGCCATGGCGCAGGAGGAATCCACTGAGCTGCTGGCGCGCCTGTCGCAGGCTGCGCACGGCAGCCAGGCGTGCCCGCACCAGATCGCGCATCGCCTCATGGGCGGGATCGGGGATCCAGACGGCGCTCAGTTCACCAGCGCGATGAAGCC